>DASQEZ010000354.1:0-7906 GCA_035633415.1 Ornithinibacter sp. | reverse complement strand
CGAGGAAGGCGAAGGCCACGATGAGCACGGGGATGAAGATGACCGATGTGGCGCCGACGCCGCGGCTGACCCCGAGCGCCATGACGGCGATGAGGGCCAGCCAGACGAGGGCGAGCGGCGCCAGGACGTGTGGCACGAACTCGAGCGTCACCCCCGGGTCCCCGGCCTGGAGGAACTCGCCGAAGAAGTAGGCGTCTGGGTCGTCCCCCCACGCCTGGGAGAACGAGAAGACCGTGTAGCTGAGGGCCCAGGCGATGACCGCGGCGTAGTAGACCGCGATCATGAAGCAGATCCCGACCTGCCACCAGCCGATCCCCTCGCTGCGTCGCGAGAGCCGGGCGAAGGACAGCGGGGCGGACCCCCGGAACTTGTGCCCGAGGGCGTACTCGAGGAGCAGGAACGGGATTCCGGCGGTCAGCAGGGCGACGAGGTAGGGCAGGATGAACGCCCCTCCGCCGTTGTCGTACGCCACGTAGGGGAACCGCCAGATGTTGCCCAGGCCGACGGCGGACCCGATGGCGGCGAGGATGAACACCCGCCTCCCCGAGAAGGCCCCGCGCCGGGCCTCGGCCTCGTCGGGCACGTCGGCCCTGCCCTGGTGATGTGCTGTCGTGCTCATCGGACCCTCCCGAGACGCTCAGGTGTCCCCTGAAGCATCCCGCGACCCGAGCCCGAGCGCCACGTCGAGGGCGCCACCGCCCCAGCCGACGCCGACGCGGGCCGACACTGCCTCGCCGGGCCCGGTCAGACGCGCTGCTCAGCGCGGGGGCGCCCCTGTCGCGGCGGCCCGTGCCGCCCCCGGAAGGGCTGCGAGCACCCGGTCGACGGCGGCCTCGTCGTGCGCCCCGGAGACGAACCACGACTCGAACGCGCTCGGCGGGAGGTACACCCCGGCGTCGAGCATGGCGTGGAAGAACCGGCCGAACGCGGCGGTGTCCTGGTCGCGCGCGTCGTCGTAGGTGCGCACGGCGCCGTCGCGGAAGCAGACCGAGAACATCGAGCCGGCCCACTGGATGCGGTGCGGCACACCGGCATCCGACAACGCGGCGGCTGCCGCGTCGGCGATCGTGCGCGACGCCTCACCCAGGCGCGCGTAGAGGGCGTCGTCGCAGGCCCGCAACGTGGCCAGGCCGGCGGCGGTGGCGACCGGGTTCCCGGACAGCGTGCCGGCCTGGTAGACCGGGCCGTCGGGGGCGAGCAGAGCCATGACGTCGGCGCGCCCGCCGAACGCGGCGGCCGGGAAGCCGCCGCCCATCACCTTGCCGAAGGTCAGCAGGTCGGGGGTGACGTCGACGCCTTCGTGACCCCACCACCCGGCCCGGCTCACCCGGAACCCGGTCATCACCTCGTCGGAGACGAGCAGCGCCCCGTGCTCGGCGGTGACCCGCCGCAGCGCCTGCGTGAACCCGGCGTCCGGCGGGACCACGCCCATGTTGCCGGCTGCCGCCTCGGTGATCAGGCACGCGATCTCGCCGCCGCGTGCGGCGAAGACCGCCTCGAGGGCCTCGACGTCGTTGTAGGGGATGACGAGGGTCTCGGCGGCCATCTCCGTGGGGACGCCCGCCGAGTCGGGCAGGGCGAGGGTGGCGACCCCGGACCCGGCACTGACCAGCAGCGAGTCGACGTGGCCGTGGTAGTGCCCGGCGAACTTCACGACCAGGCTGCGACCGGTGAACCCGCGAGCCAGCCGGATCGCGCTCATCGTCGCCTCGGTGCCGCTGGAGACCAGGCGCACCTGCTCGACCGGGTCGACGCGGTCGACGATCTCCTCGGCGAGCAGCACCTCGTTCTCGGAGGGCGTGCCGAAGGAGAACCCACGGCCCACGGCGTCGCGCACGGCCTCGAGCACGCTCGGGTGCGCGTGACCCAGGATCATCGGCCCCCAGCTGCAGACCAGGTCGACGTACTCGTTGCCGTCGACGTCGGTGAGGTACGGGCCACGGCCGCTGGCCATGAACCGCGGCGTGCCGCCGACGGCGAGGAAGGCCCGCACCGGTGAGTTGACCCCACCGGGGGTCACCGCACGGGCCCGCGCGAGGAGGGCGGCGGAGGCCGGTGCGTCGGTCGGTGCGGTGGTCTGGCTGGTCGGCTCGGGGTGCGTCACCGGGTCATCCTCCCAGCCGCGCCGGCCACCCACGAGGGCCGGGGTCCGGTGAAGGGCGCTGCGTCGAGGGTGCGGTCAGCAGCCGGAGTCGGGCGTGGTGGGGTCGGCGGCATAGGCGTCGCGGACGGCCTGCATCGCCTCGCCCAGCGCTGCGAACTGCTCGGGGGTCAGGATGTCGACGAGGTGCCGCCGCACGCTGGCCACGTGCACCTCGGCGAACCCGACGATGGCCTCGTGACCGTCGTCGGTGAGCCGCAGCAGCACGCCACGGCCGTCGTCGGGAGCAGGGCTGCGCCTGACCCACCCGCGCCGCTCGAGCCGCGCGGCGGTGTGCGTGACCCGGCTGCGGGACTGCACGATGAGGCTGGCGAGGGTCGACATCCGCAGCTGACCCATCGGCGCCTCGGAGAGCATCGAGAGCAGCTCGTACTCCGACAGCGAGACCCCGACGGCCTGCAGGTCACGGTCCAGCGCCACGTCGAGCTCGCGGTTGGCCCGCAGGTAGGCGCGCCAGGAGACCTGCTCGGCCTCCGACAGCCACCGCACGTCCTCACTCGCCATGTGGCTCATCGTGGCACGTCAGGGGTGGTCCGCGAGCGGACGTCCTGCTCGTGGGCGAAGGGGGCGTCCGCGGCATGTCCCACATCGTGAGATCGCGGAATGCCGGAGCGCTTCCAAGTGGTTGAACGGTCAACTAAGGCGCATCCCGCCCCCAACAGCAAGGAGATCGACATGACCGCCATCGCCACCCTGAACACCCTCACCGCCGGCACCTGGGCCATCGACCCCACCCACAGCGAGGTCGGCTTCGTCGCCCGCCACCTCATGGTGACCAAGGTCCGCGGCTCGTTCGCCGACGTCTCCGGCACCGTCGAGGTCGCCGAGGACATCGCGCACAGCGTCGCGAACGTCACCATCAAGACCGCCTCGGTCGCGTCGGGCACCGCCGACCGCGACGGCCACCTGCGCGGCGCCGACTTCTTCGACTCCGAGACCTACCCGGACATGACCTTCGTCTCGACCGCCTTCACGGGTGACACCCTCACCGGTGACCTCACCATCAAGGGCGTGACCAAGCCGGTCACCCTCGACGTCGAGTTCAACGGTGTCGCCACCGACCCGTGGGGCAACGAGAAGGCCGCCTTCGAGGCCCACGGCGAGATCAACCGCACCGACTGGGGCCTCACCTGGAACGCGAACCTCGAGAAGGGCGGCGTCCTGGTCTCCGAGAAGATCAAGCTCGTCCTCGACGTGCAGCTCGCCAAGCAGGCCTGAGCCCGGACCGCACGGCTGCCGGACCCTCCGCCGGAGCCACCTCGCCGCGGATCCTCCCCGCAGCGTGCCCGAGGCCGCCGCCCACCCCGCCAGGGGCAGGGCGGCGGCCTTCGTCGTCCCGCGCCCACACCCGCGACCCACACCCGCCTCCCCACAGGTTCCTCGCGAAGTCAGGAGCACTTCGCGAAGTCAGGGCCGTACTCGGCCCTGACTCGGCCAGAACCTCCTGACCGGGCGAACTGCTCCTGACTTCGCATCGACCCGCGTCGAGGACCCGACACCGGTCCTCCACCCCGAGGTGGTGGGCATCTACGTCCCGGATGCCGGGAGCGCGGCACCAAACTCTGCCAAACCCACGTCATCGGTCGTGGTCGGCAGCGATCATGGGGGCGCAGGGAGAAGGGACCGGCATGGTGCTGCCCACCGACGACCACGTCGTGCTGCGTCGGTGGCTGGCCACGCGCGGCGTGGAGGCCACCGAGCTGGCCGGCGTCCTGGTCACGGGTGACCTCGACGCCCTGCTCGCCGTCGCCGGGTCCGAGCAGCGGCTCGCCCCGCAGGACGAGGTGGCGGTGGCCGAGGCCCGCGCCATCGTGCGGGACTCCCCGATGTGGCCGGAGCTCGGCGACCTCGGGACGGCGGCCTGCGAGCTGCGGGTGGCCGCTGTGCTCAAGCGCGTCTGCGCGTCGCTCGGCCGGGCGGGCGTGCCCGCCCGGCCGTACCAGGGCCTGGGCATCACGTTGGGCCACGAGCTGCTCGAGGCCCGGCTGGTGCTGCCCGACCCGGGCCCCCTCTACGCACGCATGGCCCGGGACCGGGTCTGACCCGTCGGCAGGGGAACGCGGGTGCGGGACCCTGGCGCCGGCCGGGCCGCGACTCAGAGGCGGGCGGCGGCCTCGAGCGCGTAGTACGTGAGGATGATCTGCGCGCCGGCGCGGCGGATCCCGGTCAGGCTCTCCATCATCACCCGGTCGCGGTCGATCCAGCCCTGCTGGGCCGCCGCCTCGATCTGCGAGTACTCCCCCGAGATCTGGTAGGCCGCCACCGGAACCGGTGACATGGCCGCCGCGGCCGCGATGACGTCGAGGTGGGGACCGGCCGGCTTGACCATGACGATGTCGGCTCCCTCGTCGATGTCGAGCTCGAGCTCGCGCAGCGCCTCGGTGCCGTTGGCCGGGTCCTGCTGGTAGGCCGCGCGGTCACCCACCAAGGACGACTGGACCGCCTCGCGGAACGGGCCGTAGAGGCCGGAGGTGTACTTCGCGGCGTACGCGAGGATCACCGTGTCGGTGTGCCCGGCGGCATCCAGCGCAGCCCGGACGTACCCGACCTGACCGTCCATCATCCCGGAGAGCCCGAGCACGGGAGCGCCGGTCGCGGCCTGGGCCAGCGCCATCGAGGCGTAGCGGTCGAGCGTCGCGTCGTTGTCGACCGAGCCGTCGGCCGCGAGAACGCCGCAGTGACCGTGGTCGGTGAACTCGTCGAGGCACAGGTCGGCCATGACCACGAGGTCGTCACCCACCTCCTGCACCAGCCGGGCGAGCGCGAGGTTGAGGATGCCGTCGGGGTCGTCGGCGCCGGACCCTCGCGCGTCCTTGCGGACCGGGACGCCGAAGACCATGATCCCGCCGAGGCCCGCCTCGACGCAGCGCCTGGCCTCGAGCACGAGCGAGTCCGGGGTGTGCTGCACGACGCCCGGCATCGCCGAGATCGGCACCGGGGCGTCGATGCCCTCCCGCACGAACACCGGCAGCACCAGCTCCGCCGCGTTCAACCGCGTCTCGGCCACCAGCCGGCGGATCGCCGGGCTCTGCCGCAGTCGGCGCGGCCGCGAGGTCGGGAAGCCTCCCACGCTCAGGTGGCCCGTCGGCGGCCGCCGGGGCGCCGCTGGCTGGGCCGCACGAGGGTCTCGCCCGCCTCCTGGGCGGCGAGCGCGAGGGAGCGGCCGTGGTCGGCGAGCGCGTCGACGAGAGCCTGCGCGGTGGGTTCCGGGGCGAGCACGTCGACCCGCAGCCCGTGCTCCTCGGCCGTCTTGGCCGTGGCGGGGCCGATGCAGGCGACGACCGTGGTGGGGTGCGGCTTGCCGGCGATGCCGACCAGGTTGCGCACCGTCGAGCTCGACGTGAACAGCACCGCGTCGAACGAACCGTTCTTGATGGCGTCGCGCACCGCGGCCGCGGGGGGCGCGGCCCGCACGGTGCGGTAGGCCGTGACGTCGTCGACCTCCCAGCCCATCTCCTGAAGGCCCGCGACGAGGGTGTCGGTGGCGATGTCGGCTCGCGGCAGGAACACCCGGTTGATCGGGTCGAGGTCGCGGTCGAAGTCGGGCCACTCCTCCAGCAGGCCGCGTGCCGACTGCTCACCCGACGGCACGAGGTCGGCGACGATGCCCCAGTCGCGCAGCGCCTGGGCGGTGACCCCGCCGACGGCCGCGACCTTCAGCCCGGCGAACGAGCGGGCGTCGAGCCCGAACTCGTCGAACTTCTCCCGGATGGCCCGCACGGCGTTGACCGAGGTGAACCCGACCCACTCGTACCGGCCGGTCACCATGCCCTTGACCGCACGCTCGAGCTGCTGCGGCGTGCGGGGCGGCTCGACCGAGATGGTCGGGACGACTGCGGCCTGCGCACCGTGGTGCTCGAGCCGGGCGATGGTCGAGCCGGACTGCTCCTTGGTGCGGGGGACGAGCACCTCCCAGCCGAAGAGGGGCTTGGTCTCGAACCACGACAGCGTCTCGCGCATGTTCACAGTGGACCCCACGACGGCCAGCACGGGGAAGCGCCCGTCGACCATCGTCGCCGATGCGGCTCCGAGGGTGGTGACGACGGTGCGCTGCTCGGTGCTCGTGCCCCGTTCGGTGACGGCCACGGGGGTGTCGGCGTCGCGTCCGGCGGCCACGAGCGCGTCGAGGACCTCGGCTGCGCGGTCGGGCTGGCCGAGGACCACGACCGTGACGCCCGGGTCGACCGCGCCGGTGAGGTCACAGCGGCGCGAGCCGGCGACGACGACGTGGACGCCGGTGGACGTGCTCGAGGTGAGCGGCACCCCGGCATAGGACGGCACCGCGGTGATCGAGCTGACGCCCGGCACGACCTCGAAGGCGAGGCCTGCCTTGACGCAGGCCTGGGCCTCCTCGGCCAGGCCGTTGAAGATCGCCGGATCGCCGTCCATGAGGCGCACGACGAGGCCGCCGGGGTGGGCCTTGGCGGCCCGGACCACGAGCTTGGCGCGCACGGCGTGGGTGAGTCGCTCGCCGTGGTCGCCGTAGCCGGCGTCGACGACGTCGACGTCGGGGCGACACCAGCGCTGCACGACGGCGTCGCGGGCGAGCTGGTCGATGACGACCGCGTCGGCGGTCGCGAGCAGCTCACCGGCTCGAACGGTGAGCAGGCCGGGGTCGCCGGGCCCGGCGCCGACGAAGACGACGCGGGCCGGGATCCGGGTGGTGGACGAGGTGGTCGAGCGCGAGGGGCTCACGGGGCACGCTCCGTTGCGAGGTGGTCGGCGGTGGGCAGCGGGACTGTGTCGGACATGAGGTCGGCGGCGCCGTCCTCGAGCAGGAGGCGGGCGAGGCGGCGCCCGAGGTCGGCCGGTTCCGCCACGTCTCCGACGAGCGAGCGCCGCAGGTCGGCGCTGCCGTCCGGGGTGGTGACGACGGCGCGCAGCGACAGCTCGGGGCCCTCGAACCCCTCGACGACCTCGGCCAGGGCCCCCACTGGCGCGGAGCACCCCGCCTCGAGCTCGGCGAGCAGGGCCCGCTCGGCAGTCGTGCAGGCCCGGCTGTCGGGGTCGTCGAGCGCTGCGGCGACCGAGGCCGTGACCGCGTCGCCCGCGCGGACCTCGACGGCGAGGGCACCCTGGCCGGGCGCGGGCAGCATCTGGATCGGGTCGAGGAGCTCGGTGGCCTCGTCGATGCGACCGAGGCGGCGCAGGCCGGCTGCGGCGAGCAGCACGGCATCCAGACGACCCTCGGCGACCGCCTTCAGGCGGGTGTCGACGTTGCCCCGCAGCCCGGTGACGACGAGCCCCAGACCGAGCGCCTCGAGCTGGGCGCGGCGGCGCGGCGAGCCGGTTCCGACGGTGGAGCCGGCGGGCAGCTCGCCGAGGGTGAGGCCGTCACGGGCGACGAGGGCGTCGCGCGGGTCCTCGCGGGTGGGCACGGCCGCGACCGTGGTGGCCTCGTCCGGCGTGGTCGGCAGGTCCTTGAGGGAGTGCACGGCGAGGTCGACCCGACCCTGCGTCAACGCGGTGCGCAGCGCGGACACGAACACCCCGGTGCCGCCGAGCTGGGCCAGCGGCGTGGTGCGGTCGAGGTCTCCCTCGGTGCTCACCTCCACGAGCTCGACGTCGTGGCCGAGGGCACGCAGGCGGTCGGCCACCCACGTCGACTGCGTGGTGGCGAGGGCGGAGCGGCGGGTGCCGAGGCGCAGCGCGGTCATCCGTCGTCCCCCGGGATGGCGGGCGGAGCCGAGACGAGGGACACGTCGCGCGGGTCGAGGTCGAACAGCTCGGACAGGGCGCGGGCGT
>DASQEZ010000353.1:0-29126 GCA_035633415.1 Ornithinibacter sp. | reverse complement strand
GGAGGGTGGCGACGAAGGCGACGGCGTCGGTCACCGCGGTGCGACCCCCCGCAGTGAGGGCCTGGGCCGCCACGCCGGTGGTGTTGGCGTTCAGCGCGCCGTCGTCGCTCGTGAAGCCGCCTGAGGGGTCCTGGACGTCTTCGAGGAACTCGAGGCCGCTCTCGGCTGCGGCCGCCGTGTCGTCCGTGAGGCCCTGGGTGTCGGTGCCGCAGACCAGCGTGTCACTCGCGACGAGCAGTGCCTGGACGGCGAAGGCCGTTGCGTCGGCGTCACTGACGCATCCGTCCGTGTCGTCCAGTGCGCCTCGGAAACCACCGTCGGCGCACTGCTGGGCCAAGAGGAGCTGCACCGAGGGCGCATTGAGCCCTTCACCCGCCCGGGAGAGGGCGATGACGGCGAGCGACTGCCCGATGGTGTTCGAGTAGTCGCCGTACGCGGAGTCGTCGCTGAAGCGTCCCTCGGTGGTCTCGAGAGCCCGAAGCTCGGCGACGAGGTCGCGGCCCCCGAACGACGTGGGGTCCGACCCGGTGACGACCGTGGCAAGCAGCGCCTTCGCGAGAGGGCCGGCATAGACCTCTCCGGACGAGCCGATGTAGGAGTCGAGGTTGTCCTCGAGATATCCGAGGGAGGCGTCGGACTGGCCTTGCTGCGTGCCGATGCCGATGGCGCTGAGCGCGATGATGGCGTCGATCGTGTTGCCACCGTCGAAGAACGTGCTGTTGGGGTAGACGTAGTGGTCACCGCCCGCGGCAAGGGTGCTGGCGATGAATGCCGCAGCAGCCTCGTCCTCGGCGGAAGCGAGCAGAGCGGCGAGATCGGCCTTCTCGGCCGGGAGACGGTTGGCCGGTGTCGGAGGCGTGGGCGAGGTGCTCGACGACGGGGCGGGGCTGGTGGGGGTCGGCGACGTGGTGGCCGACGGGGTCGTCGTGCGGCTCGGGTCGCTCGACCCGGTGACGCTCGGGGTGGGGACCCCGGTGTTGGTGGGGCTGGGTGACGCGCTCGCGGATGCCGTGGGGCTGGCCTCCGTGGTCGGGTCTGCGAACGCGCTGGTGGCCGGTGCGCCGACGAGCGTGGCTGCCACGAGCAGGGTCCCGGCGCGGCGCAGCAGGACGCTTCGGGTGGTGGTGGGGGTGGACATCGGTGCCTTCCTGAGCGGTTCAAGACGTGATGCCCGAACCACCGGGAGCCCCGGTCACTCGGGCTCCGTCCCGCATTCCTCGACGGTGTTGTGGAGCCGCTCGCACCTGCCGGGCATTCCGACTCGCCGCGACGTGACGTCGCGACCCACGGCTGCGGGACAGTGCCGGACTTGGACCGGCTTCCCCCGAACAGGTGCGTGTGGTGCCGCCCGAAGGCGACGGCCAGACTCTACTCCCCCCGGAGGGGGTCCGACGCCCGGGTCAGCACCGGGTCAGAACGGGGGTGGCCCGTCGTCGTGGCGGGATGCGCGTCGTCGGGTGCGGCGGCAGGGCCAGTGCCCGGTGGGGTCGACGCCGGTCGGGCTCAGGTCGGCGGGCTCGAGCAGAGTGATTCCCGTGATGGGCAGCACCTCGGCGCGGTGGTTGCCGTGGTGGTCGCGCCAGATGGACACCGGTCGGGAGTGGTGGCCAGGCAGGGGTGCGGTGAGGTGTTCGAGGTGGAACTCGAGCTCGCTGTGCGGTCCGTCGGGCAGGGCGGTGCGGGCCCGGCTGGTGCTGCCCGGTGCCGCGCGTGCGCGGTTGACGTCGGGCAGGACGCTGGTGTGCAGGGCGTCGGCGGGGTGGGTGGTGCGGACCCGTCCGGTGGGGTCGGTCCAGGTCGCGACCCCGTCCGCTGCCAGGGTCGCGTTCCAGCCGGGTCGTTGTTTGATGCGGTGGTGGCGCCGGCACAAGGTGAGCAGGTTGGTGTCGTGGGTGGGTCCGTGGGGCCAGGGTCGGACGTGGTCGAGGTCGCAGAAGGTGGCGGCGATGGTGCAGCCGGGGAAGCGGCAGCGCCGGTCGCGGGCCTTGATCCGGGTGGCCATCCGCCGGGAGGGCCGGTACGGCCCGGACTCGTCCGCGGCGAATCGGTGGTCCACGGTCGTCGGCACGTTCAGGCCGCCGGTTGAGGCGTGGTCCGGGGTGGTGTCGTCGAGCAGGGCGCCGGTGGCCGGGTGGCACACGGCCCCCTGCACGGCGGTCCGGCCCGCGGTGTTGGCGTGCACGGCGGTGGTGGTCAGCCAGCTACGGGCGACGTAGACGGGGTGGGCACCGCTGGGTCCGGTGACCTCGACCAGGTCACCCTCGCCCGCAGGGCTGGCCTCTGCCGAACCGGCGTCTCCGGCGTCGACCAGGTCACCACCGCCGCGGCGGGCGTTGTCAGGGACCACCGCCTCGGGCAGGACCGTTTCGGGGAGGACGGTCGCGGGGACGGTCACGGTCAGGACGGTGTCGATGGTGGCGTGGCCGGCGACCAGGTCGGTCAGCGCCTTGGCGCGGGCGCGTTCGAGGTTCGGGCAGACCTGGTCCTGGACGTACGTCCGGGCCAGGGCGTCGATCGCGGCCCAGGCCTGGGCGGCTTCTTCGGAGGGGAAGGTGCCCACCCACCGGTCGACGCCGGGTTCGTCGGCCCAGCGGCGCAGCCCGCACTCCTGGCGGGCGCGGCGGGCGCGTTGGACCAGCAGGTCGGGGCTGATCCGGGTCAGCACCCGCCGGCACCGGCGCCGCAGGTGCGCCGCGTCCTCACTGTCGAAGTGCGCCTCGAGGGCAGCCACGACGGTGGCGGCGACCTCCGGTGGTGCCTCGACCAGCTCTTCGGCCACCACCGAGGCCCGGTAGGCGTCGAGCCGGCCGGTGGCCATCGCCTGGTGCAACCCACCCAACCCGGTCGCGGTGCTGGTGCCGGCCGGGCCGTCGGCGGCCAGGGCCAGTGCGGCCCGCACCCGACGCTCGGCGTGCACCGCGGCCACGTTCAGCACCCCGGACACGATCGCCGGGGCGTCCAGGGCGGCGTGACCCAGTCCCCGGTGCGACTCGGTCACGGTGCCGTCCTCGAGCCACTCCGGCTCGATCGCGGCCAGCCGCGCGATCGCCGCATCCTGCACCGCAGACGCAACGTCGATCACCCGCTGCGCCGCCGTGACCGCCGCCGCCCACTCCTCCCGAGACCCCGTCAGCGCCGACGTGGAGATCGCACCAGCGAGCTCGGCCAGCACCGACTCGCACACCGCCACGACCTCCACGGGACCCCCGGCCACGACCCTCACCCCCTGCCTGTGTTCGCTACCGCAAACCTACCCGCGACCACCGACAGACCCCGGGGTGAAGGATGGCTCGGTCGGGTCGTTTCCGTTGCGCCACAGCAGGATCAGCGAAGCAACTCAGGTGGCACCGCGCGTCGGCAACGTGAGGATCTCCGCGCCACCGTCGGTGATGGCGATGGTGTGCTCACTGTGTGCCGTGCGGCAGCCCGTGGCACTGCGCAGCGTCCACCCGTCGTCATCGACGGTCAGCTCGGCGGTGTCCGCCATGACCCACGGCTCCAGCGCCAGCAGGAGCCCGGGACGCAGCGTGTATCCGCGACCGGGCCGTCCACTGTTGGGGACGTGCGGGTCCTGGTGCATCGTCGAACCGAGTCCATGGCCTCCGAACCGGGTGTTGACCGGGTACCCCGCCTCACGAAGGACCGAGCCGATGGCGTGCGAGACGTCCCCGAGGCGAACCCCCGGGCCGGCAGCGGCGATACCGGCGGACAGCGCACGTTCGGTCGCGCTGATCATCGCGACGCTCTCGGCGGGCCGGGAGTCGCCCACGATGAAGCTGATCGCCGAGTCGGCGACGACACCGTCCTTGGAGACCGCGAGGTCGAGGGACAGCAGGTCGCCGTCCGCGAGGGTGCGGTCGTGGGGCAGCCCGTGGAGCACCGCGTCGTTGACCGACGTGCAGATGTAGTGGCCGAACGGTCCGCGCCCGAAGGACGGCTCGTAGTCGACGTAGCAGGACACCGCCCCGGCCCCGACGATCAGCTCCTGGGCCCACCCGTCGATGTCCATCAGGGTGGTTCCCACGGCGCTGCGGCTCTTCACCGTCTGCAGGATGTCGGCGACCAGCGCGCCCGTCACCTTGGCTCGGGACATCTCCACGGGGGTCAGGATCTCGATCATGCGCCGACCTTCTCATCACCGGGCAGCCATCGCAGCCATGCCACCACGGACGAGCACCTTCCGCGCGGCAGGCGACCGCAGGACCGCACGAGCCCCGCGACGCCGGTAGACTGCCCGGCACGAGCGTTCGAGCCGTCATCAGCGGCGAGCTTCCGGAAGAACGGGACCCACGGCATCCACCGTGTCGTCCTCACTAGAACCGGGCGTCGGGGTCACGTCACGACCTGGCACAAGAGCGGTCGTCGCCCCCGGGCGGCGGCAAGCGAGGTGGTACCGCGGAGGTACGGCCCGGCATCCGATGCCGTGTCGTCGCCCTTCGTCCTCGTCCCGATCACACGACGAGTCGACGACCCGCAGGAGCAGCGCCCATGACGTACCCCAAGGTCTCCACGACCGGTGAGCACACCGGCGCCGCGTTCGGCGTCCCCGCGAGCCCCCGGTTCCCGCAGATCGAGGATGCCGTGCTCGCGCACTGGGCGGCCGACGACACCTTCGCGGCGTCGATCGACAACCGGCCGCCGGGGGAGGACGGCGCCAACGAGTTCGTCTTCTACGACGGGCCGCCCTTCGCCAACGGACTTCCGCACTACGGCCACCTGCTCACCGGCTACGTCAAGGACATCGTCCCCCGCTACGAGACGATGCGCGGCCGCCGGGTGGAGCGCCGCTTCGGCTGGGACACCCACGGCCTGCCCGCCGAGCTCGAGGCGATGAGCCAGCTCGGCATCAAGACCAAGGAGGAGATCCTCGAGCTGGGGATCGAGACCTTCAACGCCAAGTGCCGCGACTCCGTCATGACGTACGCCGGGGAGTGGCGTGACTACGTCACCCGCCAGGCGCGCTGGGTCGACTTCGAGAACGACTACAAGACGCTGAACCCGACCTTCATGGAGTCGGTGCTGTGGGCCTTCAAGACCCTCTACGACAAGGGCCTGGTCTACGAGGGCTTCCGCTGCCTGCCCTACTGCTGGAACGACCAGACCCCGCTGTCCAACCACGAGCTGCGGATGGACGAGGAGGTCTACAAGAACCGGCAGGACCCCGCCGTCACCGTGGGCCACCGGCTCGAGACCGGAGAGCTCGCCCTGATCTGGACCACGACGCCGTGGACCCTCCCGAGCAACCTCGCGATGGCGGTGCGCCCCGACATCGACTACGTCGTCGTGGAGTCGGACTTCACCGGTCGCACCGAGCGCTACCTGCTGGCCGAGGCGCGGCTGGGTGCGTACGCCCGCGAGCTGGGCGACGACGCCGCCGACCGCGTCGTCGAGCGGCTCAAGGGCAGCGACCTCGTCGGGCGTTCCTACACCCCACCGTTCTCCTACTACGCCGGCCACGCGAAGTCGCACGTCGTGCTCGCCGCCGACTACGTCACCACCGACGACGGCACCGGCATCGTGCACATCGCCCCCGCGTTCGGTGAGGAGGACAAGCAGCTCACCGACCAGTACGGCATCACACCGGTGGTGCCCGTCGGCCCCGACGGCCGCTTCACCTTCCCCGTCGCCGACTACGAGGGCCTGCACGTCTTCGACGCCAACGCGGTCGTCATCGAGCACCTCAAGGCGGCGACGGCCGGCCACGGCGACCGCGGGTCGGCCACCGAGGGCACCGTGCTGCTGCGCCGCGAGACCTACGACCACAGCTACCCGCACTGCTGGCGCTGCCGCGAGCCCCTCATCTACATGGCGGTCTCCTCGTGGTTCGTCGAGGTGACGAAGTTCAAGGACCGGATGGTCGAGCTGAACCAGGAGATCACCTGGGTGCCCGAGCACGTCAAGGACGGCCAGTTCGGCAAGTGGCTCGAGAACGCCCGAGACTGGTCAATCTCGCGGAACCGGTTCTGGGGCAGCCCGATCCCGGTGTGGCGCTCCGACAACCCGGAGTACCCGCGGATCGACGTCTACGGGTCCTTCGAGGAGCTCGAGCGCGACTTCGGCCGGATGCCGCTGAACGAGCACGGCGAGCCGGACCTGCACCGCCCGTTCATCGACCACCTGACCCGGCCGAACCCCGACGACCCGACCGGCAACTCCACGATGCGACGCGTCGAGGACGTGCTCGACGTGTGGTTCGACTCCGGCTCGATGTCGTTCGCGCAGGTCCACTACCCGTTCGAGAACTCGGACTGGTTCGAGCACCACTTCCCGGGCGACTTCATCGTCGAGTACATCGGCCAGACCCGCGGCTGGTTCTACACGCTGCACGTGCTGGCGACCGCGCTGTTCGACCGGCCGGCGTTCTCGTCGTGCGTGAGCCACGGCATCGTGCTCGGCAGCGACGGCCAGAAGATGAGCAAGTCGCTGAAGAACTACCCCGCGGTGTCGGAGGTGTTCGACCGCGACGGCGCCGACGCGATGCGCTGGTTCCTCATGGCCAGCGGGATCCTGCGCGGAAGCAACCTCATCGTCACGGAGGAGGGCATCCGCGAGGGCGTGCGCCAGGTGCTCATCCCGCTGTGGAACAGCTGGTACTTCTTCAGCCTCTACGCCAACGCCGCGAACGGCGGGCAGGGGTACGACGCCCGGTGGTCGACTGCGTCGACCGACCCGCTCGACCGCTACCTGCTCGCCAAGCTGCGCAACCTCGTCGAGACCGTCGAGGGCCAGATGGACGCCTACGACATCCCCGGCGCCTGCGAGTCGGTGCGGCAGTTCGTCGACGCCATGACCAACTGGTACATCCGGCGGTCGCGGGAACGGTTCTGGGACACCGGGTCCGGTGACCAGGCAGCGACCCACGCCGCGTTCGACACGCTCTACACCACGCTCGAGGTGCTCACCCGGGTGGCGGCCCCCCTGCTGCCGCTGGTCACCGAGGAGATCTGGCGCGGCCTCGCCGGTGGCCGCTCCGTGCACCTCGAGGACTGGCCGGACGCCGCGGACCTCCCGGCCGACGACGCCCTCGTCATCGCCATGGACCAGGTGCGCGCCGTGTGCTCCACGGGATCGTCGCTGCGCAAGGCCGAGAGGCTGCGGGTGCGACTGCCGCTGCCCGAGCTGACGGTCGTCACCGCCGACCCCGAGGGGATGCGGCCCTTCGCCGGCATCGTCGCCGACGAGCTCAACGTCAAGGTGGTCACCGTGCTCGACGTCGCGGAGGCCCACGAGTCCGACTTCGGCATCAGCCAGCGCCTCGTCGTCAACGCCCGCGCCGCCGGACCCCGCCTGGGTCGTGACGTTCAGACCGCGATCAAGGGCAGCAAGACCGGCGACTGGTCGGTGGCCGACGACGGCACGGTCACCTCGGGCGGACTCGCACTCGTCGAGGGAGAGTACGCGGTCGAGACCGTCGTGGACGCGGAGCAGGCGGGCACGCACGTCACCGCGATGCTGGCCGGCGGTGGGTTCGTGGTGCTCGACACCGACGTCAGCCCCGAGCTCGAGGTGGAGGGTGCGGCGCGCGACCTCGTCCGCGCGGTGCAGCAGGCTCGGCGGGACGCCGGCTTCGACGTGTCCGACCGGATCCTGCTCGAGGTCGCCGGTGCGGAGTTCGTCTACCGCGCCGCCGTGGGCCACCGCGAGCTGGTCGCCGGCGAGACGCTGGCGGCCGAGCTGTCGGCGACCCCCGACCTCGACGCGCTCGACCCCGCCGCCGACGGGGTCACCGAGGTGGTCGTCGGCGAGCGCTACCCGGCGCGGATCAGGGTCACCAGGCGCTGACCCCTCCCCGCTCGGGCGCAGCGGTCCTGGCGTCAGCCCGGGCCGCCGCGAGCGTGGACAATGGTCGGGTGAGCCCCGCCCCCGATGCCGCCCAGCGCGATGCCGCGCACCTGCTCCAGCTGAACCGCCGGATGCGTGAGGTCGAGGCCTCGATCCTCTCCCGCGCTCCCGAGCACGACCTCGAGCCCTCCCTCGACCGGATCCGCGCGGTCATGGAGCTGCTCGGCGACCCGCAGCGCACCTTCCCTGTCATCCACGTCACCGGCACCAACGGCAAGACGAGCACCGCCCGGATCATCGAGGCGCTGTTGCGCGAGCTGGGCCTGAACACGGGCCGCTTCACCTCGCCGCACCTGCACTCGATGCTCGAGCGGATCGCCGTCGGTGGTCGCTCGATCGACGCCGAGCGCTTCCTGCGCGCCTACGACGAGGTCATCCCGTTCGTCGAGATGGTCGATGCCCGCTCGATTCTCGACGGCGGACCGGCGATGACCTACTTCGAGGTGCTGGTCGCCGTGGCGTACGCGGCGTTCGCCGACCTGCCGGTCGACGTCGCGGTCGTCGAGGTCGGCATGGGTGGCTCGTGGGACGCGACGAACGTCGTCGACGCCCCGGTCTCCGTCGTCACCCCGATCGACCTCGACCACCGCCACTTCCTGGGCGACACGGTCGAGGAGATCGCGGGCGAGAAGGCCGGCATCATGAAGGCCGACGCCATCACGGTGTCGGGTCTGCAGCCCGCGGCCGAGGCAGTCGAAGTGCTCCTCGAGCGCGCCACCGAGGTCGGCGCGCGAGTCGTGTTCGAGGGCAACGACTTCGGTGTCACCGCGCGTGACGTCGCAGTCGGCGGGCAGCAGCTGTCCCTGCGCGGCCTGGCCGCCGAGTACCCGGACCTCTTCCTGCCCCTGCACGGCACGCACCAGGCGCAGAACGCCGCCGTCGCGGTCGCGGCAGTCGAGGCCTTTCTCGGTGGGGGCGAGCAGCCGATCGACATCGACGTGCTGCGGGCCGGGCTGGCCGGCGTCGACTCCCCGGGGCGGCTCGAGATCGTGCGCCGCAGCCCCACGGTGCTCGTCGACGCCGCCCACAACCCGGCGGGGGCGCGCGCCCTGCGCGACGCCATCGAGGACTCGTTCACCTTCACCCGGCTCGTCGGCGTCGTGGCCGTGATGAAGGACAAGGAGGCCGCCGAGATGCTCGAGGCGCTCGAGCCGGTGCTCGACGAGGTCGTCGTGACCCGCACGTCATCGCCTCGTGCGATGTCACCGCGCCAGCTCGGCGAGATCGCCACCGACATCTTCGGCGAGCACCGGGTCGTCGTCGTCGACGAGCTGCCCGACGCCCTCGACCGCGCGGCCGGCATGGCCGACGAGGGTGGCGGCGTCACCGGCGGCGTGCTCGCGACCGGCTCGGTCGTCACCGCCGCCGAGGTGCGGATGCTGCTCGGCACCACCTCCGTCTGACTCGCCCGCGCCCGCGGCCCCACCCGCGGCCGGGTCAGACCGATCCGTCGGCCGCGTGCCGCGCGAGCTGGGCCAGCTCGACCCGGTTGGCCGCGCCCGTCTTGCGGAGCAGGTTGGAGACGTGCGAGCTGACGGTCTTCTCGCTGACGTACAGGTCCCGGGCGATCTCCCCGTAGGTCCGCCCGGCAATGACGTGGTCGAGCACCTCGCGCTCGCGGGCCGTCAGTCCGGGCAGGCGCCGGTCGCCCCCCGGGGCGGCACTGGGGGCCGCCACGTCGTCCAGCGGGATGCGCGCGGTGCGGGCGAGGGCCACCACCTCGCGCAGCACCGGCTCGGCCTCGAGCTCCAGCGCCAGGGAGTACGCGTGCCGGAGAAGGGCAGCGGCCTCCTCTCGTGACCCACCGCCGCGAACGAGCACGGACTCACCCGCCCGGGCGGTCGCGTACGCCGCATCCCAGGGCAGCACCCCGTCGAGGAGGCCGGCGGCCACTCGCCACCGGGTGGTCTCGTCGGCATCCCGGCGTCCGCGAGCCACCTCCGCCGCGTAGAGCGCGTCGAGCGCCTCGCGGATTGCCAGGTACTCGGGCCTGGCGACTCCCTTGTCGGCGATGGCATGGGGAAAGCGCGCGACGAGGTCGGTGAGCTGCGCCGACACCAGGTCGTCGGAGCCCCCGCTCTCCCTCGCAGAGGCGGCGAAGTCGGCCAGCGCGCGAGCAGCGAGTGGGCACAGCCATTCGCAGAGCGTCGGGGGTGCCCCGGGGGACGAGACGCCCGCGAGCGCCGCCTGGTACGCGCCGCCGGGGTCGCCGGCGCCGAGCCGGACGAGAGCGCGGACCGCATCGAACTCGAACGGCAGGAACCCCGAGGTCTCGGTGAACAGCTCGTCGGCCCGGGCCAGGTGGTCCTCGGCCTCGCGCTGTCGGCCCTGGAGCGTCGCCAGGTGCGCGGCCACCAGTCGTGCCGCCACGTCCGCTCCCACGCCGGGGTCGGCGCCGAGTGCGACCCGGAGGCGGTCGGCACATTCGCGCCAGTTCCCGACGTGGAGCAGCGACATGGCCTCGGTGCTCGACATCCAGGCGAGATAGGGGTGCGGGCCGCCGAGCTCCGCCAGCTGGTGCCGCCTGCCCTGGGTGATGAGCGACCATTGCGCACTCAAGGTGGTCGCGGTGCCGTTGGCCTCCCAGAGTGCGGCGTGGACGAACCCCCACCAGTCGCGCGCCTCCGCGGCGGCCGCGACGCCGCGAGCGGCGAGGGCACCGCCGCCGGGGCACCCGGCGAACTCTGCTCCCATGCCCGCCGCGGCGTAGGCGTACGCGGTCGACCGCGGATGACCTGTGGCGTCCGCTCGCGCGACGGCGGCTGCCACGGCGACCTGCGCCCCCGGGTCGTCTGCCCAGAGGGAGGCGTGCGCGACCTCGGCGAGGGCGTAGCCGTGCTGCCACGAGTCGGGCCACGGTGCCGACAGCGTGGCGGCGCGACGCACCGGCTCGAGCCTGATGAACCCGCGGCCGGTCGAGAAGCGCAGGTGCTCCTGCCGCACGAGAAGCTCCGCGACGAGCAGGGGGTCGTCGGCCTCGTCGACCTCGGCGAGGAGGGACTGCGCGGCGCCGTGCTCGGTCTCGTGCTCCCCGAGGGCGGCCGCGGTCTCCCGCAACCGGCTGAGCAGGAGAACCCGCGACTCCTCGACGCCGTCGACCCGATCGCGGAGCTCGACCAACCGGCCCAGCAGCGACAAGCGAGCCTGTTCGTCGCCCAGCCGGTCGGCGAGGTCGGCCGCCCGCAGGGTCCAGCGATAGGCCTCCAGGTGGTGCCCGGCGCGCAGGTGGTGCTCGGCCACCGCCGCGGTCGCCGCGAGGTTGCCGGGTGTCGGGGCGTCGGCCGTCGTGCCCAGGTCGTCCTCGCACAGCCGCGCGAACGCGGCGTGCAGACGGCGTCGTTCCTCCCCGGTGAGCAACGAGTCGAGTGCCTCGGCCTGCAGGGGGTGGTGGAACCAGTAGCCGTCGGGTGAGGCATCGAGGATGTCGGCGTCGACGGCCTCCCGGAGCAGCCGCGGGGCGTCGACGGGGGCCGTTCCTGCCAGGTCGACCGCCCGGTCGAGCGCCGCGCCCCCAGCGACCTCACCGCCGATCGCCACGGCGAGGACCAGCTCGCGCGCCTCGACCGCGAGCCGGTGCCAGGAACGGAGCACGGCACCGCGCAGGTCCTCGGGCATGCCGGGGTCGAGGTGCCGTGCCTCCGACGGCAGGCCCTCGACGAGAAGTCGGTTCAGGTAGGCGTTGCCCCCGGTGCGGGCGTGGACGTCGGTGACCAGCGACTCGTGCGGTGACGCCCCGAGCAGCGCGTGCAGCTGCTCGCGCGTCCCGCCGCGGTCGAAGGCCCCGAGCCCGAGCTCGGTGAGGGACGGCATGCGGCGCACGTCGGCCAGCCAGCGGTGCACCGGATGGCCCGGTCCGACCTCCCCCCGCCGGAGTGTCATCAGGACGGCGAGGCGGCGGTCGGACGGGCCGGCGAGCAGGTAGGTGAGGACGTCCAGCGAGGCGGGGTCGGCCCACTGGACGTCGTCGACGACGAGCGCCACCGGGTGCTCGGCGCAGGTGCGCTCGAGCCACTCGTCGACGACGAAGGGCGTCTCTCCGTCAGCGGCGCCGAGCGAAGGGGCCTGCAGGCCGGGTGGTAGACGTCGCAGCGCCGTGCGCAGCGGCAGGAGCGGTGCCGTCGTCGCACCCATCGGCAGACACGCCCCGGTGAGCACGACCAGCTCCCCCGACGACGTCGCCGCGTCGGTGGTCGCCTCGTCACCTGCTCGTTGGAGCAGCCGGGTCTTGCCGACCCCGGCGTCCCCCGAGACCAGCAGCGCACCCATCCGGCCGTCGGCGGCGGCGTCGAGCAGCGCCCGGACCCGCTCCAGCTCCTGGGTCCGTGCGACGAACGCGGGCACCGCTGCCCCGGTCGGGGTGGCCACCACAGCAGTGTGGCACTGGCGCGGTCGGATGGCGCTGCGCGATCTGAGGGGGTGTCGGCTGCTTCTGAGGGGGTTCGCCCGATGTGGCCGAGGGCCGGGTGGTTCGACGGTGGAGGGGCAGGCAGAGCTCACCACCACCACCGAGGAGATCATCGTGTTCCAGAGACTGCACAGCCCATCCGTCGCCACCCTCGTCACGCGGCGCGCCGCGGCGCTCGTCCTCGCAGCCTGCGCCACGCTCGCCGTGGGTGCAGGCCCCGCCGCCGCCCGCCCCGAGGCCGGGCCGGCCCTCACCGGGGCCGGGCAGCCCGGCCAGGACACTCGGTCGGCCCCCGTCGACGCGACCTCCGACGGCCACGGCTGCGCGCTCCGGCGGGTTGACACCCAGTACGTGCGCTGCGACGACAACAGCGGGAACGGGGTGCCGGCGCCTGCCTGGATCCCCGAGCGGTGAGCCAGTCGGCACCACCACAACGGCCCGCGCCTCTGGCGCGGGCCGTTGCGTGCGCCGCTTAGGCTTGCGCCCATGAACCCGCTGTTCAAGCTGATCCTCCTCGTGGCCGCCATCGTGGCCATCTGGTGGGTCGTCACGTCGCTTCGCGCCAGCCGCGGTGCGTCGACCACCGCGTTCACCCCGGTCGAGGACCTCACCCCCGAGGTGCAGCAGACCATCGACGCCGCCCTCGACCGGGGCGAGCTCATCGGGGCGATCAAGCACTACCGGGCGGCGACGGGTGCCGGGCTCGCCGAGTCCAAGGCGGCCGTCGAGACCCGCCGCTGGAAGCGCGGCACATGAGCCGGCTGCCCGTGTACGGCACCCAGGGGAAGTTCACCTTCCGCCTGCTCGCCATGGCCCTGTTCGGTCAGGCGATCATCCTGTCGTTCTTCGCGCTCGTCGCCCGGGGCAACGCCATCGCCGACGGCCGGCCCGACGACGGTGAGCGGTTGCTGTGGGTCGGTCTCGGGCTGGCCGCCCTCGCGCTGGTCGCCGCCGGCCTGATGCGCCGGCCGTACGGCATCACCCTCGGCTGGGTGGTGCAGGGCCTCACCTGGGCCAGCGCGGTGCTCGTCACGGCGATGCTCGGAGTCGCGCTGGTCTTCACGGCGCTGTGGGTGCTGCTGCTGGTCCAGGGCTCGACGGTCGACCGGATCGTCGCGGATCGTGAGGCCGCCGGGGACGCCGAGGCCGGGGCAGGAGCCACCCCGGCGGGCAACTAGGCTGGTCCGGTGACAACCGAACGCTCACTCGTCCTCGTCAAGCCCGACGGATTCGCCCGCGGCCTCACCGGGGAGGTGCTGCGCCGGGTCGAGGCGAAGGGCTACCGCCTGGTCGCGCTCCAGGTGCTCACCCCGGACATCGACCGGCTCCACTCGCACTACGAGGAGCACCTCGGCAAGCCGTTCTTCGAGCCCCTGTGCGAGTTCATGTCGTCCGGCCCGGTCGCGGCCGTCGTCATCGAGGGCGACCGCTGCGTCGAGGGTTTCCGCGCGCTGGCCGGCGCCACCGACCCCACGACGGCGCTGCCCGGCACCATCCGCGGCGACCTCGGCCGCGACTGGGGCACCCCCGTGCAGCAGAACGTCGTGCACGGGTCCGACTCCCCGGAGTCCGCCGCCCGCGAGATCGGCATCTGGTTCCCCGGGCTCTGAGCGGGTGAGCAGCGTGCGGATGCCGTCGCACGGCATCCGCTGACCACCTCGGTCCGCGCGCGCTCGGCGCGGCACCCGAACCCCCGGACTCCCTCGACCTAGCCTGCTTGACATGAGCGGCTGGGCGTCGGGGTGGGTGCGCGGGAGGGACCTCGCGATCGACCTCGGCACCGCGAACACGGTCATCTACGAGCGCGGTCGCGGGGTGGTGCTCGACGAGCCCTCGGTGGTGGCCGTACGGGCCGGAACCAGCCAGCTCCTCGCCGCCGGCCACCGCGCCAAGGAGATGCTCGGGCGCACCCCCGAGTCGGTCACCGCGGTGCGCCCCCTGCGCGACGGGGTCATCTCCGACGCCGACGTCACCGAGCGGATGATCCGCTGGTTCGTCGAGCAGGTCTCGCCGTCGCGGCTGATCCGCCCGCGGGTCGTGGTGTGCGTGCCGAGCGACATCACCAGCGTGGAACGCCGGGCCCTCGAGGACGCCACGCTGCGCTCCGGCGCCCGCCGGGTCTACGTCATCGAGGAGACCATGGCGGCGGCCATCGGCGCCGGCCTGCCCGTGGAGGAGACCCGGGCCTCGATGGTCGTCGACGTCGGGGGCGGCACGACCGACGTGGCGATCCTCAGCCTCGGCGGGGTCGTCACGTCACGCACGGTGCGCATCGGGGGTGACGAGATCGACGACGCGCTCGTCGCCCACGTCAAGACCGAGTACTCGCTCTTGCTGGGGGAGCGCAGCGCCGAGGACCTCAAGATCGGCGCCGGCTCCGCGTTCCCGCTGCGTGCGGAGCTCACCGAACGGGTGCGTGGCCGCGACCTCGTCACGGGTCTTCCCAAGACCGTGTCGATCGGTTCCGCGGAGGTGCGTCGCGCCATCGAGGCCCCCATCGTGCAGATCGTCGACCTGGTGCGCACCGTGCTCGACGTGTGCCCGCCCGAGCTGGCCGGCGACGTCGCCGACCGCGGCATCGCCCTCACCGGTGGGGGAGCCCTCATCCGCGGGCTCGACGAGCGGCTCAGCCACGAGCTCGGGGTGCCGGTGCGCGCCGCCGACGACCCGCTGCACGCGGTCGCCCGCGGTGCGGGCCGGTGCGTCGAGGAGTTCGGCACGCTCGAGCGCGTCCTCGTCGACAACCGGCGCCCCTGACCATGCACGTCCGGCGCACCCCCACCGGCCGTGACCCCAGCACGTCCGGCCGGGGCGCCGCCGCCCGCTCGCGACGCCTCCTCACCCCGGCCCTGGTGCTCACCGCGCTCGTCCTCGCCCTGGGCGTGTCCGGGGTCACCGGCCTCGAACCGGTGCGAGGGGCCTCGGCCGCCGTCCTGGGCCCGCTCGAGCGACTCCTCGGCCCCGGCGACGACGAGGTGTCGGCGTCTCTCGCAGAGCAGGTGGCGCTCGCCACCCGCCTCGCCGCCGCGCAGCGGGAGGTCGCGGCCCTGCACCGCTCGGCGGGCCTCCTCGAGAGTCCGGCCCTGGCGGGGGCGCGCCTGGTGCCTGCTCGGGTCGTCGCCGTCGGCGCCGCAGGACCGGCCGGCCCGGAGCGCATCACGATCGACGCCGGGTCGCGCGACGGGGTGGAGGTCGACCGCACCGTGGTCGCCCCCGAGGGCCTCGTCGGGCGGGTCGTCTCCGTGGCCCCCTGGACCTCCGACGTGCTGCTCGTCGGCAGCCCCGACGTCGCCGTCGGTGTGCGGGTGGGCCCGCGCGGCGTGCTCGGCACGGCCTCGGGTGCGGCACTGGCCGGGGGTGCCCGGCCCGCTCCCGGACTGCTGTCGTTCGCCCTCGTCGACCGCGGCACGGCGACCACCGGCGACGTCGTCACCACCTTGGGCAGCGTCGGCGAGCGACCCTACGTGCCGGGCATCCGGGTCGGCACGGTGAGCACGGTGCACCGGGACGTCGGCCGGGTGGCTCCCTCGGGCACGCTCGTCCCCGCCGTCGACACGACCACCCTCGACGTCGTCGCCGTGGTGCTCACCGCCGGGCGTGGCACGCCCCGGCCCGTCGCGACGGGCAACGGATGAGCGCACCCGTGGCGGCGTCGCTCCGGGGCCTGTCGGTCCTGGTGGCCGTGCTGCTCGTCGTCACCCTCGGCGCCCGCCACGTGGCGCCGGTCCCCGACCTCGTCCTCGTCCTCGTCGTCGCGTGGGCGCTGCTGCGAGGCCCGGTCGCCGGGGCCACGGTGGGCCTGGCCGCCGGGTGGCTGCTCGACGTCGTCCCGCCCGGGGCGACCCACCTCGGCGTGCAGGCGCTCACGTATGCCGTCGCCGGCGCCCTCGCGGGCCGCGCTCACGTGGAGGGGCCGGTCACCGCACCCCGCATCGCACTGGTCGCACTGGGGGCCTCGGTCGTCGTCGAGGGGGTGGGAGTGCTCGGTGCCCTGGCCGGAACCGCGCCGGTCGACCTCGCCGCCGTCGTGGCGCAGTGCCTGCTCACCGCGACGGTCGCTGCGCTCGTGGTGCCGCTCGTGGTGGCGGCCGAACGCGGGCTGGTTCGACGGAGGTACGGATGAGGCGGGGCGGCACCACGGCCCGCGACCGCCGTGCGGGCACCCACCAGGGCCGCTTCCTCGCCGTGGTGCTGCTCGTCGGGCTGGGATTCGCCGCGCTGGTGGGCCGGCTCGGGCAGGTGCAGCTGGTCGGTCACGACGACTTCCGCGCCGCGACGTCCTCGCTCGACACCCGCACCCTGGTCGTGCCCGCGCTGCGCGGTCGCATCCTCGACCGCGAGGGTCGGGTGCTCGCCGACAACCGAGCGAGCACCGTGGTGACGATCGAGCGGCGGGTGATCGCCGACAGCGCCGACCGCGGGGCCGAGGTCGTGCGAGACGTCGCCTCGGTGCTCGGCCTGCCGGCCGATGACCTGCTCGGCCGAACCTGGCTCTGCGGCGAGCAGGGTGCCCCGCCGGCACCGGCCTGCTGGGCGGGGTCGGCGCAGGTGCCGGTGCCCTTGGCGGAGGACGTCGACGCGACCCGGGCCCTGTCGCTCGTGGAGCAGCCGTCGCGCTTCCCGGGAGTGGCGGTCGAGTCGCGCGCGGTGCGGTTCTACCCCCGGCCGCTCGGGGTCAGCGCCGCCCAGGCTCTCGGTTACCTCGGCCAGGTGCGGGCGCGGGAGGTGGGGGGCGACCGGGGTCTCGTCGCGGACGACCTCGTGGGGCGCTCCGGCCTGGAGCAGCAGTACGACGAGGTCCTGCGCGGCACCCCGGGCCGCACGGTCGTCTCGGTCGACGCCCGCGGGCTGGTGACCGGCGTGGTGTCCCGCACCGACCCCCTGCCCGGTCGCGATCTCGTCACCTCGCTCGACGTACGGGTGCAGGCCGCCGCCGAGAAGGCCCTGGCCACCCAGATGGCCGCCGCCCGCACCCGCGGCTGGGCCGCCGACTCCGGTGCCGTCGTCGTGCTCGACCCGCGCACGGGTGCGGTGGCGGCGTTGGCGAGCGCACCGGCCTACGACCCGAACATCTGGACCGGCGGCATCTCGCCGGCCGACTACGCGGGTCTGACCGCCCCCGCCGCGGGAACGCCCCTGCTCTCGCGCGCTATCGGCGTCGAGCTGGCCCCTGCGAGCACGATGAAGCCCGCCTCGGTGGCCGCGGCGGTGCGGGCAGGCAACTCGTTGAAGGGCGCCTACGACTGCCCCGCGAGCTACCGCATCGGCAACCGGCTCTTCCACAACCACGAGACGACCGGCCGCGGGCTGATCAGCTTCCGCACGGCGATCCGGATCTCGTGCGACACCGTGTTCTACGCCGTGGCCTACGACTCCTGGCGCGCCCAGGGCGGGTTCGCCGCCACCAGCGACGCCCGCGACCCCTTCGTCACGGTCGCCACCGGCCTCGGCCTGGGCGCCCGTACCGGCATCGACCTGCCCGGCGAGGCTCCCGGGCGCATCCCGGACCGAGCGTGGAAGCGGGCCAGCTGGGAGGCCACGAAGGCCGACTCGTGCCGGCGGGCGAGCAGCGGGTACCCGGAGGTCGCCGACAGGACGCAGGCGGCGTACCTCGAGCAGGTCGCGGCCGAGAACTGCGAGAGCGGCTACCTGCTGCGGCCCGGCGACGCCGCCAACTTCTCCATCGGTCAGGGCGACGTGGCGGTCACCCCCCTCCAGATGGCGGTGATGTACGGCGCGATCGCCAACGGGGGCACCGTCGTCACGCCCAGGGTCGGGTCCTCCGTCGTCGACCCGGGCACCGGCCGGGCCGACGACGTGGCCGAAGGTCCGCGGCGCAAGGCGCCCCTGACCGCGGCGGTCAACACCTACCTGCGGGCCGCGCTGCGCGATGCCGTGACGGCGGGCAGCGTGCGCCGCCAGTACGCCGGCCTGAAGGGCTGGCCGGTCGCGGGCAAGACCGGCACCGGCGAGGTGGTCGGCAAGCGCGACACCTCGTGGTTCGTCTCCTACGCGCCGGCGGACGAGCCGGAGTGGGTCGTGTCGGTCGTGGTGGCGCAGGGGGGGCCGGGAGCGCGAACGGCGGCGCCGGTGGCTCGTGCCGTGCACGAGACCCTGCGCACCCTGCGCTGAGGTCAGGCCCAGTCCTCGTCGACCTCGAACACCAGGTCGCCGGCCCGACGGTCGATCTCAGCGGCCAGGCTGTCACCGTCACCGATCGACTTCGGCCACACCATCAGCTGCCCGCCGTCGCGGAAGATCACGGCCCGGAAGTCCGGACCCCTGGCGACCCCGGCGAGGTCGGTCCATCGCCCACCTTGCCGCTGCCCGAAGACGTACTGGGCCAGCCCGTCGTCGCCGACGACGACCCGCAGGTCTCGTGGCGCCATGCTCATGAGCTTGCGTTTCCAGGTCCGACCCTCGAAGGCAGGGCACTCGGGGTCATCGTCGTCGCTGCGGTCCGGGATGCCCGAGATGCCCGCGGGTGCGGGCTCGCCACCTGCCAGGAGGAGAGTCTCGAGGGCCCTCGCCGCGGCCTGCCGGACCTCGTCCGCGGTCACGGCCTCGACCTCGGCGCACTCCTCCTCGACGGTCAGCACCGGGCGACCCTGCAGCACCATGAAGGCGCAGTGCAGGAGGTGGTCGACGGCTCCCCGCGGGTCGCTCATCTGGGCGCGGGCGAGGGCCTTCTGGTGGGCGAGGTCCGCGTCACGCGGCCCGTCCCGGGCGAGCGTTCGCAGCACCTCGACCGCCTCGGCCAGGATCCGCGGCTGGTCCTCCTCGGAACCGTCGGCCCAGAGCACGGCCAGACCCTCCTCGGCGGACAGGGGCGTCGAGCCGATGGCGACGTCGTAGAGGATCCCCTCCCCGTGCCGCAGCGCATCGACCAGCAGGTCGGAGACGAGCCCGGCGAGGACCGGTGACGCCGCCGCGCGCCGGACGAGCCACGACACGATCGGGATGGGGGGCCCGCTGAGGTAGGCCGGGAGCCGGAGGCCGGTCTCCTCGGACTGCACGGGCGCCGGCCGCGGACCCACCGGCAGCCGGATCCGCGGGTGCTGAGGCGGTTCACCGGTGGCCACGATGACGGCGTTCGCCGCGGTGTAGTGCCGTCGTACGAAGTCGACGACGTGCTCGGGCCCCAATGCCCGGTGCGGCGAGCCCTGGCGTCCGAGCAGCCCTGCGCCACGAGCGCCGAACCGCGCGCCGGCCGCCCACGCGACCGCCGGCTCAACGGCATCCCCGTCCTCGGCGTCCAGGACCTTCGCCTCGAGGGCGATCCGGTCCAGTGGGAGGTCGTTGACCGCGTCGCAGACCCGGGCGAGCCATTCGGTCACCTCGTCCCGCGCACCAGTCGCGTGGAACACGGTGACGACGTCGTCGACCGAGGCGTTGACGTCGAGTGTGGTGCGCGGCTGCCCCGACATCACGAGGTGCTCCACGAGGTGGCCGACCCCCACGGTGCGGATCGTCTCGTCCTGGGCTCCTGCACGCACCACGAGCGCGGCGGTGTACGGCGGCGGGCCTTCGGCCCACAGGGCCGGGATGCCGTTGACGGTGGACGAGTTGAGCACGCAAGAACTGTAGGTGCGTCCGGTCCTCTGGCGTGTCGGTTGGTGGCGGAGGTCGCGAGCGGGAGCTCGACCTCGGGGGCAGGCGGCCGCTCGTCGCCGGATAGGCTGGCGGCATGGCTGACTTCGACGTCGTGGTGCTCGGTGCTGGTCCCGGTGGGTACGTCGCGGCGATCCGCGCCTCACAGCTGGGCAAGAAGGTCGCGGTCGTCGAGAAGAAGTACTGGGGCGGGGTCTGCCTCAACGTCGGGTGCATCCCGAGCAAGGCCCTGATCAAGAGCGCGGAGATCTCGCACCTGCTCACGCACGACAAGGCGAAGTACGGCATCGAGGGCGACGCCACGATGAGCTACCCGCCCACCTTCAAGCGCTCCCGCCAGGTCTCCGACGGCATCGTGCGCGGCGTGCACTTCCTGATGAAGAAGAACGGGATCGAGGAGATCGACGGGTGGGGCACCCTCACCTCGGCCACCTCGATGGACGTCGCCCTCAACGACGGCTCGAGCCGCCAGCTCACCTTCGACCACCTGATCATCGCCGCGGGCGCCGTCACCCGGATGCTGCCCGGCGTCACGGTCTCGCCGAACGTCGTGACCTACGAGGAGCAGATCCTCGACGAGAACCTGCCGGGCTCGATCGTCATCGCCGGGTCGGGCGCGATCGGCGTCGAGTTCGCCTACGTCATGAAGAACTTCGGCGTCGACGTCACGATCGTGGAGTTCCTCGACCGGATGGTGCCGACCGAGGACGCCGACATCTCCAAGGAGCTCGCCAAGCACTACAAGAAGCTCGGCGTGAAGGTCCTGCTGTCGACCAAGGTCGAGGGTGTCGAGGACACCGGCTCGGGCGTCAGGGTCACGGTCTCCCCGGCATCCGGCGGCGACCAGCAGGTGCTCGAGGCCGACAAGTTCCTCTCGGCCATCGGCTTCGCGCCGCGCACCGAGGGCTACGGCCTCGAGGCGGCCGGCGTCGCGCTCACCGACCGCGGCGCGGTCGCGATCGACGACTACTGCCGCACCAACGTGCCCAACGTCTACGCGATCGGTGACTGCACCGCCAAGCTGATGCTCGCCCACGTCGCGGAGGCCCAGGGCATCGTCGCCGCCGAGACCCTCGCCGGTGCCGACACCATGCCGGTCGACTACGACTTCGTCCCGCGCGCCACCTACTGCCACCCGCAGATCGGCTCCTTCGGCTACTCCGAGGCCCAGGCCAAGGAGAGGGGCTACGACGTCAAGACCGCGATGTTCCCCTTCACCGCGAACGGCAAGGCGATGGGCCTGGGCGACGCCGTGGGCTTCGTGAAGGTCGTCGCCGACGCGAAGCACAACGAGATCCTCGGCGCGCACATGATCGGCCCCGACGTCACCGAGCTGCTGCCGGTCCTGACGCTCGCCCAGAAGTGGGACCTCACCGCCGACGAGGTCGCGCGGAACGTGTTCGCGCACCCGACGCTGTCCGAGGCCGTCAAGGAGGCCGTCGAGGGCATCGTCGGCCACATGATCAACTTCTGACCGACCGGCGTAGCGTCGGGGGGTGACCGAGCAGCAGCCCTACGACGTGGTCGAGCAGCACGACGGGTTCGAGCTGCGCCGCTACCCCGCCCACCTCGTGGCCGAGGTCGAGCTCGACGGCTCCTTCGAGGACGTGGGCAACAAGGCGTTCGGGGCCCTCTTCGGCTACATCACCGGTCGCAACGTGTCGCGCCGCTCGGTGCCCATGACAGCGCCCGTGGTGCAGCAGGCCACCGTGTCCGAGAGGGTGGCGATGACCGCACCGGTCGTGCAGGCCGAGGGCGCCGAGGGTGGCTACGTCGTCGCGTTCGTCCTTCCCGCCGCGATGACGGTCGACTCCGCTCCGGTTCCCACGAACCCCGAGGTGACCGTGCGGTCGGTGCCCGAGTGTCTCGCAGCCGCGGTGTCCTACTCGGGGCGCTGGACCCGGGCCTCGTACCAACGGCACCTCGTCGACCTGCTCCAGGCCGTGGTCGCGGCCGGGTTCGAGCCGACCGGGGCGCCGCGGTTCGCCCGGTTCGACCCTCCGTTCAAGCCGTGGTTCCTTCGGCGCAACGAGGTCGTCCATGACGTCGTACGAGCCGAGGCCGCCGGCGGCTGAGGGTCTGGCGCGATCGCGGCCGACCGGGCCATGATGGGTCATGGCCGAGGTGTCCCCGCTCCCGATCCGTGGTGAGGTGGTGCTCGACGCCCGCGGGGGAGCGCGGGCGATGCGGGTCTCGTGGCACCCCGACCAGGGCATGGTCGTGCTGTCGATCTGGCGTGGCAACACCTGCGTCGGCACGGTGCAGGTCGACTCGGCCGAGGTGCCGCACCTCGTCGACGTCCTCGTCCGGGGCCTGGCGTCCGGGCCGACCCGGGCCCCCTCGCTGGAGGACGCGGGCTGACGTCGTCAGGTGCCCGAGGGCTCGCCCGTGCTCGGCCCCGTCGGTGCTCCCTTGAGGCCACCGCCACGAGCGGACACGGCAGCCAGTGCAGCCACCCGCTGTGCCGTTGCTCGCGTCACTCTGCGCGGTCGAGGTGCTCGGTCGTCATCCGCTGAATCGCCACTCGGTGCTCGAGTGGTAGGTGTCGTCGGGGTCGAGCACGGGCGACGGGCGCCAGCTGCGGTTCGGGGCATCGGGGAGGCGTTGGGTCTCGAGGGCGACGCCGTCGCCCTGTCGGTACCGGCGACCGGACGAGCCGACGATGGACCCGTCGAGGTAGTTGCCGGTGTAGACCTGCAGCCCGGGCTGGTCGGAGTGGACCTCGAGGGCCCGCCCGGTGCCCGGGTGCTCGAGGCGGGCCGCTCGCCGCATCCCTTCCCCACGGATGAGCAGGCAGTGGTCGAGCCCACGGGTGATCGCGGTCTGGGGGTCGTCGGCCCGCACCGTGGCGCCGATCTCGCGGGCCCGGCGCAGGTCGAGCGCGGTGCCCTCGACCGGCTCGGGGCCGCCGAGCGGGATCGAGTGGTCGTCGATCGGGAGGTACTCGTCGGCGTCCACGGTGAGCAGGTGGGAGTCCACGCTGCCGGCGCCCTCTCCGGCGAGGTTCCAGTAGGAGTGGTTGGTGACGTTCACGACCGTCGGTGCGGTGGTGCGGGCCGTGATGTCCACGTGCACACTGCTCGTCGAGACCCGGTAGGTCACCGTCGTCGTCAGCTCACCGGGGAAGCCCTGGTCACCGTCCGCGCTGGTGAGCTCCAGCCGGATGGCGTCCGTGCTCGCCTCGGCGACCCTCCAGAGGCGCGAGTGGAACCCCTCGGGGCCACCGTGCAGGCAGGTGCGGCCCTCGTTGGCCGCCAGGGTGTGCGTCCTGCCGTTCAGGGTGAACGTCGACGAGGCGATCCGGTTCGCGTAGCGACCCACGATGGCTCCCAGGTAGGCCGTCGGTGAGGCGGTGTACCCGGCCAGACCCGGATGGCCGAGAACGACGTCGGCCCGCCGCCCACCCGCGTCCGGCGCGAACGCCTCCAACGACACGACGGTGGCCCCGAAGTCGAGCACGCGCACCAGTGGGCGGTCCGCGCCCCCGATCGTGTGCACGTGAACCGGTGAGCCGTCCGGGAGGGTGCCGAAGACCTCGGGCGCCACGGCGCTCATCTGGGGGCCTCCGGTGGCCCGACCATCGCTCGGCCGTCGTCGAGGCCGACGGCGTCGGTCTCGCTGCTCCGCCAGGCCAGGTCGGCCACGTCGCCGCGGAACCCGTGCTCGTCGGCAGCGGGGTGGGCCTGCTCGCGGATGCCGGTGTGGACGGACCGCCCCATGTGCTCGACGAAGGAGCCGAAGATGCGTCGGTCGACCTCGCCCACGATGAACGCGGGGTCGAGGACGACTCGGGTCTTGTCCAACGGTTCCTCCCACGGCGGTGTGGCGGCTGTGGGACCCATGATGCAACGTTGTAACAACGCTGTAAAGCGCGCGTCCTCTGGCACGATGCCCTCAGGTCGGCGAGGCGGAAGGTGGGTGGCCATGGCAGTGCGCCTGCGCGACGTCGCGGATCATGCCGGAGTCTCGGTGAAGACGGTCTCCAACGTGGTGCACGACCACCCGTCGGTGAGCCAGCCGATGCGGGCCAAGGTGCAGGCCTCGATCGAGGCACTGGGTTACCTGCCGAACATCTCCGCCCGGTCACTGCGCACCGGGCGCAGCGGGCTGATCGGGCTGGCCGTTCCCCGGGTCACCGACCCCTACTTCTCGGAGGTCGCCGCAGCGGTGATCGACGCCGCGGCAGCGCGCGACCTGTCGGTCCTCGTGGAGCAGACCAACGGACGCCTCACCCGCGAGAGCGACGTCCTGCTCGGCCGCCGTCCGACCATCGTCGACGGGCTCATCTTCTCGCCGATCTCGGTCTCCCAGGCCGCGCTCGACGAGGCCTCACCGGTGGTGCCGCTGGTGCTCCTCGGCGAGCACCTCATGGCCAGCCAGCGCTCCCGCGTCGCGGTCGACAACGTCGCCGCCTCGCAGCAGGCGGTCGGGCACCTGCTCGGCCTCGGTCGTCGCCGGATCGCCGCCGTCGGCGCCAAGCGGGGGTCCACGGCGGCCACGGCGGAGCTGCGGCTGAAGGGCTACCGGCGCGCGCTCACCGAGGCAGGCGTCGACGTGGACCCCGCGCTCGAGGTTGCCACCGACCACTTCACCCGGGCGGCCGGCATCCGGGCGGTCGGTGACCTCATCGCCACCGGAACGGCGTTCGACGCGTTGTTCTGCTTCAACGACCTCCTCGCGCTCGGTGCCATCGAGGCCCTGCAGCAGGCCGGCCGGTCGGTGCCGGGCGACGTGGCGGTCGTGGGGTTCGACGACATCGACGAAGGGCGACACACCAGCCCGGACCTGACCACCGTCGCCGTCGACCTGGCCGTGTTGGCCGAAGCGGCGGTCGACAGCCTCGTGCGCCGCCTGGACGACCCGAGCACGCCGGAGGGTGACAGCATCGTCGTGCCGCACCGACTGGTCGTGCGCGGTAGCACCGTGCCGGCTCCGGGCTCGATCGACGGTCGGGTCGCAGAGCCGGTGTGAGACGCCGAACGGCTGGAAGTAGGTCATCCGTTCGGCCGAACTGGGGCGAGAACGGCTGCGCGGTACCGGACCTCGCGATACGTTGTTCTTGCTTCGACCGGAACTGTTGCACCCCCCTGCAGCAACAGTTCCACCGAACGCCCACGAGGTCCACGCGGCCGGGTTGATCCCGATCACGTGGACCTCGTGCGTTGTCGGGTCAGGCGGGCTGGGGGCTCGACGCGAGGAAGCCGTCGATCTGGTTGATCGCGGTGCGGGCCCCTTCCTCGGCCCCCATGTCGAGCACCTTCTGGAGGTCCTCCGCCGAGTCGAAGCGGCTGGTGTAGACCGCCCTGGTACCGCCGCCGGCGGTCGCGCTGAACGCGTAGTGGTTCGTCGAGACCGGAAGCGCGGGGTCGGGGTTGAGGTCGGCGTCGGCGAAGCCGTCTCTGAAGGCGAAGCCGCCCGGCTCGGCCACCTCGTCGACGTCCCAGTAGCCGGCGAACCTCTCGCCGTCGGGGGAGGTCATGAAGTACGTCATCCGCCCACCCGGCCGCAGGTCGTGGTCGACGAAGGTGGCCGGGTACTCCGGGGGCCCCCACACCTTCTCGAGCTGGCGCGGGTCGGCGTAGAGCGCCCAGACCCGGTCGAGCGGGGCGGCGAACTCCGCCGTGATGGTGAGGGTGCGGTTCTCGATGTCCTTGGTGATGTCGGTGACCGGCATGTCAGTTCTCCTCCATGAGTAGTGCGTCGATTCGGGCGACCCGCCCCCGCCAGATGCTCTCGATCTCGTCGAGCATCGAGGCGACGGACCGGACCGCCTCCACGTCGCCGCTGGCCAGCTGCTCGCGGCCGGAACGCCGCTTGGTCAGCAGGCCCGCTCTCTCGAGGACGGCGACGTGCTTCTGGACGGCGGCGAAACTCATGTCGTAGCTCGCGGCCAGGGCGGTGACCGAGTGCTCCCCGGCCAGTACGCGGCGCAGGACGTCGCGCCGGGTGCGGTCGGAGAGCGCATGGAACAGGGCGTCGGCCCGGTCCTCGCTGCTCTCGTTCACCCGGCTAATGTACAACCATCAGGTTGTACATTGTCAAGGGGCATCAGGTTCGTCACTACTTCTTCGGCCGAGGTCCGGCCGGCTCCCAGCGGAACCGCCGTGCGAGCACCAGGGACGCGGCGACGGTCCACAGCACGAGCACACCGAGGTGGTCGAGCGCGAGACCGGAGCCGGCGACCTCGGGATCGATCGCCTGCGTCATCGCGGATGCCGCGTGCCGCAGAGGGAACAGCCACGAGATCGTTTCCAGCACCGCAGGGAAGCTCGCGCCCACCACGAAGATGTCGGAGATGAAGGCGAGGGGGAGAAGCGTGCCGAGGGTGACGCCGACGACTGCCTGGGCCGAGCGGACGAAGGTCATCACGGCGAGCCCGACGACCGCGAAGCACACCGTGGCCACGACCAGCGTGACGAAGGCGGCCGGCATCCCGGGTGGGACCGGCGGCCGGTACACCAGGGCCGCGAGCACCACGATGCCGAGCGCGGTGACGAGAGCGACGACGAGCGCGCCCACGACGCGGCCGACCAGCAGGGCGTAGGTGGGCAGGGGTGTGCCTCCCGACCGCTTGAGCACCCCGGTGTCGCGGTCCTCGGCCACGCCCTGGGGCATGTTGACGTACGCCGTCACCGCGGCGCCGTAGACCGCCATGGTCGCGGCGTAGAACGTGCCGAGCGGCTGGCCGTTCGACATGAGCACGTCCCCGCCACCGTTGACGGCCGGGATGATCGCCACGAGGAGCACCGGGAACGCGACGGCGAAGAAGACGGCCGAGACGTCCCGCCACAGGATCGACTGGGTGTGGCCGACCTGCCCCGAGACGAAGGCCGCGGGCGAGGGTGCGCTCGTGCGCCGCGGGGTCGAGTCCGCAGCGCGCCGACGCGCTCGCCCTCCACCGGTCCTCACCGCGGACGACGTCGAGGCCTCGCGGTCGCGGTCGCGCCGCAGGAGGGCCGTCGCGACGGCGGCCCCGGCGAGGCCCCACACCAGGATCACCGCGAGGTGGCCGAGCTGGAAGCCGTTGCCCGTCAGGTACGGGTTGAGGGCGTCGGCGAGCAGGGCGGTCAGGTGCTTCAGGGGGAACAGCCAGCCCACCGTGGCGAGCCAGTCCGGCATCTCGCCGCTGAACATGAACATGTCCGAGATGAACGCGAGCGGGATGACGATGCCGTTGCTCACCGCGAGGGTCAGCTGCATCGTGGGCAGTGCGAGTGCCAGTGCCAGGCCGATGGCGCTGAAGCACGCGGACGCGAAGAGCAGGGTGACGAGGATCGACAGGACCGACCGGCTCGGGATCTGCAGGTCGTAGAGGAGCACCCCGGAGCCCAGCACCAGCGCGGTCGAGGTCAGCCCGAGGACGAGGGCGGCACCCATCCGGCCGCCGATGAGCACCCACCGGGGGACCGGGGCCCCGGACTGGCGCTTGACGACGCCGGTCGAGCGCGCCTCCGCGAACCCGACGGCGAGGAAGGAGAACGTCGCCATGACGACGCCGAACGCGGCCATCCCCGGCGCGAGGTACTGCACGGCGCGCACGCCCTCGCGCTCGTCGACGACCTCGTTGCCGATGAGCGCCGACAGGAGGACGAAGAAGAGCAGGGGCAGGCCGATGCTCAGGATCAGCGTGATGGGGGTTCGCCGCAGCGACACGAGCTCGTGCCGTGTCTGGCGCGCCAGCATGACGACGTCGGACGCCGGGCCCCGCGCCGCCGGATGCCGGGTGCGGGCGAGGGTGGTCATGGCGCGCCCGGGTGGGTGGGCGCCGTCAGGTCCTGCTCGCCCACGAGGTCGAGGTAGACGTCCTCGAGGCTGGGGCGCGCCAGCGTCAGGGCCTCGAGCTCCGCTCCACGGGCGACGGCCCATGAGGCGAGGGCAGCGACGTCCGCGGTGGGCGTCTCGGTCCGCACCTCGACCACGCTGCCCGCGATCCTGCGCTCGAGGCCCAGGGCGGGGAGGTCGGCGTGGTCGAGGCCGGCCGGCATCCGGAACGAGATGACGGTGGTGGCGCCTGCGGCGGCGGCGAGCTGCTCGGGGCTGCCCTCGGCGACCACCCTGCCGTGGTCGATCACGACGACCCGGTCGGCGAGGTGCTCCGCCTCGTCGAGGTAGTGCGTGGTCAGCAGGATCGTGGCGCCGAGGTCGCGAAGGCCCTGGACCAGCTCCCACGCCCGACGCCGCGCGGAGGGGTCGAAGCCCGTGGTCGGCTCGTCGAGGAAGAGCAGCTCGGGGTCCCCGACGATGCCGAGCGCGAGGTCGAGCCGGCGCTTCTGACCCCCGGACAGGCCACGGACCCGGGCGTCGGCCTTCTCGTCCAGGCCGGTCAGGGTGATGACCTCGGCCACCGACCGAGGGTGCGGGTAGTAGCCCGCGTGCAGGCGGATCAGCTCACGAGGAGTGAAGCTCTCCTCGAAGCCGGCTTCCTGCAGGACGATCCCGATCCGCTCGCGGAAGGCCCTGCCGCCGACCTGCGGGTCGTGACCCAGCACGGACACGGTCCCGGCGTCGCGGGCGCGGTACCCCTCGAGGGTCTCCACGGTCGTCGTCTTGCCCGCGCCGTTGGGCCCGAGCAGCGCGACCACCTCGCCCTCGCCCACGGTCAGGTCGAGCCCGTCGACCGCAGCGACACCCCCGTAGAGCTTGCGCAGACCGGTGACCTCGATGGCCGCCATGCTCGTACCTCCGATGCGTGGCCTGCCGCCCGGCGCGACAGCGCCCACGTCAAGTGAAGCGCTGCGGCGAAGGGCCGGCGCCCACGTGTGAGGGACGCCTCGCCATGCACGGTCACCCGCCCGACGGCTCCGTCACCTCGGCGCGGTCGACGTCGCCGTCGACGAGGTCCTCGGCGGCGCTCACGAGCAGGGGGTGCAGCGTGGTGTCGCCCCACCGGATCCGGGCGAGCAGCTCGCGGCGCATCCGCGGCTCCCAGAACTTGCGGATGTGCGTGGCGATCTCGACCGCTGCCTTCTCCGGGGGCAGCGCCTCGAAGTTGCGCACCAGGTCGTGGCCCAGCCGCACGACCGGCGGAACGCCGTGCTCGGCCGGACCGGTCATCGGCGCCGCGCCATCGACGTGACCGCCCCTGCCTGCGCACGGGCGGCCTCGGTGACCACCTCGACCTGCACCGCCGTCACCTTGTACTCGGGGCAGTTGGTGGCCCAGTCCGAGTTCTCGGTCGTCACGACGTTGGCGCCGGCCACCGGGTGGTGGAAGGTCGTGTAGACGACGCCGGCCGGCATCCGCTCGGACACCAGGGCGGTGAGCCGTG
>DASQEZ010000352.1:0-3106 GCA_035633415.1 Ornithinibacter sp. | reverse complement strand
AGGTCAGGGCCGCCAGCACGGACAGGATGCGCTCCGCCGTCTCGCGCGAGGTGCCGCCCGCCGCACTCACCACGTCGATGCCGCCGCGGTCGACCACCCGGGATGCCGTACCGACGCCCCCCGCTCGGCCCGGACCCGCCGTCCGCCCCGCCTTGGCGAGGTCCCGGGGCAGCCCCCGGGCCGCGGCCCGTGCCGCGGCCTCCTCGGGGTCGACGTCGAGCCAGCACAGCACGACCCGCGTGGCACCCCAGGTGCGTGCCCGCTCCCGCCACGCGACGGCATCCGCCGCCTCGGTCGTGAACGGTGCGACCGCGACGACGCTGCCGCCGGCGCGCAGGTTGTCCGAGGCGACCTCGGCCAGGCACGCGTAGCGCGCGTCACGCAGGGTCGCGAACTGCGGTGCGTCGAGGTCGGCGACGGTGCCGAGGGAGGCGGCGAAGGCTTCCACCAGCGCGGTCGTGACGCTGTCGAGGTCGACGAGGCTGAGCCCCCCGCCCGCGGCGACGAACGCCCCGACCGTCGTCTTGCCGGCACCCGGCGCCCCCCCGACGCAGACGAGCGTGCCGCCCGGAACGGATCCACCCACCACGGACCCGGGCCGCACGCCCGTCGCGCCCGTCACCTCAGGCGCCGGTCGCGCCGTACGACCGGTACCACGTGGGGCCCACCACCGCGGCGGCGTCGGCCATCGGCACCGGGGTCCACGCGGCCGCACCGCGGCCGCGCAGCACCTCGGCCAGCTCGTCGAGGCGGCGGGCGGCGAGCGCCGCACCGGCGGCCCGCTCCTGCGCCCCCATCCGTCCGACCGCGTCACCCCAGATGGCGCGCCCGGCCATGAACCCGCTGCAGCCGTGGTCGGCCGCCACGTCGATCTGGGTGCGGAAGCCCTCGAAGGTGACGCCGGCGCTGAGCAGCACCCACGGCCCGTCGATGGCGTCGTCGAGGTCGGCGCAGGCCTGGTGGGCCGCGTCGAGGTCGGTGAGGTCGAGGACGGGGAACTCCACCTTCATGATGTCGGTGCCGACGTCGTGGAAGCTGCGCGCCGAGCTGATCACGCTCCGGCGGCGGCGCTCGCGCACCTCCGGGTCGTCCAACGACTCGCCGGCGACCGGGAACCACAGCGGCTCGACGATGAGCGGCAGCCCGACCGCGTGGCAGTCGACGGCCGCCTGCGCCACGACGTCGTGCTGGCGCTGCACGTCGGCGGCCTCGCCGTCCTCGCGGTGGAACACGACGAGCTTGGCTGCATCGGCACCCAGCGCCGAGAGCTTCGCGGGGTCCCAGCCGTCCTTGAGCCGCAGCGCGGTGTCGAACCCGACCGGGCTGGTCGCGGGCGTGTAGTAGAGGTCCTCGATGCCCGAGATCACGCCGACGTCGCCGGGCAGCGCTCCGGTGACGATGCTCTGCCCGAAGCAGTAGACCGGGTCGGCGAGCACCGACGTCGCGTGCTTGCTCAGCTCCGCGATCATCTCGAGCTTGGACTCGACGACCTCCTCGAACGACACCGCGGTGAGGTCGTCGTCGAACAGGAGCAGGTAGTTGTCGGGGTGGTCGATCGCGATCGTGCGGATCAGGCCGGCGTCGTCGGTGATGCGCGACATCCGGCGGTGCAGCCCGACGGTCTCAGCGGATGGGGTCTGGGGTATTGACAGCGCTGTCATAGGCTCATACCTTAGTCGCAGAGAGGCATCCGAGCAAGGGTGCAACCACTGTTGACAGCGCTGTCTACTGGGCAAGGAGGCCCCCGTGCTCGTCGTGACGCCCAACACGTGCATCGACGTCACCACGTGGCTGCCCTCTCTCGTCCCGGGCTCGGTGAGCCGGGCGACGCGCACCGAGGTCACCGCCGGCGGCAAGGGCGTCAACGTCTGCCGCACGCTGCGGGCCCTGGGCGACAGCCCCCGCCTGATCGGCCTCTCCCCCGCTTCCGACCCGCGCCTGGTCGAGCTGCTGGCGGCCGAGGGCTGCGACTTCGTCCCCGTGCCCCACCGCGGTCGGACCCGCCTCGCGCTCATCCTCCTCGAGGATGCCGGTCGCGTCACCGTCGTCAACGGCCGCGGCCCCGAGCCGCGCGAGTGGGACCACGACGAGCTGCTCGCGACGATCGCCGAGCAGGTGGACGCCACGAGCCCGGCCGCCGTGCTCTGCTCCGGCTCGTTGCCGCCCGACGTACCCGCCACCCTCTACGCCGACGTCGTCGAGGCCGCCCACGCCCGTGGGGTGCCGGTGCACGTCGACGCCGCCCCGGCCGTCCTGGGGGCCACCCTGGCCAGCGGCCCCGACCTGGTGAGCCCCAACGTCGGCGAGGTCGAGTCCCTGCTCTTCGGGCGCACCGACGAGAACGTGGAGGAGGAGGGCGACGACCTCGTCGACCGGTGCGTCTCGGCCTCGCGCGAGCTGCACGCCCGCGGCGCCCGTCGCGCCGTCGTCACCGCGGGGTCGCACGGCGCCGCGCTGACGACCGCCGACGGCTCCTGGTGGGTCGATGCCGTGACCGTGCCGGTGGCCAACCCCATCGGCGCGGGCGACTCCTTCCTCGCCGGCACCGCCTTCGCGCTCGCCGCGGGTGCCGACGACGTCGCCGCGGTGCGCCACGGGATGGCCGTCGCCGCCGCCGCCGTGCAGCACGAGCGGGGCGGCATGCTCGACGCGTCCCTGGTCGACGGCATCCTGCAGCGGCTGGCCCGGGGGGTGCCCGCATGAGCGAGCCGACGATCTACGACGTGGCCCGCGAGTCGGGCTTCTCGATCAAGACCGTCTCGCGGGTCATCAACGGCGCGAGCGGGGTCCGCGCCGAGACGGTCGCGCTCGTCGAGGCCGCCATCAAGGCTCTCGACTACCACCCCAACCCGGCCGCACAGCGCCTCGGCGGCGGCAAGCTTCCCACCATCGGCGTCGTCGTCGACTCGCTGAACGACCCCTTCTTCGGTGAGGTCATCGCGGTCACCGAGCGGCGCGCCCAGGAGATGGGGATGGACGTCCTCGTCGCCTCCACCGGCATGGACGAGCTGCGCGCCCGCACCCAGGTCGAGCGGCTCGTGCGGCGAGGCGTGGCCGCCCTGCTCGTCGCCCCGTTCGGCGACGACGCGAGCGCTCGGGCCGCGCT
>DASQEZ010000351.1:0-6213 GCA_035633415.1 Ornithinibacter sp. | reverse complement strand
GGACCACCGAGACGACGATGATCGAGGTCGCGTAGGCGCCGGTCACCCGGTGGGCTCCGAGTCCTTGAGCACGCGGCGCAGGATCTTCCCGGACGCCGACTTGGGGATCTCGTCGATGAAGATCAGACCGCCGAGCTTCTTGAAGTGGGCGACCTGACCGTCGACGTACTCCTCGAGGTCGGCGGCCGTGGCCTCCGCACCCGGCCTGAGGACGACGTAGGCGACGGGTACCTCGCCGCGCGCGTCGTCGGGGCGGCCGATGACGGCTGCGTCGGCGACGGCCGGGTGGGTGAGGAGCAGGCCCTCGAGCTCGGCGGGCGCGACCTGGAACCCGCTGGACTTGATGAGCTCCTTGAGGCGGTCGACGATCGAGAGGTGCTCGTCGGCGTCGACATGGCCGATGTCTCCCGTGTGCAGCCAGCCGTCGGGGTCGATCATCCCGTCGGTCGCTACGGGGTTGTTGAGGTAGCCCTTCATGACCTGGGGCCCGCGGATCCAGACCTCGCCGTCCTCCCCGTCGGGGAGGTCGATGCCGGTCGCCGGGTCGACGATGCGGAGCTCGGTGTTCGGCACGGTGACGCCGACGGTCCCGGGCTTGAACTGTCCCGGCGGCGTGACGTGCGAGACGGGCGACAGCTCGGTCATGCCGTACCCCTGGGCCACCTCGCACCCGAGCCGGGCGCCGGCCTCGAGCGCGAGGTCGGCCGAGAGGGGGGCGGCGGCGCTGAACACCTGGGTCAGCGAGGACAGGTCGAAGGCGTCGACCATCGGGTGCTTGGCCAGCGCCACGATGATCGGGGGCGCGACGAACGCCCGGGTGACGTGGTGGTCGGCGTGCAGTCGGAGGAACAGCTCGAGGTCGAAGCGTGGCATGGTGATGACGGTGACACCGGCCCGCAGCCCGGTGTTCATCAGGACCTGCATGCCGTAGATGTGGAAGAACGGCAGGACGGCGACGAAGGTGTCGCCCTCGCCGATCTCGGCCGCTGCCAGCGTCTGGGCGATGTTGGCCACCAGGTTGTGGTGGGTGAGCATGACGCCCTTGTTGGTGCCGGTCGTGCCCGAGGAGTACGGCAGGACGACCACGTCGTCTGGGTCGACGGGGACCTGCTCGGCGAGCGGTGCACCGAAGAGCGTCATGACCGAGGGGGCGTCGTCGCTGTCGCCCAGCACGTACACCTCCTCGACGGCGGTACCCACGGCGCCGGCGCGGGCGACGTCGAGGAACATCGGGATCGTCACGAGCATCCGCGCGCCGGAGTCGACGAGCTGGTTGTGCACCTCGCGCTCGGTGTAGGTGGGGTTGATCGTCGTGACCGCCCCGCCGGCGAACGCGACACCGTGGAAGATGACCGCGTACTCGGGCACGTTGGGGGACATCAGCGCGACCACGTCGCCGGGGGCGAAACCTTGGCTGACGAGGCCTCCGGCCAACGAGCGCACGGCGGCGTCCAGCCCGGCGTAGGTGATGGTGCGCCCCGTCGGACCGTCGATCAGGGCCGGTTGGTCACCCAGCTCCGCGGCTCGTTCGAGGACGTACCCGGTGAGGGCGACCCGCGGGATCTCGACGTCCGGCATCGGGCTGGTGTGGATCATTCGGGTCTCCTGGGGGGCGGGCTGGCGGCGGATCCCGATCCTGGCACGATCAGGGGTGGGTGGTCGCCCTCGCACACAAAGTGCTCGACCGCCGAGGAGGTGCCGGCGATGGCCAGGATCCGGGTGGGTGCGACCGAGGACTTCCCCGACGGGACGCTGGTGGCGGTGGAGGCCGAGGGTACGAACGTGGTCGTGGGCCGAGCCGGGGAGGCGCTCTGCGCTGCCCGCAACCGGTGCCCGCACCTGGGCCTGTCGCTCACCAGCGGGCCGGGAGGCTCGAGCTTCGAGGACGGCGTGGTCCGCTGCCCCTGGCACAACTCCCGGTTCGAGCTGTGCAGCGGTGAGAACCTCGACTGGGCCGTGGGTTTCGCCGGACGCGACATGCCTCGGTGGTCCCGCCGGGTCATCGGGATGGGTCGCACCCCGGCGTCGCTGACGACCTATCCGGTCACCGTGGAGGACGGCGAGGTCTTCGTCGAGATCTGAACCCGGGGTCGGCGCTGACCCAGGATCAACGTCGTCGGAGGACGGCGGGCATCCCGTCGCGCGGGCGGAGCGTCACGGCAGGAGAGACCGCCGGATCGGCAGCCGCGAGGATCTCGGGGTCCCAGCGGCGGGCCATGGTGGCCAGGACGAGCACGGCCTCGGTCCAGGCGAACGACTCACCGATGCAGACCCGTCCGCCGAGCCCGAAGGGGAACCAGGCCCCGCGCGGCTGCCCCGGCGCGGTCTCGTCGAAGTCGCCTGCAGGGTCCAGCCATCGCTCCGGCCGGAAGGTTCCCGCGTCCCCCCACCACCGTGGGTCGCGGTGCAGGACGAACTGGCTGGCCAGGGTGAGGGACCCGGCGGGCAACGTCCAGCCGTCCACCTCGACGTCGTCGGTGAGCCGCCGGCCGATGGTCCAGGCCGGAGGGTAGAGCCGGAGCGTCTCGGCCACCACGGCGTGGACGTACGGCAGGCGCGCCACATCGGCCGTCTCGAGCTCGGCGGGCAGCACGTCGATCTCGGCGTGCAGCCGGTCACGGACCTCAGGGTGCCGTCCGACCAGGAACCACGCCCAGGTCAGGGCATTGGCCGTGGTCTCGTGCCCCGCGAGCACCAGGGTCATCACCTCGTCGCGCAGCTGGGTGTCGGACATCCCGGTGCCGTCACCCTCGGTGTCACGCGCGGCGACGAGCATCGAGAGCACGTCGTCACCCACGACTCCGCTCGCGGCTTCGGTGCGATGCGCGGCGATGAGGTCGGCGACGACCGCGTCGAGCCGGGTCAGCCCGTCGAGGGCTCGTCGGTTGGCCCGGGTCGGGAGCCGGTTGAGCATGTTGCGAGGGCCACCGGCGATGCGGCGCTGAAAGCCGCCCATCACGGTGCCGAGTGCGTCGGCGACCTCGTCGGCAGCCGAGCGGAGGTCTGCGCCGAAGAGGGTGCGTCCCACGATGTCGAGGGTCAGCGCGGCCATCTCCTCGGCGAGGTCGACCTGCTGGCCCTCGCTCCAGCGCTGCTCGTGGTCGACGGCCGCCGCGGTCATCTGGCGGCCGTACATCGCGATCCGCTCGTGGTGGAAGGCGGGCTGCACCAGTCGTCGCTGTCGCCTGTGCAGCTCACCTTCTGAGGTGAGGAGACCTTCGCCGAGCAGCCGCTTGGCCTGCTGGAGCCCCCGGCCCTTCATCGTCGAACGGCCGTGGGTGACGAACACGTGCCGGACCACGTCAGGGTGGGTGAGCACGTACAGGTGCTCGTTGACCAGGCGCAGATGGGCGATCCGGTCGTACCGCTGGGCGATCGCGGTGAAGGCGTCGGTCGGGAGCACGCGTCCCGAGAGCAGCCCGGCCAAGAACGGGCCAGGGCGCGGGCCGTCGGGCCGGGCGACCCGGCGGGCACTGCTGGTCGGTGGCGTGGCGGTCTCAGCGCTCATGCCCACAGCCTCCCAAGCGGTGCCACACTCGCGCCATGGATGTCGCCGAGACCTCACCGGACCCGAACATCTCCGCTGCTCACGTCGTGGTCCCGGTCCCGACGCTGGCTGACGTCGAGGCGGCGCGGGTCCGCCTGGAGGGGGTGGCCCGCCGGACCCCGCTCGAGGGGTCGCGCCCCCTGAGCGAGGCTGTCGGCGGTCCGGTCCACCTCAAGTGCGAGAACCTCCAGCGCGCCGGGTCGTTCAAGATCCGCGGGGCCTACAACCGGATGTCGCAGCTGTCGGAGGCAGAGCGTGAGCTCGGTGTCGTCGCCGCGAGCGCCGGCAACCATGCGCAAGGCGTCGCGCTGGCCGCCCAGCTCCTCGACATCTCGGCCACGGTGTTCATGCCCGAGGGTGCGCCGATCCCGAAGCTCGCTGCGACCCGCGGCTACGGCGCCGAGATCCGCCTGCACGGACAGGTCATCGACGACTGCCTGGAGGCGGCACACGCCTTCGCGGCCGAGACGGGTGCGGTGCTCATCCATCCCTTCGACCACGTCGACATCGTCGCGGGCCAGGGCACCGTCGGGCTCGAGATCCTCGAGCAGTGCCCGGCGGTCAAGACGATCGTGGTCTGCACCGGAGGGGGCGGCCTGGTCGCGGGGATCGCGATCGCGGTGAAGGCGCTGCGGCCCGACGTCCGCGTGGTCGCTGTCCAGGCCGAGGCCGCTGCGGCCTATCCCCCCTCTCTCGCTGCCGGGGCCCCGGTCTCGCTCTCGTCCATGTCCACGATGGCCGACGGCATCGCGGTCGGGCGGCCCGGTGACGTGCCTTTTGCCGTGGTGGCTGACCTGGTCGACGAGGTCCGTACGGTCTCCGAGGAGTCGCTGTCGCGGGCCCTCCTGCTGTGCCTCGAGCGCGCCAAGCTCGTCGTCGAGCCGGCGGGCGCCGCGGCAGTGGCGGCGGTGCTGGACGACCCGACCGCCTTCGAACCACCGGTGGTGGCCGTGCTCTCCGGAGGCAACATCGACCCGGTGGTGCTGCTGCGCGTCATCAGGCACGGGCTGACCGCGGGGGGCCGCTACCTCGGGTTGTACGTGCGGGTGCCGGACCGGCCCGGGAACCTGGCCAGGCTGCTGGCCACCTTGGCGGCGGCCGACGCCAACGTGCTGGAGGTCGAGCACCTGCGCACCCACCCGGGGCTGGCTGTCCACGAGGTCGAGATCGGCGTCCAGCTGGAGATGCGCGGCCCGGAGCACTGCGACGACGTGCTCGCGATCCTGCGGGGCGAGGGCTACGGGGTCAGCGTGGAGCCTTTCTGAGCGTGATTCTTCTATTTCATCAAAGGGAGTTGACACTTTAGAAGTTCTTGTTGTTAGATGTGGTCATGACCGAGTCCCCAGACACTGATCTCCGTTCCCTGCTGTCCCAGGTCGCCGCCGGCCAGGTCGCCCCCGAGGAGGCCAGCCAGCGCATCGCCGCCACCGACGCGGCGGCTCCGCCGTCGGCGGCGGCCGACCAGGCCGCCCCGACCCACCCGGCCGGGCCTTACGGGTCGGCCGCCCCGGCGCACCCGCCCGTTCCCCCACTCCCGCCGGCCCCGCCGTCGCCCCCCTCTGGCGTCCGGGTGCTGCCCCCGCCTCCCCGGGGTGACTCCGGCTCCTACGGCGTCGACGTCCCGATCGACCGCGTCGTCGTCCAGGCGACCGCCGTCAAGCTGGTGCTCATCGGGGACCCGACCGTGACCGGCGCTTCCGTCGAGGGGCCGCACGTGGCCCGCCGCGACGGTGGTGCCCTGATCATCGACACCGACGCCGAGCCTGGCTTCGGTCACTTCTCCTACGACTCCAGCGACCGCCGCCCGGGCAAGGCCTTCGGGCGCTGGCGCGGCGGCGAGACCGTGATCGTGAAGATCCGCCCCGATCTCCCCGTCGAGGTCACCGTGCAGGCCGGCAGCATCATGGCGAGCCGGCTCGAGGGCGGCCTCCGGTTCGTGGTCGAGGCCGGCTCGCTCAAGGCCGTGGACTGCTCGGGTCCGATCGACGGACGCGTGGAGGCAGGAAGCGCGAAGCTGGACTGGCTGCTCGACCGCGGCGAGTCGAGCCTGAGCTGCGAGCTCGGGAGCGTACGGCTCCGGCTCGACCCCCGCTCCGACGTCACCGTGCACGCCCGCGCCGAGCTGGGCTCGGTGGAGCTGGGCGGCCGTTCGGACCAGCGCTCCACGTCCGGCCGCGACCTGGTGGTCGGCGCCGGCACCGCCACGCTCGACATCAAGGTCGAGCTCGGTTCAGCGAAGGTCCAGGTGGCGTCGTGACCACCTCCCGGGCCGTCCTGCCCCACCGACCACCGCGCGACTGCCCCGTCTGCTCGGCCCATCTGACCATCACCCGCCTCGGGTGCGACTCCTGCGGTACCGAGCTGTCCGGTGCCTTCGAGCTCTCGCCGTTCGCGGGATTGTCGAGCGACGATCACGAGATGCTCCGGGTCTTCCTGGTCTCCCGGGGCAACATGCGTGAGCTCGAGCGCTACCTCGGGGTGAGCTATCCCACCGCACGCCAGCGGTTCGCCGAGCTGCTGGTCCGCCTCGGGCTCGAGGGCCCAGGCACCGAGCAGCCGATCGACCGCGACAAGGTGCTCGCCGACCTCGCGGCCGGCCGGGTCTCGGTCGACGAGGCCGAGGCCGCGCTGCGCTCCCTCGGCCTCAGCTGATCCACCCGCAGTCC
>DASQEZ010000350.1:0-14102 GCA_035633415.1 Ornithinibacter sp. | reverse complement strand
GACGACCACCAGCTGGTCCGCGCCGGGGTGAAGACCCTGCTCCAGTCCGACCCCGAGATCACGGTCGTGGGGGAGGCGCGCAACGGCCGTGAGGCCATCGAGTCGGTCGCGGGCACGACACCCGACGTCGTCCTGATGGACCTCTCCATGCCCGAGATGGACGGCGTCGAGGCCACCCGCGGCGTGCTGGCGACGCAGCCCGACACCAAGGTCCTGGTGCTCACCAGCTTCTCCGACCGCCAGCGGGTCAAGGACGTGCTCGCCGCGGGTGCGATCGGCTACGTGCTCAAGGACTCCGAGCCCGCCGACCTGCTCGCGGCCGTGCACGCCGCTGCGCGCGGCCACGTGCCGATCGACCCGCGCGTCGCCGCGGCCCTGCTCCCGTCGGCAGGCGGTCCGTTCGGTTCTGGCGGCTCCGGTGCGGCCGGCGGCCTCTCGCCGCGCGAGACCGAGGTGCTGCGCCTCGTGGCCCAGGGCCTGGCCAACAAGCAGATCGCCCGGGCGCTGGGCATCACCGAGCGCACCGTCAAGGCGCACCTCGGCCGGGTCTTCCGTGAGATCGGCGTGCTCGACCGCACCAGCGCGGCCCTGTGGGCCCGCGACAACCTGCCCGGCGCGTGACCCGCGCGTGACCGGCATCCGGATGCCGTGGGCACGCGCTGTCGCGGGGCTGGCCTAGGCTCGCGTCCGTGACGGGACGCGACGGGCTGTTCATCGCCTTCGAGGGGGGCGACGGCGCGGGCAAGTCGACGCAGGTGCGGCTGCTCGCGCAGGCCCTGCGCGCCCGCGGCCGCACCGTCACCGTCACCCGCCAGCCGGGCGGCACCGAGCTCGGCACCGCGATCCGCGACCTCGTGCTGCACGGCGACCACGTGTCCCCCCGCGCCGAGGTGCTGCTCTTCGCCGCCGACAAGGCGCACCACGTCGACCAGCTCGTGCGCCCTGCGCTCGAGCGCGGCGAGGTCGTGGTCACCGACCGCTACACCGACTCCTCCGTCGCCTACCAGGGCGCCGGGCGCGACCTCGGGGCCGCCGAGGTGCACGACCTGCAGATGTGGGCGGTCGACGGACTGGTGCCGGCGCTCACGGTCGTCGTCGACATCTCGGCCGCGGAGGGCCGCACGCGCCGCGGCGACACGCACGACCGGCTCGAGTCCGAGGAGGACGCGTTCCACGACGCGATCCGCCAGCACTTCCTGTCGATGGCGGCCGGGCACCCCGAGCGCTACCTCGTCGTCGACGGCACCGCCGCCCCCCAGGGGCTGCACGACGCCGTCATGTCCCGACTCGAGGCGATGGGGCTGGTCGACCCGTGAGCGTGTGGCGCGACGTCATCGGCCAGGAGAGCGCCGTGGCCACCCTCGAGCACGCCGTGCGCACCCCCGCGGCGATGACCCACGCCTGGCTGTTCACCGGCCCGCCCGGGTCCGGGCGATCGGTCGCGGCGCGGGCCTTCGCCGCCGCCCTGCTCTGCCCCGACGGCGGGTGTGGCACCTGCCGCGAGTGCCGCACGGCGCTGGGCGGCACGCACGCCGACGTCGACGTCATCGCCACCGAGGGGCTGTCCATCAAGGTCGAGCAGGCGCGCGACCTCGTCGCGCTCGCCGCCCACCGCCCCTCGGTCGGGCGCTTCCGTGTGATCGTCGTCGAGGATGCCGACCGGCTCACCGAGCGCGCGGCCGACGCCCTGCTCAAGGCGCTGGAGGAGCCGGCCCCGCGCACCGTGTGGATGCTGTGCGCCCCCTCGGTCGAGGACGTCATCATCACGATCCGCTCGCGTTCGCGGCACGTGCGGCTGCGCACCCCGTCGGTGGAGGCGGTCGCGGCACTGCTGACCCGGCGCGACGGCGTCGACCCGTCGATGGCGCTGTACGCCGCGCGCGCCGCCCAGTCGCATGTCGGGCTCGCCGCCAGGCTGGCGCGCGACGAGCACGCCCGCATCCGCCGGCACGACGTCATCACCCTCGCCACCCGCATCGTCAGCGTCGGCGACGCGATCGGTGCGGCGAGCGACCTGATGACGATCGCGGCGGAGGAGTCGGCGGCCGCGTCCAGCGAGCGCGACGCCGCCGAGAAGGTGCGGCTGATGGAGGTGCTGGGCGCCGATCCGAGTGCGCGCACCCAGCCCCCGCACATCCGGGCGCAGCTCAGCTCGCTCGAGAAGGAGCAGAAGGCCAGGGCCACCCGGTTCACCCGCGACGTCATCGACCGGGCGCTGGTCGACCTGCTGTCCGTCTACCGCGACGCACTCGTGGTGCGCACCGGTGCCGGGTCGGCGCTGGTCAACGAGGACAGCCGCCAGGTCGTCCAGCGGGTGCACGAGCTGCTCGGTCCCGACCAGCTGCTGCGGGCGATGGACGCCATCGGCACCGCGCGCGAGCGCATCGGGGCCAACGTGAACCCCCTCCTGGCGCTGGAGGCGATGGCCCTCGACCTGCGACTGCCCCGCTGAAACGGCGACCAGATCGTGATCTCACCGATGCGGCGGCACGCAGGTCGCTCGCTTATCGTGCGCCCATGAGCCGTCGCCTCGCCGTCGCCCTGGTGGGTGCCACGGTCACCTCCCTGGTCCTGTCCGGGTGCTCGGTCTTCGACGGGATCGGCGGCTCGGGAAGCGCGCCGTCGGTGTCCGTCACGCCGCAGGGCCCGCCCCCGGGGTCCGAGTCGCTGTCGCGCTTCTACTCCCAGCAACTCGACTGGACCGACTGCGAGGGGGCGCAGTGCGCCACCCTCGAGGTGCCGGTCGACTACGAGAACCCGCGGGGCGACACCATCGAGCTCGCCCTGTCCAAGGTGCCGGCGCGCAAGAGCTCCGCACGGATCGGGTCGCTCGTCGTCAACCCCGGCGGGCCGGGTGGGTCCGGGGTCGACTACGCCAAGGCGGCCGACTTCATCGTCGGCAAGAAGGTCCGCGACGCCTACGACGTCGTCGGGTTCGACCCCCGCGGCGTCGGGCGCTCGGCTCCGATCGACTGTCTCACCGACACCGAGCTCGACACCTTCCTCGGCTCGGACCCCACGCCCGACGACGCCGCGGAGGAGGAGGCGTTCGCCGCGACCGCCCGAGGCTTCGCCGAGGCCTGCGGCACGAAGGCCGGGCCCCTGCTCGAGCACGTCTCGACCGCGGACGCCGCGCGCGACATGGACGTCCTGCGGGCCGCGCTCGGCGAGGAGAAGCTCACCTACCTCGGCAAGTCCTACGGCACCTTCCTCGGCACCACCTACGCCGACCTGTTCCCCAAGCAGGTGGGCCGGATGGTGCTCGACGGCGTGGTGGCTCCCGACCTCACCCCGGAGGAGCTCAACCTCGGCCAGGCCAAGGGCTTCGAGCGCGCGACCCGCGAGTGGGCGGCCTTCTGCGTCGAGCAGGGTGACGACTGCGCGCTCGGGAACTCGGTGGACGAGGTGATGACCGGCCTGCGCACCTTCTTGGGCTCGGTCGACGCGAGCCCACTGCCGCGCACGGGCGACAACGCCGTGCCGCGCCTCACCGAGGGCTGGGCGTCGCTCGGCATCGCCGCGGCGATGTACGACCAGGGCGCGTGGCAGACCCTCGTCGACGCCATGCGAGACGGGGTCGGTGGCGACGGCACCGCCCTGATGCAGCTCGCCAACCAGTACGCCGACCGCAACCCCGGTGGCCAGTACGCGGGCAACATCATGGAGGTCATCTACGCGGTCAACTGCCTCGACAAGGCCGACGGCGACGACCCCGTGGAGCGGCGACGCCTCGCGGAGGAGTCGCTGGCGGAGGCACCGACCTGGGGCCCGTTCCTGATGTGGAGCTCGCTTCCGTGCGGCTTCTGGCCGGTCGAGGCCACCGGCACCCCCGAGAAGGTCTCCGCGGAGGGCGCCGACCCGGTCGTCGTCATCGGTACGACCCGCGACCCGGCCACCCCGTACGAGTGGGCGGTGCGGCTGCGCGACCAGCTGGCCGACGCCGCGCTGATCACCTTCGACGGCGACGGCCACACCGCCTACACGCGCTCGAACGAGTGCGTCGACGACGCGGTCGACGCCTACTACGTCGAGGGGACCATGCCCGAGGACGGGCTGCGCTGCTGACCCCACGGGCACGGTGGGCGGGATTCGCGGTGCTGCCGGTCGCCTCGTATACTCGTGCGGCGTGCCCGGGCCCGCTCGGGAGCACGCCGCCTTAGCTCAGTCGGCCAGAGCGATTCACTCGTAATGAATAGGTCAAGGGTTCGATTCCCTTAGGCGGCTCCACAGCACCACGGTCAGGCCCTTACGACTCCGGTCGAGGGGCCTTTCCGTTGCCCTCGGGGCGCTCGCGTGCCCCCGGGGTGCCCGACCCGGTCGGCCGGTGGCACGTGGCGAGCGTCCCAGCGTCCCAGGCGCGAGCGGTGGCGGCATACCGCTGGGAGCCACTCGCCGAGCCAAGGGTCGGAGAAATCGGGGTCATGGCACCGGTTTCTCCGACCCTTGGCTCGCAGCCCTTCCGAACGAGCCGCCTTCCGGGTGAGAGGCCGTGTCTGGACGCCGGTTTGTCACCCACCGTCAGGAACGACGACGGTCTCGCGCGCATCGGCTGCTCCGGTAGGCGCCTTCGACGCCACGGACCGAGTTTCCTCCTTCTTCTGGACCGACCGGCGGCGGGAGCGCGAATCTGCCGTGCGGGCCCTGGTCGCCGAGCCGTGGCCTGCGCCACGGTTCAGCCCGGGTGCGGGTCCCCGCTGCGACACTGCGGCCATGAGCGTCGCCGTGACAGGCCCGTTGATGACCCGCCGCGACTGGGCGGCGCTGCTGACCATCGGGTTCGGTGTCTCGCTGGTCATCATGGACGCGACGATCGTCAACGTCGCGCTGCCCGTGGTCATCGAGGACCTCTCGCTGACGGCCACCGAGGCGCAGTGGATGAATGCCGTCTACTCCCTCGTCTTCGCCTCGCTGCTCATCACCGTTGGCCGGGTCGGCGACCTCAAGGGCCGCCGCCTGCTGTTCCTCATCGGCATGGTCGTGTTCATGGCGTCCTCGGTCGTCGCAGGCCTGTCGGTCAACGGGGAGATGCTGATCCTCGCCCGGTTCTCCCAGGGCATCGGCGCCGCGATGATCCTTCCGTCGACGCTCTCGAGCCTCAACGCCCTGTTCACCGGCCGCGCCCGGGTGATCGCCTTCGCGGTCTACGGGTCGGCCATCGGTGGCATGGCCGCCATCGGGCCGCTGCTGGGCGGGTGGCTCGCGACGGACTACTCGTGGCGCTGGGCGTTCTGGCTCAACATCCCCGTGGGCCTGCTCGTCGTCCTCGGCATCGTGCGGGCGCTGCCGGAGACCCGTGACCCGGCAGCCACCCCGAGCCGCGACGCGCTCGGTGTCGCGCTGACGATGGTGGGGATGGGGGCCATCGTCTTCGCGCTCATCGAGGCGGAGACCTACGGGTGGTGGCGCACCGATGGCGGTGGCCTGTCGCCGGTGCCCTTCGTGCTCGCCGGCGGGGTGGCAGCGATGGTGTGGTTCGTGGTGCATGAGCGGCGACGGGCCGCAGCCGGCAGACCGGTTCTCGTCGACCTCGGGCTGTTCGCCATCGCGACCTTCAGCGCGGGGGTGGTGGCGGCGCTGATCGTCGCCTTCGGCGAGTTCGGGCTGCTCTTCACCCTCCCGCTGCTGCTGCAGGGCACCCTCGGGTACACCGCGCTGCAGACCGGTTGGGTGATCGTGGCACTCGCCGCGGGCACGTTCCTCATCTCCGGGATGCTCCCGCGGATCTCCCGGTTCGTGCCCCAGCGCACCGTGGTGCAGGTCGGTCTCGGGCTGGAGGCGATCGCAGTCGGCGCGCTCGCCCTGGCGATCTCGATGGACGTCGCGACCTGGCAACTGTGCGCGTGCTTGTTCGTCTACGGCGTCGGGGTCGGGATGGCGACGGCACAGCTGACCTCGCTGTTGCTCCACGACGTGCCGGTCGAGGAGAGTGGCCAGGCCTCCGGCCTGCAGTCGAGCGTGCGCCAGCTCGGGTCGGCGCTCGGCGTGGCGGTGCTCGGCGGCATCCTCATCGGCAGCCTCGGCCGGAACACCGAGGCGAACCTGGCCGCGCTCGCCTTGCCTGCCACGGTCGTCGACCAGGTCACCACCGCAGTGAGCGCGTCGGCGGGCACGGCGATCGCCGGCCTCCAGGCGCAGCCCGCCGCCGCCGCCATCGCCGAGGCGGCCGGCGACGCGATGATCACGGCGAGCCGGCTCACCACGGGGCTGGCATCACTCGCCCTGGTGGTCGGGCTGCTCGCCACGTTCCGGCTGCCACGCAGCGCCCTCCCGACCGAGCCGGAGCCGGGAGCGGGCGACGGGCGGTACGCAGGGCCACGCACGGTCGACCCCGACGGGGCCTGATCCACGCGCCGCCGCGACCTGCGCGAGCAACACCGCCGGGTTAGGTTGTCGCCATGACGCAGCCCGTGGTCGAGGTCGTCGGTGTGTACGACGCCGACGGTGGGGTCGTGGGCGAGCTGACCTACGTGGTCGGCCACCTGCTCGGCCGCACCAGCTGCTCCTTGTGCGACGTCACCCACGGGTCGCTGCGCCGGCGGCCCGAGTGGGATGCCATGACCGCTCGACTGCCCGTGCCGCTGCGACTGGTGCACCGCAACGAGACGACCGAGGAGGAGCAGCGCGCCCACCGAGCGAGCGGACTCCCGGCGGTGGTCGGCGTCCGCGGCGACGGCTCGCGCACGGTGCTGATCGGCCCCGCCGGTCTCGATGCCCTGGGCGGCTCGGTGCCGCACTTCGAGCGGGCCCTGCTCGACGCCCTGGCCCTGGACGGCATCCGGGCCGGTGACGGAACCCCGGAGCCTCCTGCGGGGGCGCGTGGCTAGGCTGGGAGCCCACCCCCACGTTGGAGGTTCGCCATGGGCGACGTGCCCGCCGCTCCCGCCGGATTCACCCGGTTCCTCATGAAGAGCCAGTTCGGCGCAGGTCGTGACTTCGCGGTCCTCGACCCCGACACCGAGGCCCAGCTGTTCTTCGTCGACGGCAAGCTGGGCCCGCGCCCGAAGGCCGAGGTGCAGGGCGGCGACGGCAGCCTCCTCTACACCGTGAAGGGGCAGCTGCTCGGCATCCCGAAGAAGATGTCGATCACCGATGCCTCCGGCACCGAGGTCGCCTCGCTCAAGGCCAAGGCGTTCTCCCTCGTCAAGGACAAGATGACGATGGAGATGGCCAGCGGCGAGCCGTGGCAGCTCACCGGCCAGTTCATCGAGAAGAACTACACCGTGACCAGCGGCGGGCGCGACGTCGTCCGGATCACCCAGAAGTGGATCACCGTGCGCGACAAGTACACGGTCGACGTCGCCGACGGTGCCGATCCGGGCCTGGCGTTCGCGATCGTCTGGGCCGTCGACCGCTGGGTCGAGCGGGACTGATCGTGGCCCGCCGCCCGGTGCCCGACCCCCCGGGGCCCGGGCAGGAGTCGGTGTGGGACTACCCCCGCCCGCCGCGGGTCGAACCGAGCCGCGAGAGCGTGCAGGTGTGGCTCGGCGGCGTGCGCATCGCGGCGAGCACCCGGTCGCTGCGCGTGCTCGAGACCAGCCACCCGCCCTCCTACTACCTGCCTGCCGACCATTTCGAGCCGGGCGCGCTGCGCGCCACCGAGGGCACGTCCTGGTGCGAGTTCAAGGGCCAGGCGACCTACTTCGACGTCCACGGTGGGGATGCCGTCGCGCCCCGTGCCGCGTGGACCTATCCCCGTCCGAGCCCGGGCTTCGAGGCCATCGCCGGGTACGTCGCGGTCATGCCCGGTGGCATGGACCGGTGCACGGTCGACGACGAGGTCGTGCGAGCCCAGCAGGGTGGCTTCTACGGTGGCTGGATCACGTCACGGGTCGTCGGACCGTTCAAGGGCGGGCCCGGCTCCTGGGGCTGGTGAGCCGGCTCCAAGGATCGGGCGGGAACGCCCTGCTCAGTCGTCGCTGAGCGGACGGTCCTTGGTCGCGAGCTCGCGCAGGGCCCTGGCCGAGGCGGCGGAGAGCTCGTCGGCAGTGCGCTGGGCCGAACCGCCGTCCCACACCAGGTCGTCGTGCTCCGGCATCCGCCAGCGCGCCGTGCTGATGCCCGCGTCCTTGGCCCGCGCGATCGCCTCGCGGATGCAGTTCTCGGCGTCCTCGCGGCCGGCCCAGTGGGCGCCCTCGACCGACTTGCCGGGCTCGAGGTCCTTGTAGGTCTCGAAGAAGTGCTGGATCTCGAGCCGGTCGAAGGAGCTGATGTCCTCGATCTCGCGGATGTGGTTCTTGCGCGGGTCACCCGCCGGGATGCACAGGATCTTGTCGTCGCCGCCGGCCTCGTCGCGCATGTGGAACATGCCGATCGGGCGGGCGCGCACCAGGCAGCCGGGGAAGGTCGGCTCGTCGAGGAGCACGAGCGCGTCGAGCGGGTCGCCGTCCTCGCCGAGGGAGTCCTCGACGTAGCCGTAGTCGGACGGGTAGGCCATCGCGGTGAACAGCATCCGGTCCAGGCGGATGCGCCCGGACTCGTGGTCGACCTCGTACTTGTTGCGATGACCCTTGGGGATCTCGATGGTGACGTCGAACTCCACGGCGGGTTTCTCCTTCAGGGCGGTGACCTAGGCTCTCGGCACAGTCTGGCCCATGGGCGGGCAGAAGGACGAAGGGAGGCGGGGTGAGACGAGTCATGCTCGCCTCGGTCGGCTCGGCCGTGGCGCTGGTCGCCGTCGCCGGGTACGCCACGGCCGACGTGCTCGACGTGGCCCCCGGCATCCTCACCCTCGACCGCCCGGTCGCCGTGCCGACCCCCACGGTGTCCGGCACGCCCGCACCGGCCCTGCTCCCGGAGCCGACCGCCTCGCCCGACCCATGGCTCACCGACACCGGTGCGCAGGCGCCCGTGCCGACCCGGGCCGGCCTTCGGAAGGCGCTCACCACGGCATCCGACGACCCGGCCCTCGACGGCGGCACCGGCATCAGCGTGCGCGACGGTGTCACGGGTGAGGAGCTGTGGTCGCTGGATGCCGGCACCCCCCGGGTGCCCGCCTCCACGCAGAAGCTGATGGCCGCCCTCGCCGTCGCCGACGGGCTCGACCTCGACGACCGGATGACGACCGCGGTCGTCGCGCCGCCCGGCTCGTCCGACGTCGTGCTCGTCGTGGGCGGAGACACCCTGCTCGCCCCGGGCGCGGGCGACCCCGACGCGGTCGCGGGCCGGGCCGGCCTCGCCGACCTCGCGGCACAGGTGGCCGACTCGCTCGCCCCCTCGGGGCGCACCACGGTGCGACTGCGCCTCGACCTCACCTACGCCCCCGGGCCCCGCTACCCGTCGACGTGGAACCCCAACGACGTGCGCGACGGCTTCGCCCAGGCGGTCGTGATGACCGGCCTGGCCACCCAGCTGCCCAGGGCCCTGCGCCCCTCGCCCACCGCACCGGAGGCGGAGGTGGCCAAGGCCCTGGTCACGGCACTGAAGGCCCGTGGGGTCACGGCGACCCTGCTCGCCGAGCGCACCTGGTCGACCCCCGCACCCGCGACCGCGCAGGTGCTCGGCAGCATCGAGTCCGCCACCTACGCCGAGGTGCTCGACCTCGCCATCGACCGCAGCGAGAACGCCCTCACCGAGAACCTCACCCGCCAGGCCGCGGCCGCCGCCGGCCACTCGACGACCCGCCAGGGCGACATCGCCGACTTCATCCGCGACCGGCTGACGGCACACGACGTCCCGACGAAGGGCCTGGTCATCACCGACGCGAGTGGGCTCGCTCCGGGACAGCGGGCCAGCGCCGCGACCCTCTCGGGCGTGCTGCGCCTCGCCGTGACCGGGGAGGTCGACGAGCTGCGCGGCGTCGTCGGGTCGCTGCCGGTGTCGGGGCTCAGCGGCACGATGACCCGCCGCTTCCGCGCGGACGCCACGGCCGACGTCGCCGGGGTGCCGCGGGCCAAGACCGGCACGCTGCGGGCCGGGTCGGCCCTGGCCGGCACCACGGTCGACGCCGACGGGCGCCCGCTGACCTTCGTGCTGCTCGTCGACGGGTTCCCGCGCACCTACGGGGGAACGCAGCGGGCGCGGGCCGCGTTGGACCGGATCGTGGCCGCACTGACCAGGTGCGGCTGCCGCTGACCGCGGCACGAGGAGAGGCAGGACCTGCGTGGCTTACGTCGACTGGGAGTTCGCCAAGACGACCGGGAGGACGCTCGTGCCCGCAGGGCCGACCGTCACCCGGGCCGAGGCCGAGGCCGAGGTGGCGGCGATCCGCGCGGCCGCCCGGGCCGCCCGGGAGCCGGTGGCCCAGACGGCCCGGATGCAGACCCCCGACGACGCGCCCGATGCCCTGGTCGTCGACCGGGCCACCTGGATCGCCCTCAACGCCGACTCGATGAGCGCGATGCTCGACCCGACCTTCGACGCGCTGATCGAGAAGCGCGGCCAGGTGCCCAGCGCGGCCGCGCAGGCCTTCGGTGGCAAGGTCACCGGTGCCGAGGCGGGTGCGCTGCTCGCGTTCATGGCGTCCAAGGTGCTCGGCCAGTACGACCTGGCGCCCGGGGGCACCCCGGCGTTGATGCTCGTGGCGCCGAACATGCTCGCCGTCGCGTCGGAGCTCGGCGTCGACCGCGACGACTTCCGCAAGTGGGTCTGCATGCACGAGGAGACCCACCGGGTGCAGTTCACCGCGAACCCGTGGCTGCGCGACCACCTCGTCGAGCAGGCGCGCTCGCTGGCGGTCGACATGGCGCCCGACCCCGAGCGGCTCCAGGAGATCGCCGGCCGGATCGCCGAGAAGCTTCCCGACCTGTTCCGCGAGGGCAGCACCGGCCTGACCGACCTGTTCACCACCCCGGAACAGCGCGCGAAGCTCGCCGGGCTCACCGCGGTCATGTCCCTGCTCGAGGGGCACGCCGACGTGGTCATGGACGACGTCGGCCCGGCCCACATCCCGACCGTCGCGCACATCCGGGCACGGTTCACCGAGCGCCGCAAGGGCGCCGGCGCTCCCGACCGGCTGCTGCGTCGCCTGCTCGGCCTCGAGGCGAAGATGCGCCAGTACCGCGACGGCGCCGTCTTCGTCCGCGGCGTGCAGGAGAAGGTCGGCGTCGAGGGTTTCAACGCCGTCTGGACCTCCCCGGACACGCTGCCGCTGGCGCAGGAGATCGAGGAGCCGCAGGCCTGGGTCCGTCGCGTCCACGGCTGACCATGGAGCGTCGCTGGGGATCGCCGGACGCCGCGACGGCCGCGGTGCGCCACGCCGTGCGCGCCGCGCTGGCCGACCTCGGTCCCCATGACCTCGTGCTCGTCGCGTGCAGCGGTGGCGCCGACTCCCTCGCGCTGGCCGCCGCCACGGCGTTCGAGGCTCCCGCCGCCGGGTGGCGCGCGGGAGCCGTGGTCGTGGACCACGCACTCCAACCCGGCTCGGCGCAGGTCGCCGCGGATGCCGCCCGGGGCCTTCGCGCCCTCGGCCTCGACCCCGTCGACGTGGTGACGGTCGAGGTCACGGCGTCGGGGGAGGGGCTCGAGGCCGCCGCCCGCTCGGCCCGCCACGCGGCCCTCGCCGCGGCCGCCGACCGGCACGGGGCCCTCGCCGTGCTGCTCGGCCACACCCTCGACGACCAGGCCGAGCAGGTGCTGCTCGGCCTCACCCGCGGAGCCGGTGCCCGGTCGCTGTCCGGGATGCCGGCCGCTCGCGGCCGCCTGCGCCGTCCACTCCTCGGGGTGACCCGGGCGCAGTGCCGCGAGTCCGTGCGGGCGCAGGGCCTGACCTGGTGGGACGACCCGATGAACGAGGACCCGGCCTTCACCCGGGTCCGGGCCCGGCAGGCCCTCTGCGACCTCGAGCGCGACCTCGGCCCCGGCGTGACTGCGGCGCTGGCGCGCACGGCATCCCTGCTGCGCGACGACGCAGACCACCTGGGCGGCCTCGCGGACGACGCGGTGACCGCGCTGGGACCGGCGCCGTGGGCGGTCGAGGCGCTGACCGGCATCCCGCGCGCCGTGCGCACCCGGGTGTGGCGCCGGCTGCTCGTCGCGGCCGGCGCGCCCGCAGGCCGGGTCGGCACCCGGCACACCGACGCCTGCGACCGGCTGCTCACCGGGTGGCACGGGCAGGGCCCGGTGCACGCCCCTGGAGGGCTGTTGGTGGCCCGATCCGACGGCCGGGTCACCATCGCCCCCCACGATCGGGTTGACTAGGGTCACACCCGACCGCGCCCCACCACTCAGGAGCCGCAGTGGACGCCGCCCACATGGGAGCAGACCTCGAACGCGTTCTCATCACCGAGGAGGAGATCCAGGCCAAGCTGGCCGACCTGGCCGACGAGATCGCCACGGAGTACGCGGGCAAGGACCTCCTGCTCGTGGGGGTCCTCAAGGGGGCGGTGATGGTGATGGCCGACCTGATGCGGGCGCTCCCGGTGACCGTGCCCGTGGACTGGATGGCCGTGTCGTCCTACGGCTCCGGAACCAAGTCCAGCGGTGTGGTCCGCATCCTCAAGGACCTCGACTCCGACATCACCGGCCGGCACGTGCTCATCGTGGAGGACATCGTCGACTCCGGCCTGACCCTGTCGTGGATCAAGTCCAACCTGGAGTCGCGCAGTCCGGCCTCCGTCGAGATCTGCACCCTGCTGCGCAAGCCGGATGCCGCCAAGGTCGAGGTCGACGTGAAGTGGGTCGGCTTCGACATCCCGAACGAGTTCGTCGTGGGCTACGGCCTCGACTACGCCGAGGCCTACCGGGGCCTGCGGGTGGTCGGCACCCTGGCGCCGCACGTCTACAGCTGAGGGGTCGCGCCGGGGACGCGTCGAACCCCGATCGTCTCGCGGAACACGGGGACGGCGGGGCTCGTTGCTAGCGTGTACCCGTTCCGCCCGGTGGATCTCCGGTCGGCCGATTGACCACGAGCAGGAGGACCGGAGCGCGAGCTCCGTACCCACATGGACTTCAAGCGCATCTTCAAGACCCCGCTGTTCTGGGTCCTGGCCGTCATCGTGGTGATGTTGACGGTGTTCTCGTTCGACGGTGACGGCGGCTACACCACCGTCACCACCGCGCAGGCGGAGAAGCTGATCACCGACAAGAAGGTGCAGACGGCGGTCATGACGACCGAGAACGTCCTCACCCTCGACCTCAAGGACGGCCAGACCTTCAGCGACACGGCATCCGACGTCAGCGGGGCCACCAAGGTGCGTGCCGAGTTCGTCGACGCCCGCGCCGAGCAGCTCGTCGCTGCGCTGACCACCAACGTCCCGAACGGGTACAACGACAAGAAGGAAGGCGACAGCGCCTTCTGGACCATCTTCATCAGCTTCTTCCCCGTGCTGCTCCTCGTCGGCCTCTTCTGGTTCCTCATGAGCCAGGCCCAGGGCGGCGGCTCGCGGGTCATGCAGTTCGGCAAGTCGAAGGCGAAGCTCGCCAACAAGGACACCCCGAAGGTCACCTTCGCCGACGTCGCCGGCGCCGACGAGGCCGTCGAGGAGCTCCACGAGATCAAGGAGTTCCTCGCCGAGCCGGCGAAGTTCCTCGCCGTGGGCGCCAAGATCCCCAAGGGCGTGCTGCTCTACGGCCCACCCGGCACCGGCAAGACCCTCCTCGCGCGCGCCGTCGCCGGTGAGGCGGGGGTGCCGTTCTACTCGATCTCCGGCTCGGACTTCGTCGAGATGTTCGTCGGCGTGGGCGCCTCGCGCGTGCGCGACCTGTTCGAGCAGGCCAAGGCCAACGCTCCCGCCATCGTCTTCGTCGACGAGATCGACGCCGTCGGCCGCCACCGCGGCGCCGGCCTCGGCGGCGGGCACGACGAGCGCGAGCAGACCCTCAACCAGCTGCTCGTCGAGATGGACGGGTTCGAGTCGAACGAAGGCGTCATCCTCGTCGCGGCCACGAACCGGCCCGACGTGCTCGATCCCGCGCTGCTCCGGCCCGGCCGTTTCGACCGCCGCATCGTGGTGAACCGTCCCGACGTGAAGGGGCGCGAGGGCATCCTCGCGGTACACACGCGGAAGATTCCGATGTCCGACGATGTGGATGTGCCGGTGCTGGCGAGAGGCACGTCCGGCTTCTCGGGTGCAGATCTGGCCAACCTCGTCAACGAGGCGGCCCTCAACGCGGCGCGGTACAACCGCAAGACCGTGCGGATGATCGACTTCGAGTTCGCGAAAGAC
>DASQEZ010000349.1:0-26463 GCA_035633415.1 Ornithinibacter sp. | reverse complement strand
GCTCGTGGCCCTCGTCGAGCAGCTCGAGCGGGCCGCCATCCACGTCGTCGACGTCCCGGTGGTCCGTGACGGGCGCAGGTACTCGGCGGTGTGCTCCGAGCCGTGCTGCCCACCCGAGGGCATCGCGCTGCCGGACCCGGCCGACGTGCCGGGGGTGGCGGAGTACGTCGCCCTGGGCCGTTCGCCCCTGCGTTCGCGGCGCGCGGTCGAGGGTCTGGTCGCCCCGGAGGCATGGCGGTGCGAGGGGGTCGCGGATGCCGTGGCGGGCCGCGCCCGGATGAGGCGTCTCCGGCGCCGCTCGGCAGCGGCCTGGAGCACGGTCCTGGCCAAGGGGGAGGCGGGTCGTCGTTCGCCGGACCGCACGGTCGTGGCGGATCTGGCCCTCGGCCTCGCGGACGTGCCGTGGCGCGACGGGCTGATCGCCTGGCTCGCTCCGAGCGTGCTGCCCTCCGACTCGATCGACCACGAGGTCGTGGTCCTGCTCCGGTCCACCCTGCCGACGTGGGGCGGTATGGGGCTGGCGCCGCAGCCGCAGCTCCTGAGGGTGGTGCGCGACAGGGGGTGCGGCGGTGCGGGCGGGGCTGTCGTTGGCGACGCACTGGCGATGGAGCGCGACGAGCTGCTGCACCGGCTGCTGGCGGTGTGCCGCTCGGTCCCCGACGAGTGCGCGGCCGAGGCGGCGTCAGTGTGCACCGTGGCGGCGCACGTCGCGTGGATCGGCGGAGACGGAGCGATCGCGCGGGTCGCGGTCGACCGGGCCGTGCGGCTCGCCCCGGACTACCGCCTGGCCCGGCTGCTCGAGCGGCTGGTCGACCTGGGCCTTCGGCTGCCGCCCGTCGCCGGGCCGGGGAAACGCCCCGGCACGCTGGGCCGGGTGGGTTGACGCCGTGACCGCCATGGCCGCGGTGCCCGCTGTGACCGCCGTGCCCGCGGTGGCCGCGGTGGCCGCCGCGCCCGCCGGAGCCACCTCACCTCGACGCCGGCGCCTGGCCAGGTCACCCCCGCCGGCTGTTCGCCTCTCGGAACGCCTCCCGTCCCCGCACCGGGCGCAGGTACCATGGATGCCGGTCATGAGTCCCAGTGCCAAACCCCGGTTTGCTGGGCGGCAACCCTCCTCGCGGTGGGGTGCCCCGGGTGATGACCTGGCCACACCACACGGTGCGGCAAGCGCGATTCCGAGGAGCTTCCCGTCATGACGGCCACCCCGACGACGTCGACCGCCGCGGTCTGGCGTCCCGGTGACCCCGTCGGCGACCGCCGGTTCGCCGCCATCGGCGACCTCGCCCTCGAGCGCGGTGGTGTGCTGCCGGCGGTGACCGTCGCCTACGAGACGTGGGGCACCTTGTCCCCGTCCGGTGACAACGCGGTGCTCGTCGAGCACGCCCTCACCGGTGACTCGCACGTCGTCGGGGACTCCGGTGCGGGGCACGCATCGCCGGGCTGGTGGCCCGGGCTCATCGGGCCCGGGGCCCCGTTGGACACCGACCACCTCTTCGTCGTCGCCAGCAACGTGCTCGGCGGGTGCCAGGGAACGACGGGTCCGGCCTCGGCCGACCCCACGGGCCGCCCGTGGGGCGGGCGCTTCCCGTTCATCACGATCCGCGACCAGGTGGCGGCCGAGGTGGCCCTCGCCGACACCCTCGGCATCCCCGCGTGGCACGCGGTGCTGGGCGGCTCGATGGGCGGCATGCGGGTGCTGGAGTGGGTCGCAGCCCAGCCCGACCGGGTCGAGCGCGCACTGGTTCTCGCGTCGACGCCGTACGCCACGGCAGACCAGGTGGCCTGGTGCCAGCCGCAGCTGCTCGCGATCCGCTCGGACCCTGCGTACCGGGGTGGCGACTACTACGACCGGCCCGACTGGCCGATGACCGGCATGGGCATCGCGCGCCGGATCGCCCACACGACCTACCGCCACGAGACCGAGCTGGACGACCGGTTCGGGCGCCGCCCCCGAGACGGTGAGGACCCCTTGGGCGGCGGGGGGCGCTACGACGTCGAGAGCTACCTCGACCACCACGCCACCAAGCTCTCCCGCCGGTTCGACCCGAACAGCTACGTCGTGCTCACCGAGGCGATGAACAGTCACGACGTGGGTCGGGGTCGTGGCGGGCTGGAGGCCGCCCTGACCGGGTACACCGGCGCGCTGCACGTCGCCGGGGTGACCACCGACCGCCTCTACCCGCTGCGGCTGTCGGAGGAGATCGTCGCCGCCCGCGAGGGTGCTCGGCTGTCGGTGATCGACTCGCGCCACGGCCACGACGGCTTCCTCGTGGAGACCGAGCAGGTCGGCGTCGTCATCGCCGCCACGCTGAGCGAGGGCTGAGCAGGACCGACTGCGGTAACGTCGCCCGTAGACACCGTTCGTCTGCCCTCAGGAGGAGATCGTGACCATCGTCGTCGGGTTCGTTCCCACCAAGGAGGGCCGGGCTGCACTCGCTCGCTCGGTGGAGGAAGCGAAGACGCGCCGATCCCGGCTCGTCGTCATCAACTCCAACCGTGGCGGGCGTGACTTCGACGACGAGTCCAGCCAGGCCGCCGAGGCCGAGCTCCAGCGGGTCAGTGACGAGCTGGGTGGTGACGGCCTCGAGCTCGAGGTGCGTCAGCTGGTACGGGGCAACGAGCCGGCCGAGGACCTCATCTCGGTGGCCAACGAGACCGACGCCGACCTCATCGTGATCGGCCTGCGTCGCCGCACCCCGGTGGGCAAGCTGATCCTCGGCTCGAACGCCCAGCGGATCCTGCTCGACGCCCCGTGCGCGGTGCTCGCGGTCAAGGGCTGAGCGCGACCCGATCCGTCGGCACCCGACCGAGGTCGGGGCCTGAGATACCGGCTGTTGCCGCCACGCGGGGAGCCCGTTCCGGCGGGGTGATGTGCCCGAACCGGTCCTGCCGATTTATAATGGTCGAGCACACCTGGTCAGCACCCCGGCCGAGCACCTTCCGGCCGACCGACGCGGTGTCGCACAGGACCTTCCCCGCCGTTCCCGGAGTCCGCTTCCCGCGCCCCCGGACTGCGGCCATCCGCGACGAAAGGTAGCCGTGTCGCCTGTGTCCACGAAAACCCCCGAGAGTGCACTCCCGCCGGAGTTCTCCCACAAGGCACTGCAGTCCCTGGTCCGCAAGGGGAGCACGACCGGCTCGGTGACCGGCCAGGAGGTCGCCGAGGCCATGCGCGCCGCCGACGTCCGCGCCCCGCGCGGCCGCGTCGTGCTGCGCGCCCTCGGGGAGCAGGGCATCGCCGTCACCGTGGACCCCTCGGCCAGCGGCGTCGCCGCGGCGACGAGCACGACGAAGAAGGCCACGGCCCGCGCGACCGCCCCCCAGCCCGCGGCGAAGACGGCCACCAAGGCCGCCGCCGGCAAGACCACGGCGAGCAAGACCACGGCGAGCAAGACCACGGCGACCAAGGCAGCGCCGGCGGCCAAGGCCGCAGCGACCAAGACCGCGCCGGCGACCAAGGCCGCAGCGACCAAGGCGACGACGACCCGCAAGGCCGCCGCGGCCGCTGCCGGTGACGCCGCGGCGCCGGCCACGGCCACGAAGACGGCGGCACGCAAGACCGCCGCCAGGACCGCGAAGTCCGCCGCCGCCGCTGACGCCCCCGCGGACCTCGAGGTGGTCGACCTCGCCGACACCGACGACGACGGCGAGACCCCGGCCAAGCCGGCCGAGCCCGAGACCGAGTCCAGCGGCTACGTCCTGCGCGACGACGACGAGGACGACGCGCCGGTCCAGCAGGTCGTCACCGCCGGTGCCACCGCCGACCCGGTCAAGGACTACCTCAAGCAGATCGGCAAGGTCGCCCTGCTCAACGCCGAGCAGGAGGTCGAGCTCGCCAAGCGCATCGAGGCCGGCCTGTTCGCCGAGGAGAAGCTGAACTCCGGCGAGAAGCTCGACATGAAGCTCAAGCGCGAGCTGTGGTGGATCGCCCAGGACGGCAAGAAGGCCAAGAACCACCTGCTCGAGGCCAACCTGCGCCTCGTGGTCAGCCTCGCCAAGCGCTACACCGGTCGCGGCATGCTCTTCCTCGACCTCATCCAGGAGGGCAACCTGGGCCTGATCCGCGCGGTGGAGAAGTTCGACTACACCAAGGGCTACAAGTTCTCGACCTACGCCACGTGGTGGATCCGCCAGGCGATCACCCGAGCGATGGCCGACCAGGCGCGCACCATCCGCATCCCGGTGCACATGGTCGAGGTCATCAACAAGCTGGCGCGCGTGCAGCGTCAGATGCTCCAGGACCTCGGGCGCGAGCCCACCCCGGAGGAGCTCGCCAAGGAGCTCGACATGACCCCCGAGAAGGTCGTCGAGGTGCAGAAGTACGGCCGCGAGCCCATCTCGCTGCACACCCCCCTCGGTGAGGACGGCGACAGCGAGTTCGGTGACCTCATCGAGGACTCCGAGGCCGTCGTCCCGGCGGACGCCGTGAGCTTCACCCTCCTGCAGGCGCAGCTGCACAGCGTCCTCGACACCCTGTCCGAGCGCGAGGCCGGCGTGGTCTCGATGCGGTTCGGCCTCACCGACGGCCAGCCGAAGACCCTCGACGAGATCGGCAAGGTCTACGGCGTGACCCGTGAGCGGATCCGCCAGATCGAGTCCAAGACGATGAGCAAGCTGCGGCACCCGAGCCGCAGCCAGGCGCTGCGCGACTACCTCGACTAGGTCGCGGACCACGTCACGACGATGCCCTGCACGCTGCTGCGTGCGGGGCGTCGTCGTGGGTGGACCAGCTCGTGTCCTCGGTCTCTGTACTGTGCGGCGAAAAGGGTGTGCACTGGAAGCCTCCGCTGAGGAGGAGCGATGGTCCAGGACGGGCGAGTTCAGGCTCCCGAACAACCACGGGCGGGCGCCCGCCGAGGACGATCGAGGGGGCCGCGCGCGATGGCCCTCGGTGCGGCACTCGTCGGGGCGCTCGTGGCAGCGCTCCTGGGCACCGCCACGCCCGCCGCGGCGGCGCCGAAGTTCGGCCATGACATCTCGTGGCCGCAGTGCCCGGTCGCGGTGGGCGGCTTCGGACTGCCGCTGCCGCCCACCTCGACGGAGTTCGTCGTTGTCGGGCTGACCAAGGGGCTGCCGTTCACGCAGAACCCGTGCCTGGCGGACCAGGTCGCCTGGGTCACGGACAACGCAAAGCCCTCGCACGCCTACACCATCGCCGCGTTCCCCACCGCCAGCCAGCTCACCACCTACCGCGCCAGTGGTCCGTGGTCGTCGACCACGCGCGCGGGTCAGCTGTCCAACGTCGGCTACGCCGAGGCGGACTTCGCGGTGGACAGCCTGGCCGCGGCCGGCTTCGCCCCTCCCGTCGTGTGGATCGACGTCGAGCCCCGTGCGGCGCAGCCGTGGCCAGCAGCCACGGTCCAACAGCGCCTCGACAACCGCTACGTCCTCGAGGGGGTCATGCGTGGCCTGCGCGACCATGGCCTCGCCTATGGCCTGTACTCGTACGCCGCGGGGTGGGAGTCCATCACCGGGTCGTGGAGGGTGCCCGGAGTGCCCGTCTGGGCCACTGCCGGCCGGCTCGACTACCCCACGGAGGCCCTCGACCGGTGCACCCAGCCGAGCTTCTCCGGTGGCCGGGTCTACCTGTCCCAGTGGTACGACGACACGCGTGACTACGACCGCACGTGCGAGCCCTACGCGTTCACGTCGCTGCCGATAGCAGCCTCGACTCTCTCCGGGGCCACGGCCGACTTCGACGGCGACTGGAACAACGACGTCCTGGCCCGCGTCGCCACCTCCGGTGACCTGCGCCTGTACGCGGGAACGGGCACGGGTGCCCTGACCGCAGGCGTCCGCATAGGCGTGGGCTGGAAGGGGATGAACGCCCTCGAGACCCCGGGGGACTTCAATGGTGATGGTCCGCTCGACGTCCTGGCTCGCGACGCCGCCACCGGCGCCTTGTGGCTCTACCGCGGCAACGGCAACGGCGGGTGGCTCCCACGGCTCCAGGTCGGCACCGGATGGAACGGCTTCACCACGATCATCGGCCCGGGAGACTTCACCGGGGACCAGCGGGTCGACGTGCTGGGCCGCGAGCGGTCCACCGGGTTCTTGTGGCTCTACCCCGGCAACGGCAGTGGTGGGTGGCGTCCGCGGGTCAGGATCGGCACCGGCTGGAACGTCATGACCGCGGTGACGAGTGCGGGTGACCTCAACGGTGACCGCACGCCTGACGTGCTGGCGCGCGACCCTGCTGGCGTGCTGTGGCTCTACCCACGTACCGCGACGGGCTCATGGCTGCCGAGGACGCGGGTGGGGGGTGGGTGGAACAGCATCGACGCCATCTTCTGACGCGAACGCAGGTGATCCTGGCGGCGGGCGGCACGGTCCGGGGGCGTCGGGTGAGTTCTTCTGACCTGCCCGTTCACCACGCACAGGAGCACAGCGCTCAGGCGTCCGCGGTGCGCGACGGCCTCGACTGGCCGGTCCCGCTCCGAAGCGACATCGGATGCCGTGCCTCCACGCGGGAGGTAGAGAAGGCGGCGGCGGCGTGCGCGTCAGTCGTCCGGGGGCAGGTCGGTGCCGGGACGGCGCCAGAAGAGCAGCGCCCGTCCGAGCCCGCGCCACAGCTGCTTGCCCTCCTCGGGCAGCAGCAGCGCCCGGACCCGGTCGGTGCGCCGACGCCGGGACAGCGCCCCGCGCCACACGGCGCGGGCGTCGTCGGTGACGTCGCCGACCTCACCGCCGGGACGGGCGTACCGCGCCCGCTCGAGCGTGGTCACGACCCGGCCCAGGGCGTCGTTCTCGTCGGGTGTGAGGTAGGCGTCGTGCCCGATCCTGCGGGAGGCCTGCCGTGGTGTCGCCCCGTCGGGGGCCACGAACCCGATGTCCTGCAGCCGCAGCTGCAGCGACTGCCACTGCGCCTCGACCAGCTCGGCGTCGTCACGAGCGGCGTGCCGGGCCCGTCGGCGCGAGAGCCACGCCCCGAACGGCACGACGGCGGCGAGCAGCAGCACGAGCAGCACGACCAGCATCGTCGTGGAGTGCCGGCTGACGAACTCCAGCGCGCCGACGCCGCTCGTGCCGCTCGCCCCGGTCGTCTGGTCGTCGGTGACGTCGCGGCTCGGCCCGGTCGAGGGCGTCGCCGACGACGTGGAGGTCGAGGTGGTCGGGCTGGCGCTCGACGTGGAGCCGGTGTCGGTGGGCACCAGGCTGTACTCCGGCGCGACGCCGCTGCGCGTTCCCGGCGTGGGCTCGAAGCGCACCCAGCCCAGGCGGGGGAAGTACAGCTCGGGCCAGGCGTGTGCGTCGGAGACCCGCACCACCCGTTCGTCGCCGTCGGCGGCGCCGGGCAGGAACCCGACCGCCATCCGGGCCGGGATGCCGGCCGCGCGCGAGATCATGACCATCGCCGAGGTGAACTGCACGCAGTAGCCGCGCTTGGTCTCCAGGAAGCGCGCCAGCGGCTCGTCGGACAGGTCGCCGTCGGCGGCCTGGTCGGCGAGCTCGAGGGAGTAGGTGAACTCGGAGCCGCGCAGGTAGGACTGGATGGCACGGGCGATCTCGATGGGCGAGTCGCCGTCGTCGGTGATCTGGTCGAGCACCGCCCGAACCTCGGTGTCGGCGCGCGGGTCGACCTCGAGCATGTTGCCGTCCGCCTGGGGGTTGACCAGGTCGGTGGTGAACTGGGAGTCGTCGGGGTCGAGCTCGACGAACTCCGCGGTGTACGAACCGACCGGGGCCGTGAGCTGCACGAGCCCCTGCACGGTCATGTTCCACGAGCCCGCCGGGAAGGGTGCGCCGATCGCACCCCCGGGCAGTGCGACCTGAGGCACCCCGATGGCGTTGTCCGTGACCGAGATCCGCTCGACGCGGCGCGGGACCTCGGGGCCCGCGATCGGAGCGGGGATCTGCCCGTCGACGGGGACGAAGGTGAAGTCGGCACTGGACTGCCACTGCCCACGGCGGTAGGAGTCGAGGACGCCGACGCGCAGCGGCTCGAGCCGGTCCGAGGTGCTGCGGTAGCGGAAGACCGGGTCGGTCGACCTGCTGCCGAGGTCGCGGGCGATGTCGACGCTGGTCGCGAGCCGCACGGTGGAACCGGTGCCGCCGCGGCCGTTGGCGCTGCGGCCCAGGCCGTCGGCGAGGAAGGTCGTGGGCAGGTGGGGGATCAGCCCGGGCAGCACGATCGCTGCGGCGAGCGCGCCGACCCCGACCACCCGGCCGAGGGTCGCGAACGCCGTCGTCGGGTCGGCCAGGGCGCCGGAGGACGAGTGGGGGGCGGCCGTGCCCCACGCCCGCAGCGACTTCACGCCCTGCCGCCCGATCAGGGCGAGCCAGGCGAGGGCGGCGGGCACGGCGTACCAGGCACCCAGCCCCTCCCCGGAGTTGGTCGCCGACGCGAGGAACGCCGACAGCAGCGGGATGCCGGCCAGGGCCGGGCTGCGGTAGGTCACACCGATCGCGTCGACCGCGAGCGCGGTGAGGCCGATGAGCAGGCTGATGGCGAGGATGGTGGCGCGGTTCGACGGGGCCGGGGCGGTGTAGTTCGTGACCGTGCTCTGGGCCTCGTTCAGGAGGATGCCCAGGGCGCGGCCCGTCTCCGGCGTGGGGAGCAGGTCGGCGAAGAGGTGCCCACGCCCGTGGATCAGCGCGGTGGCGTACAGGAGCAGGGCCGTCTGCCCGACGACGACCAGGGGGCGGTTGGCGGTGATCCGGCGCAGGCCGAACCCGGCCAGGGCGACGACCGCGACGAGAAGAACACTCGGCCGGAACCACGTGGCCGGCGTGAAGAGGGTCGTCAGGGGCAGGGTGACCGCGAGCGTCGCGAGCGCGGCGAGCAGGGCCTCGACGGGCCGGCCCCGGTTCACCTGGCCCCCACGACCTGGCCGCCGACGACGGCCGCCCAGGCCAGCGCCGGGGTGGACCGCGCGTCGACGGGCGTGGTGGTCCAGCCGGAGGCCTGCAGGATCGCCAGGGTGGTCTCGGCGCGGTTGGCGGGGGAGGCACCCTTGCGGCTGCGGCCGGCGAACGCCTCCGGGTCGACGACCATGGCGGCGCCGGCGGAGCCCGGCTGACGCAGGGCGGACAGGGTGCGGGCGTCGTCGTCGCCGACCGGGCCGCCGACGTAGACGACGAGCCCACCCTGCGAGGTCAGTGCGTTGGCGGCGTGCAGCACGGCCCGCAGGCCGTCCTCGGGCCCGAGCCCCACCCGGGCCAGGGTCTCCAGACCCTCGGCGAGCGACTCGTCGTGGTGCACGCCGGTGTCGGAGCGCGGGTCCGCGGTGAGGAGGTGCACGGCATACCCGGAGTCGACGACGTGGGCGGTGACGGAGGCGGCGGTCGTGACACACCACTCGAGCGAGCTGCTGCGGCCCGAGCCCGCGTGCCCGGCCGCCCGGGTGTCGAGCACGATGACGGCTCGTCGCTTCGCGGGGCGGTCCTCCTGGCGCACCATGAGCTCGCCGGTGCGGGCGGTCGCGGGCCAGTGGATGCGGCGCAGGTCGTCGCCGTCGCGGTACTCGCGCACGGTCTGGTCGTCCTCGCCGTGCAGGGCGACCATGTGCGGGACCGACCCCTCCGAGCCGATGCCGCTGCCGAGCGACCGCCCGTGGGGCAGTGGCACCACCCGCGGGAGCACGATGATCTCGGCGTCGCCGCTCACCGCGGCCGTGCGCAGGGTGAGGCCGAACGGGTCCCGCACCCGCACCCCCAGCGGACCGATGCGGTGCACGCCACGGGTGTGCGACCGCACGGTGTACTGCACCTCCTGCACGTCACCGGGGCGCAGCGAGGGGAGCACGAACCGTGGCCGGTCACCCAGGGCGTAGTCGATGGACTCCTCGGCCATCACCACCGGAGAGGGGGAGGCCTCGACGTTGCGGATCCGGACGGTGACCACCGCCCGCTCGTCGATGGCCACCCGGGACGGGGCGGCGGTACGCACGACGTCGAGGTCCAGGCCGTGTCGCCGCACCAGCACCAGGGCGATCGCGGTGAGCGCGAGCAGGAGGACGCCGACCCGGGTGACGTCGTACTGCCCCAGCAGGATGCCCGCAGCCACCAGCACGAGGCCGCAGCCGGCGAAGGCCGCGCCGCGGGTGGTGAGGGACCGTCGGAGCTGGTGCACGACGGGTCAGCGGGTGGGGGAGGGGACACGGACGCGCTGCAGCAGGTCGCCGACCACGTCGGCAGTCGTGCGGCGCGCCATCTGCGTCTCGCCGGTGGGGATGAGCCGGTGGGCGAGCACCGGCACGGCCACCTGTTGCACGTCGTCGGGCAGCACGTGGTCACGACCGGCGAGAGCGGCATGCGCTCGTGATGCCCGCAGCAGGTGCAACGTGGCGCGTGGGGAGGCGCCCAGGCGCAGCGCCGAGCTCGAGCGGGTGGCGTGGGTGAGGTCGACGATGTACTGCCGCACCGACGGTGAGGCGTGCACCTGCCGAACGGCGTCGACCATTGTCGACACCGTGGCGGCGTCGGTGACCGGCTGGAGGCCTTCCAGGGGCGACACCCCGCCGTGCAGCTCGAGCATGTCGAGCTCGGAGCGGGCCGAGGGGTAGCCCATCGAGATCCGTGCCATGAAGCGGTCGCGCTGGGCCTCGGGCAGTGGGTAGGTGCCCTCCATCTCGATCGGGTTCTGGGTCGCTATGACCATGAACGGCCTGGGCAGCGAGTAGGTCGTGTCGTCGACGGTGACCTGGGCCTCCTCCATCGACTCCAGCAGCGCGCTCTGGGTCTTGGGCGACGCGCGGTTGATCTCGTCCCCGACGACGATGTTGGCGAAGATCGCGCCCGGGCGGAACTCGAAGTCGCGCACGTCCTGGTTGAACACCGACACGCCGGTGATGTCGCTCGGCAGCAGGTCGGGGGTGAACTGCACGCGGCGCACCGAGCAGTCGATCGACCGGGCGAGAGTCTTCGCGAGCAGCGTCTTGCCCACGCCGGGCACGTCCTCGACGAGCAGGTGGCCCTCGGCGAGCAGCACGGTGATCGCGGTGCGCACGACCGCCTGCTTGCCCTCGATGACCGAGTTCATCGCCGCGGCCAGCGACGCGGACACCTGGAGCACCTGGTCGAGAGAGGCTCCGCGTGAGGTGCCGCCCTGGTCGGTCTCCGGTGATGCGCGTCGACGGTTCTCCAGCTCGCTCACGGTCCATGCCTTCCTCGTCGGTACCTCGCCCAACGGTCGGTCGGGGCGTGGGGTGCCCTCGATCTTGCCTCACCGATGGCGGGTTGGGGAGGGTCCGCATGCGTTCGGGTGCCGGGTCGTGACGTCGTGCGGACATCCTTCGACAAGGGCGCCGCGGTGACCACCATCGCCCCCCACCGGGCCCCACCGGGGTGCCTCGCGGGGCGCCGGCCGTCGGGTCGACCGCCCGGCACGCTGCGATCGGGGCGCTCGCAGGACGCGGGACCGGATTGCTGGTCCCGGTCCACTCGTTCTCCTCCACTTCGCACCACCAGCGGTGAACTGGGAAAACATGGAAATCTGTCCTGCTACGTGTGCCATTTCGGGGACGAGTGGGGGATTGGTGGAGTAAAGTGGGGGAAACCGGTGCAGCCGGGCGGGTCGAGAAGGGTCGAGGAGGTGGCGTGCCGTGGACGAGTTCCTGGGCACCCACAGGCCGCGGCTCGACGACAAGGGGCGGCTGTTCCTGCCGGCCCGCTTCCGGGCTGCGCTCGCCGCGGGCCTGGTGGTCACCACCGGCCAGGAGGGCTGCCTCTACGTCTTCCCCACGGCCGAGTTCCACCGCATCTCCACGCTCATGCAGTCCGCACCGGGCTCCTCGCGTCAGGTGCGCGACTTCGTGCGCGTCTTCCGTGCCAGCGCCCACCCCGACACCCCGGACAAGCAGGGCCGGGTCACCATCCCGGCCGCGCTGCGCGCCTACGCGCACCTCGACAAGGAGTGCACGGTCATCGGCAACGGCACCCGCCTCGAGCTGTGGGACTCCGCTGCCTGGGACGCCTACCTGGCCGAGGTCATGCCGGCCTACTCGTCGTACTCGGTCGACTCCGAGGAGGTGGTCCCGGGGCTGTGAGCCCCCGACCCCGAGCCGCTCGACCGACGCCCTCGCACCCCGACTCCCACGACCCGACGACCGGCCTCCAGCCGACCCGACTCCCGACGCGACTTCCCCCGCGGCGGGCCCGGATCGGATGGGGACCAGCCGCCGGGTCGCCCCGCAGCGGCACCACCCCGCACCACCCCGCACAGCCCCACCCGCACCACGACCGGAGGACACGATGAGCAGCCGAGGAGACGCCGCCGAACGGCACGTCCCCGTGCTGCGCGACCGCGTCGTCGACCTCCTCGAGCCCGCCCTGCAGGGCGAGGGAGCGGTCTGCGTCGACGGCACCCTCGGCATGGGGGGCCATGCGCAGGCCATCCTCGAGCGGTGCCCGACGGTGCGGGTCATCGGACTGGACCGCGACGAGGAGGCCCTGGCGCTGTCGCAGGAGCGCCTCGCCCGGTTCGGGTCGCGCTTCGTGGCCGTCCACGCCGTCTACGACGACATCGCCACGGTGCTGGCGGAGCACGCCGAGGGCACGGCGATGGGCATCCTGTTCGACCTCGGTGTCTCCTCCCTGCAGCTCGACGAGCCGGAGCGGGGCTTCGCCTACCGGCACGACGCACCGCTCGACATGCGGATGGACCAGTCCACCGGGATCACGGCCGCGGACGTCCTCAACACCTACTCGCACGGCGACCTCGCCCGGGTCCTGAAGACCTACGGCGAGGAGCGGTTCGCCGGCCGCATCGCGTCGGCGGTCCTGCGCGAGCGCGAGAAGGAGCCGTTCACCGGCTCGGCCCGCCTCGTCGAGGTGCTCCGAAGTGCGGTGCCCGCGGCCTCGCAGCGCACCGGCGGCCACCCTGCCAAGCGCACCTTCCAGGCCCTGCGCATCGAGGTCAACGCCGAGCTCGAGGTGTGGGAACGCGCCGTGGCCGCGGCCATCGAGGTGCTCGCGCCCGGCGGCCGGATCGCCGTGCTGTCCTACCACTCGCTCGAGGACCGCATCACCAAGCAGGCGTTCGCGGCCGGCGCGCACAGCCGCACCCCGCACGGGATGCCGGTCGAGCTGCCCGAGCACGCGGCCTACCTGCGCCTGCTCACCCGCGGCGCCGAGGTGCCCGACGAGCAGGAGCAGCACACCAACCCCCGATCCGCCTCGGCCCGCCTGCGCGCCGCCGAACGCCTCGTCCCACCGAACGGAGCTCCCGCATGAGCCAGCTCGCCCCGGTCCGGCCGCTGTCGCGCACCAGTCCCCGCCGTGCCGCACCGACCCCGCGCCAGCTCAAGGTGGTCGCGCCGCCCGAGGTGCGTGGCAACGGGGTGTTCCTCGCGCTGTGCGTCACCCTCCTGCTCGGTGGCTTCGTCGCGGTGCTCGTGCTCAACACGGCCATGGCCAAGGGCTCCTACACGATGCGTGACCTCCAGCACCGCTCCGACGAGCTGACCGACACCCAGGACGCCCTGCGCCACACGATCGACGGGCTCTCCGGCCCCGGCCCCCTGGCGAAGCGGGCCCGCGAGCTCGGGATGGTGCCCGCGGCGACGCCCGCGTTCCTTCGTCTCTCGGACGGCAAGGTGCTCGGCGTGGCGAAGAAGGCCAAGCAGGACAGCACGTTTAGCGTGGTCACCGAGCCCACGGCCCCGACCAGGAGCACCCACGTGCCGACCACCCCCGCCTCGACGACGCCCAGTGCGCCGGCAGCGACAAAGGCCGAGCCGGCGGCGACGCCGAAGGCCACGACGCCCGCGACCAAGCCACCGGTCGCCGGCCCGGCTCCGGCGAACTGACCGCCGACACCACCACCGACCCGAGACCGACGGAGAGCCCGTGACCCAGCGCAGGACGCCACCGACCTCGGGGCGCACGCGACCGGTCTCGGCGCGCACCCCCGCGACGGCGAGGTCAGGGCAGCCGCCGGCGCGCAAGGCCACCGGCGGCACGGCGTCCAGCGGCAAGGGATCCAGCGGCAAGGGATCCAGCGGCAAGGCATCCAGCAGCACGGCGACGGGTCACCCTGCGCGCGGCGCCGGTCGCCCCGCCGGCGCCCGGCCCGGCGGCCCGCGGCCGACCGCCACCCGTGGCACCAGCAGCCGACCGGCAGGTGGTGCTCCCGCCGGCGGTCGTCCCACGAGTGCCCGCCCCGGGCCGGACGCCCGGCGCCCCGCCAACCCCGCACGGGCTCGCGGACGCGGCGGCGCAGGGGGATCCGGTCGACGCGGCTCCGTCGCCCGGGCCACCACCCCGGCCGGCAACCCGCGCCGGCGGATGCGGTTCCTCACCGTCGCCAGCCTGTTCGTGCTCAGCATCTTCGGTGCCCAGCTCGTGCGCATCCAGGGCTTCGATGCCACCGCGGTCGCCCAGGAGGCCCAGCTCAAGCGCGCGGCCGCCCAGATCATCCCCGCGATGCGCGGCCAGGTGCTCTCCTCCGACGGAACGGTGCTCGCCTCGAGCGTCGTGCGTGAGGTCGTGGTCGCCGACCAGCAGGCCGTGTGCACCTACGGCACGAGGAAGAACACGTGTGACCCCACCACGTCCGAGGATGCCGTGCAGCAGGCGGCGACCAGGCTCGCCCCCCTGCTCAACACCACGGTCTCCGAGCTGGTGCCCCAGCTCACCGGCACCAGCCGCTACCGGATCCTCAGCCGCGACGTCACGCCCCTGACCTGGAACACGATCTCCGAGCTCGGCATCCCCGGCATCTACCGCGACCGCCGCGAGACCCGCTCCGAGCGCACCTACCCGCAGGGCTCCACGACGGCCGCCCTCGTGGGCTACATGACCGGCGCCGGCGAGCCCGGTGGCGGCGTCGAGCTGATGATGGAGAAGCACCTCGAGGGCACGCCGGGACTGCGGACCTTCGAGCAGGGTCGCGACGGCACGATCATCCCGGTCGGCGAGACTTCGCTGGAGCCGGCGGTCGACGGCAACGACGTCACGCTCACGGTCAACTCCAGCCTGCAGTGGTATGCCCAGAACGCCCTGGCGCAGCGGATCAAGGCGACCAAGGCGGCATCCGGGACCGTCGTCATCCAGGACGTCAAGAGCGGCGACCTGCTCGCCGTCGCGTCCTACCCGTCGTTCGACCCGAGCACCGACATCGGCAAGAAGGGTGCCCAGCTGAGCAACGTGGCCTTCTCCGACGTCTTCGAGCCGGGCTCGACGTCGAAGATCATGACGATGGCGGCGGCGCTCGAGGAGGGCACCGTCACGCCGTCGACGCCGGTCGTCATCCCGAACCGGCTACCGCGCTACGACGCGAACTTCAAGGACAGCCACGAGCACCCGACCCTCTACCGCACCGTCGCGGGAACCCTGGCCGAGTCGAGCAACATCGGCACGATCCTGGTCAGCGAGACGATGAAGCCCAAGACGCTGGAGTCCTACTTCCGCAAGTTCGGCCTCGGCTCGCTCTCCGGCACGGGCTACCCGGGCGAGTCCCGTGGCCTGCTCGAGCCGTCGAAGTCGTGGAGCGGCACGAAGAAGGCCACCGTCGCGTTCGGCCAGGGCATCTCGGTGACCGCGATCCAGGCCGCCTCGGTGTTCCAGACGATTGCCAACGACGGCGTGCGCCTCGCCCCCCGCCTCGTCGACAGCGTCACCGAGGCCGACGGCACCGTGACGACCACCCCGACGTCGACCTCGAACCGGGTCGTCTCGCACCAGACCGCCTCCGACGTCTCGCGCATGCTCGAGGGCGTCGTGGGCCCGGACGGCACCGCCGAGGAGGCCCAGATCCCGGGCTACCGCGTGGCGGGCAAGACCGGCACGGCCGACTACTACGACGCTCGGGTCGGCCGGTACAGCGGGCGCACCGCGAGCTTCATCGGGTACGCCCCGGCCGACGACCCGCAGATCGTCGTCGCGGTCATCATCCAGAAGCCCACCTACCCGTTCTTCGGTGGGTACGTCTCCGGACCCGTGTTCAAGGACGTCACGACGTACGCCCTGCAGGAGCTGAAGATCCCCCCGACCGGGCAGAAGCCGCCCGAGGTCACCCTCAAGGTCTCGCCGAAGGAGGCGCTGGCCGACCCCACCGTGCTGCGCAACGGCCACAAGCGCAGCGCCCGGTAGGGTCGTCCGACGTGGCCGTTCCCCGACCGACGCAGCTCCGCAGCAGCCCGATCCGCGACCTCGCCGCCCTCGTGGGCGCCGAGGATCCCGCGTCCGAGGTGGCCGTGACCGGGGTGACCCTCGACTCACGAGCCGTGCTGCACGGTGACCTGTACGCCGCCCTCCCGGGCGCCCACGCGCACGGTGCCGACTTCGCCGGCCAGGCCGCCTCGGCCGGTGCGGTGGCGGTGCTCACCGACCGCGAGGGGGTCGCGCGGATGTCGGCCGACGGGGTCACGCTCCCGGCCGTCGTCGTCGATCACCCCCGCTCCGTGCTCGGTGCGGTGTCGGCCCACGTGCTCGGCACCGAACACCTCGCGCTGCGGCTCGTCGGCATCACCGGCACCAACGGCAAGACGACGACCGCCCACCTCGTGCACTGCGCCCTCACCGCGCTGGGGCGCACCGCGGGCCTGATCGGCACGGTCGAGACCCGGATCGGGGACGAGCGGCTGGGCAGCGTGCGCACCACGCCCGAGGCGCCCGAGCTGCATGCCGTGCTCGCCGTGATGGCCGAGCGCGGTCTCGACACCTGCGTCATGGAGGTGTCGAGCCACGCGCTGGCGCAGCACCGCGTCGACGGCGTCGTCTACGACGTCGCGCTCTTCACGAACCTCTCCCAGGACCACCTCGACTTCCACCACGACATGGACGACTACTTCGCCGCCAAGGCCGAGCTGTTCACTCCCGCGCGGGCCCGGCACGGGCTCGTCTGCGTGGACGACGACTGGGGCCGCCGGCTCGTCGAGCGCTCCGGCATCCCGGTGAGCACGATCGGCGTCGCGGCCGACGCCGACTGGCTCATCCGCGTCGACGGCACCGACCCGGCGTCGTTCCGGCTCACCGGACCCGGGGTGGACCTCCACCTGAGGTCGAGTCTTCCCGGGAACTTCAACGTCACGAACACGGCGATGGCCGCGGCGGCCCTGGTGCTGCTCGGCGAGGAGGCCGAGGCCGTGGGCCGGGCGGTGCTCACCGACCCCCACGTGCCCGGGCGGATGGAGGCCGTCGCCGCACCGGAGGGGGTCGCCTCGCCCCGGGCGGTCGTCGACTACGCCCACACCCCCGAGGCGATCCGAGCCGCGCTGCAGGCCCTGCGCCCCACGACGCCGGGCAGCCTGGTCTGCGTCACGGGTGCCGGTGGCGACCGGGACCGCGACAAGCGGCACGCCATGGGGGCGGCCGCCGCCGAGGTCGCCGACCTCGTCGTCGTGACCGACGACAACCCGCGCTCGGAGGACCCCGCCGCGATCCGCGCCGCCGTCCTGGAGGGTGTCGAGGCGGTGCGCTCCGCCGGGCGGACGCTCGACGTGCTCGTCGTCGGGGACCGTCGCGCGGCGATCCGGGCCGCCGTCGGCGCCGTGTGGGGCCAGGGTGCAGCCGCGACCGTCGCCGTCGTCGGCAAGGGCCACGAGAGCGGCCAGGACGTCGGCGGCGTGGTGCACCCGTTCGACGACCGCGCCGAGCTCACCGAGGCACTCAGACTCGCCGCCGGGACGGGGGCCTCGTGATCGCGCTGTCGCTTCGCGAGATCGCCGAGGTCACCGGCGGCTCGGTCGTCGTCCTGCCCGGAGTCGACCCGGCGACCGTCGTCGTGGACGGGCCGGTGGTCACCGACTCACGCGAGTCCGGCCCGGGTGGGCTGTTCGTCGCCCGTGCGGGCGAGCACGCCGACGGGCACGACCACGTCGCAGGAGCGGTCGAGCGCGGCGCCGTGGCCGCCCTGGTGACCCGCCCGCTCGACGGGGTGCCGTGCGTCGTCGTCGCCGACACCCAGCAGGCGTTCGCGGCCCTCGCCCGCGAGGTGGTTCGGCGCGTGCCGGGCCTGGCCGTCGTCGGTATCACCGGGTCGTCGGGCAAGACGAGCACCAAGGACCTGCTCGGCACCGTGCTCGCGACCGTCGGGCCGACGGTCGCCCCCGTGGGTTCCTACAACTCCGAGGTGGGAGTGCCGCTCACCGTGTGCCGGGTCACCGCCGACACGCGCTTCCTCGTCGTCGAGATGGGGGCGCGCGGCCTCGGTCACGTCGAGTACCTGACCACGATGGCGCCCCCGCGCATCGGGGTGGTGCTCAACGTGGGCACGGCCCACGTCGGCGAGTTCGGTTCCCGCGAGGCCATCGCGACCGCCAAGGCCGAGCTCGTGGAGGCGCTGCCGCCCGACGGCCTCGCCGTGCTCAACGCGGACGACCCCGCCGTGCGGGCGATGGCGACCGCCACCCCGGCCCGGGTCGTGCTCGTCGGAGAGGCCGCTGACGCCGGCGTGCGTGCCACCGACGTGTCGCTCGATGCGGGTGGCCGAGCCTCGTTCACCGTGCACACGTCGCACGGGAGCCGAGCCGTGCACCTCGGTCTCGTCGGGCGGCACCACGTCGCCAACGCGCTGTCGGTGGTCGCGGTCGCGGTCGAGCTCGGCATGTCCGTCGAGTCGGTCTGTGCCGCACTGGAGTCAGCGCGCCCGGTCAGCCGGTGGCGGATGGAGGTCGTCGAGCGTGCCGACGGCGTCACGCTCGTCAACGACGCGTACAACGCCAACCCCGACTCGATGCACGCGGCACTCACCGCGCTGGAACGGATGGGGGAGGGGCGCCGCACCTGGGCCGTGCTCGGCACCATGCTCGAGCTCGGCGAGGAGTCCGACGCCCTGCACGCCGAGGTCGGCGCCGAGGTCGTCGCCCGAGGCGTCGACGAGCTCCTCGTGGTCGGCGCCGCGGCCGCGGCGCTGGCGGTAGGGGCGCGCGAAGCGGGCACGGCATCCGGCACGAACCGCACCCGGGTCCGGGAGGTGCCGGACGCCGACGACGCGGCCGCGCTGCTCGAGTCCGAGCTCGCCGAGGGTGACGTGGTGCTGTTCAAGTCGAGCCGCGACGCCGGGCTACGGTTGCTCGGTGACCGACTGGCCGGACCGAGGGAGGCGCTGACGTGAAGGCTGTGCTCATCGCGGCCGTCGTGTCGCTCGTCATCGCGCTGTTCGGCACCCCGATGTTCATCCGCTGGCTGGTGCGCAAGGGCTACGGCCAGTTCATCCGCGACGACGGCCCCACCTCGCACCACACCAAGCGCGGTACCCCCACGATGGGTGGCGCCGTCATCGTCGGCAGCTCCCTCGCGGCCTACGCGATCGCGCACCTGGTCACCGGCCAGGGCCCGACCGTGAGCGGCCTGCTCGTGCTGTTCCTCATGACCGGGCTGGGCTTCGTCGGGTTCCTCGACGACTTCATCAAGATCAGGAACCAGCGCAGCCTGGGCCTTCGCTCGGGCGAGAAGCTCGCCGGCCAGACCCTGGTGGCCGTCATCTTCGCGATCCTCGCGCTGCAGTTCCCCAACAGCTCGTTCCGCACGCCCGCGTCCACCTCGGTGTCGTTCGTGCGTGACACCGCGCTCGACCTCGCGTTCTGGGGCCCGCTGGTGGGCGTGGTCCTCTTCGTCATCTGGGCCAACATCATCGTCGCGGGCACCTCCAACGGAGTGAACCTCACCGACGGCCTCGACGGCCTGGCGACCGGCGCCTCGGTCATGGTCTTCGCGTCCTACGTGCTCATCAGCATCTGGCAGTTCAACCAGAACTGCCAGTGGAACCCCGGCATCAAGTGCTACGAGGTGCGCGACCCGCACGACCTCGCGATCGTCGCGGCCTGCGGGATGGGTGCCTGCTTCGGCTTCCTGTGGTGGAACGCCTCTCCGGCCAAGATCTTCATGGGCGACACCGGCTCGCTGGCCCTGGGCGGCGCCCTCGCCGGCCTCGCGATCCTCACCCGCACCGAGCTGCTCGTCGTGATCCTGGGCGGCCTGTTCGTCACCATCACGCTCTCGGTCATCATCCAGGTGGCGAGCTTCAAGACCACCGGCAAACGGGTGTTCCGGATGGCACCCCTGCAGCACCACTTCGAGCTGCTCGGGTGGCAGGAGGTGACGATCGTCATCCGGTTCTGGATCATCGCCGGGCTCTTCGTCGCCCTGGGCCTGGGGCTGTTCTACGCCGAGTGGGTCGTGGGCGCGGGATGAGCGGCGGCACCACCGACCGGGTCGCGAGCCTCACCTCCCGAGAGGCCGACTGGGCGGGACTGCGCGTGCTCGTCGCCGGTCTCGGGGTGAGCGGGTTCGCCGCTGCCGACGCCCTGCTCGAGCGAGGGGCCGAGGTCACCGTCGTCGACGCGGCGCAACCGGCCGACGGCTCCGTGATGTCGGAGCGGGCTCGCATCCTCGACATCCTCGGTGCCCGGCTCCGTCACGGCGCGGATGCCGTCGCCACCCTTCCCGACGCCCCCGTCGACCTCGTCGTCACCTCACCGGGCTGGCGGCCCGACCATCCGCTGCTCGTGGCCGCCGCCGCGGCCGGCATCCCGGTGTGGGGCGAGGTCGAGCTGGCCTGGCGGCTGCGCCCGACCGAGGGGGCCGCCCCCTGGCTCACCGTCACCGGGACGAACGGCAAGACCACGACCGTGCAGATGCTCACGTCGATCCTGCGCGCGGCCGGGCTGCGGGCGTGCAGCGCGGGGAACGTGGGGACCCCCGTGCTGGAGGCGGTGATGGACCCCGAGCCCTACGACGTCATCGCGGTCGAGCTGTCGAGCTTCCAGCTGCACTGGTCGCACTCCATCGCGCCCCGGGCCTCCGCCTGCCTCAACGTCGCCCCTGACCACGTCGACTGGCACGGCTCGCTCGACGAGTACGCCGCGGCCAAGGGCCGGGTCTACGCCAACACCGAGGTCGCCTGCGTCTACAACGTGCAGGACGAGCGCACCCGTCACCTCGTCGAGGAGGCCGAGGTCCAGGAGGGATGCCGCGCCGTCGGGTTCACCCTGGGCGTCCCCGGGCTCTCCGAGGTCGGCATCGTCGACGACGTGCTCGCCGACCGCGCCTTCGTCGAGCAGCGCCGCTCCGCCGCCGCCGAGCTCGCCACGCTCGACGACCTGCGCGGCGACGGGCCGCCGCCGGCGCCGCACGTGGTCGCCAACGCCCTCGCGGCGGCCGCCCTGGCCCGCGCGCACGGGGTGCCGGCCGGAGCCGTGCGGGCCGGGCTGCGCGCGTTCGTCCCCGAGCCGCACCGCATCGCCGAGGTGGCGACGGTCGACGGCATCCGCTGGGTCGACGACTCCAAGGCCACCAACCCGCATGCCGCCCGCGCGAGCCTCGCCGCCTACGAGCACGTCGTCTGGGTGGCCGGGGGGCTGCTCAAGGGGGCCGACGTCGACGACCTCGTGGCCGGCGCCGCCGACCGGCTGCGCGGTGTGGTGCTCATCGGCCGCGACCGGGCCAGGATCGCGCAGGCGCTCGCCCGACACGCGCCGGATGTCCCCGTGGTCGACCTCGACCGCACCGACACTGGAGCCATGGACCTGGTGGTGAGGGAGGCCCGTGCGCTCGCACGCGAGGGCGACGTCGTCCTGCTCGCCCCCGCCGCGGCGTCCATGGACATGTTCGCCGACTACGGCGCGCGCGGTGACGCCTTCGTCGGAGCGGTCCATCGGCTCGCCGCGGGGGAGTAGCCGGTGAGCAGCGCGACCGCCCCGGCCCGCGCGAGCAGCCACGGCACCACCCGCGTCGGTGGCTGGCTCGCCCGCTTCGACTCCCCGGTCACGACCTACTACCTGCTCGTCTGCGTGACGGTGGCCCTGGTCGTCTTCGGGCTGATCATGGTGCTGTCCGCGTCGTCGATCGTGTCCATCGACAAGACCAGGTCGGCCTACACGATCTTCCTCAGCCAGGCCGTGTTCGCCACCCTGGGTGCCGTCGCCCTCGTCATCGCGTCCCGGATGCCGGTGACCGCGTGGCGTCGCCTCGCGTTGCCGATCTTCCTGGTCGGGTTCGCCCTCCAGCTGCTCGTGCTCACCCCGTTGGGCACGAACGTCGGCGGCAACCAGAACTGGCTGCGGGTCGGCCCGGTCTCCGTGCAGCCGTCCGAGATCGTCAAGCTCGGGCTCGTGCTCACCGGCGGGCTGATCCTGACGGCGAAGCGCAAGCACCTGCACTCGCTGAGCCACGTGGTCGTGCCCTACCTCGTGCCCGTGGCCGCGCTGGGCATCGGCGTCGTCGTGCTCGGGCACGACCTCGGCACCGTGCTGATCCTCGGCGCCATCGTCGCCGGGGTGCTGTTCGCCGCAGGGATCCCGTTGCGCTGGTTCGCCTTCGCCGGTGTCCCGTTCGTGGCGATGGCCCTGGCGTTCGTCGTGAACAGCCCCAACCGGCTGGGCCGCTTCGACGTCTGGCTGGGCCGCGACACCAACGAGTTCGGCGCCGCGCGCCAGCCGATCCACGGCCGCTACGCCCTCGCCGACGGCGGATGGTTCGGCCTGGGCCTCGGTGCGAGCCGCGAGAAGTGGGGGCTGCTCTCCGAGCCGCACAACGACTTCATCTTCGCGATCATCGGTGAGGAGCTCGGGCTGCCCGGCACCATCGCGGTCCTCCTGCTCTTCGCCGGGCTGGTGCTGGCCTGCTATCGGCTGGTCACCCGCACCGACGACCTGTTCGTGCGGATCGCCACGGCCGGGATCATGACGTGGATCGTCGTGCAGGCCCTGATCAACATCGGCGCCGTCATCGGCCTGCTGCCGGTCATCGGTGTGCCCCTGCCGCTGGTGTCCTCGGGTGGGTCCTCACTCATCACGAGCCTGTTCGCGCTCGGCATCCTGCTGTCCTTCGCGCGCGCCGAACCCGGTTGCGCCGAGGCGTTGTCCGCGCGGCCGTCGGCCCTGCGCCGCTCGCTCGCGGTGCTCCCCGGTGTCGCCCGCACGCGTCGGGCCCGCACATGACCTCCGGGGGACCCCGGTCGGTGCTCCTCGCAGGCGGTGGCACGGCCGGTCACGTCTCACCGCTGCTCGCGCTCGCCGACTGCCTGCGCCGCCGCGACCCGCAGGTGTCGGTCACCGCCCTCGGAACCGCGGCCGGCCTCGAGGCGCGGCTCGTGCCCGAGCGGGGCTACCCGCTGCTCGAGGTGCCCAAGGTGCCGTTCCCCCGCCGTCCCTCAGGTGACCTGCTGCGGCTGCCGGCCAACCTGCGCCGCGCGGTGCGGGCCGCCGAGGACGCCATCGACAGCACCGGCGCCGAGGTCGTCGTCGGTTTCGGCGGCTACGTCTCGGCCCCGGCCTACCTCGCGGCCCGCCGGCGCGGCACACCGGTCGTCGTCCACGAGCAGAACGCCCGTCCCGGCCTGGCCAACCGGCTCGGGGCGAGGTTCGCCGCCGGTGTCGGCGTCACCTTCCCCGGCACCCGCCTGCCCCACGCCACGGTCACCGGGATGCCGTTGCGCCGGGAGATCGCCACCCTCGACCGCGCCGCCCACCGGGCCGAGGCGCGGGCCCGGTTCGGCCTCACCGACGCCCCGACGGTGCTCGTCACCGGTGGCTCGCTCGGGGCCCAGCGGCTCAACGAGGCGTTCGCCGGGGCAGTGGCCGCACTGTCGGCCGCCGGTGTCCAGGTGCTGCACGTCGCCGGCACCGGCAAGGGGTTCGTCGCCGGCCCCGTGACCGGCGCCCCCTACGTGGTGCTCGAGTACTGCGACCGGATGGACCTCGCCTACGCCGCCGCCGACCTCGTCGTGGCCCGCTCGGGCGCCAACACCGTGTGCGAGCTGACGGCCGTCGGGCTGCCCGCGGTCTACGTGCCGCTGCCGATCGGCAACGGGGAGCAGCGGCTCAACGCGGCAGCGGTCATCGCCGCCGGAGGTGGGCTGCTCGTCGACGACGACGCCGTCACCGCGACCTGGGCCGGCGACGCCGTCCGCCCCCTCGTCCTCGACGACGCGCGCCTGTCGACCATGGCCGCGGCCTCCGCGTCGGTGGGGGAGCGCGGCGGCGACGAGCTGCTCGCCGACCTCGTCGACGCGGCCGCAGGAGGTCGCCGACCGTGACCGGGCCCAGCCCCCGCTACGACTTCAGCGCCCGCGTGGTGCCCCTCGAGATGCTCGGCAGGGTGCACCTCATCGCGATCGGCGGCGCGGGCATGTCGGCGGTCGCTCGCCTGCTGCTGGCCAGGGGCCTCCCGGTCAGCGGGTCCGACTCTGCCGACGGCCCGACGCTGGAGTCGTTGCGCGACAGCGGTGCCCGTGTCGCCCTCGGCCACGACGCGGCCCATGTCGCCGATGCCGACACCGTGGTGGTGTCCTCCGCCGTGCGCGACGACAACGTCGAGCTCGCCGCGGCCCGGGCCGCCGGTCTGCGGGTGCTGCACCGGTCCCAGGCACTGGCCTCGCTCATGGGTGGGTCACGGCGCGTCGCCGTCGCCGGCGCCAACGGCAAGACCACCACGACGTCGATGCTGGTCGTCGGGCTCGTCGCCGCCGGGGCAGACCCCTCGTTCGCGTCCGGGGGCGAGATCGCCCAGCTCGGCACGAACGCCGCGCTCGGCGACGGCCCTGCCTTCGTCGTCGAGGCCGACGAGAGCGACGGCTCGTTCCTCGCCTACCGCCCCGACGTCGCCGTCGTCACCAACGTGCAGCCCGACCACCTCGACTTCTACGGCACCACCGAGGCGGTCGAGGCGGCCTACGCGAGCTTCGTCGACTCGGTCACCGCCGGGGGCCTGCTCGTCGCGTGCCACGACGACCCCGGCTCGCGACGTCGTGCGGACTCGGCCCGGGCCGCGGGGCGCCCGGTCGTCACCTACGGGTACGCCGACGGTGCCGACCTGAGGGTCACCGAGACGACGCCGGCGGGGCTCGGCACCCGGTCGGTGTTCACCCACGACGGGGTGTCCCACGACCTCGGCCTGGGGGTTCCGGGCGAGCACAACGTCATGGATGCCTGCGCCGCCTATCTCGCCGCCGTGGTGGGGCTCGACGCCGACCCGACCGCCGTGCTCGCCGGCCTCGCGGGCTTCGCCGGTGCCCGCCGCCGCTTCGAGGTGTGCGGCGAGGTCGACGGCGTGACCGTGGTCGACGACTACGCCCACAACCCGGCCAAGGTCGCCGCCGTGGTGGGCACCGCCGCCGACATCGTGCGTCGCGCCGGACACGGCGCCGTGCGCGTGATCTTCCAGCCGCACCTGTACTCCCGCACCCGTGACTTCGCCGACGCGTTCGCCCGAGCGCTGGCGCCTGCCGACCAGGTCGTCCTCCTCGACGTCTACGGCGCCCGCGAGCAGCCGGTCGAGGGCGTCACGTCGGCACTCGTGGGCGACCCGCTGCAGGCTCTGCCGGGCCAGCGCACGGTGCTGGTCGGGCCCACCCGCGACGAGGCCGTCGCGGCCGTCGCCGTGGCCGCCCGCCCCGGTGACCTCGTCCTGACGGTGGGTGCCGGCGACGTCACGGCCCTGGCCCCACTCGTCGTGCAGGCCTTGCGGGACCGCGCCGGAGGGGAGTCCCGATGAGCCTGGGCACCACGCGTCGGCACACCGCCGACCACGGGGTCACGTCCTCGGCCAACCGCTTCCGCGAGCGGGCCCTGTCCAACCGCCGCCGCCCGTGGCGACGCGCGTTCCTCGTGGTGCTCGCCGCGGCGGCCCTGGCGCTGGTGGTCTGGGTGGTCGGCTGGAGCACCTGGCTCGGGGTCGACCAGGTCGAGGTCACCGGGGTCACCGGCGCCGAGGCAGCAGCGGTCGTCACGCTCGTCGACGTGCCGGTGGGCACCCCCCTGGCCCGGGTCGACACCGAGGCCGTCGGCTCGGCGGTCCGCGAGAGGGTGACCATCGCCGAGGTGTCGGTCCGCCGGTCCTGGCCCGGAACGCTCACCGTCGAGGTCGTACCGCGCAGTGCCGCCCTCGTGGTGCGCAACCCTCAGGGTCGACTTGAGGTCGTGGATGCCGAGGGGGTCAGCTTCGGCACCGTGAGAGCCGCGCCGAAGGGCGTTCCCGTGGTCACCGCGACCGGCACCGAGGGCACCACGCGCGAGGCCCTGCAGTCCTCGCTCGCCCTGCTGGAGGCCCTGCCGGCCGACCTCGCCACGGCGGTGTCCGGCATCAAGGTGAGCAGCGCGAACCTGATCACCTTCACGCTCGGCTCGCGCACCGTGGTGTGGGGCGGCGGCGAGGACTCCGCCCGCAAGGTCGCCATCCTCACCGCCCTGCTCGCGACCAAGGCCAAGGTCATCGACGTCAGCGCCCCGGACACCCCGGTCACCCGCTGACCCCGTTGCCGGGTGATCCGCCCGTCCGCCCACGCCTGTGACGGGTGTGACCGATGGGGCGGGTGAGGCAGCAGTCGACTCGCATGGCAGGATTTCCCCAGGGGATGTCGCGACACGCCCACGGCCTCTTTGCCTGACCTCCCGGGCCGACCTAGCGTCGTCCCATCGAACCGTGACCAAACCGTTACTGTCAACTAAACGTTGAGGGTTTCGGCGCAGGATCGCACCAGACCGCCAGACTTTCGCCCACGGGACCCGTGGACGGGAGCGTCATCCAGTGGAAGGCCGCATCGTGGTAGCACCCCAGAACTACCTCGCCGTCATCAAGGTC
>DASQEZ010000348.1:0-4990 GCA_035633415.1 Ornithinibacter sp. | reverse complement strand
TGGCCGGATGCCGCGCCGCCGGGCGTGCGGATGCGGCGCGCCACCCGCTCGAAGTACTGCTCCGTGCCACCGCGCACTGTGCGGGTGCGACCGCGCCGCACCGAGCGCGCGGTACCCGGTGCGTGAACGGCATCCGCGAATCGTGGGACACTTGGGCACAGTGCCCTGACCTCTTCCACGCAAGGAAACCACCCGCTCGTGTCCCCCCGCGCCCGTATCGCGCTGCAGCCGCACGCCACGCCGCCGGAGGCGATTCGCAACTTCTGCATCATCGCCCACATCGACCACGGCAAGTCGACCCTGGCCGACCGCATGCTGCAGATCACCGGCGTCGTCGACGACCGGTCGATGCGTGCCCAGTACCTCGACCGGATGGACATCGAGCGCGAGCGCGGGATCACGATCAAGAGCCAGGCCGTGCGGATGCCGTGGGACCTCGACGGGGCGCACCACGTGCTCAACATGATCGACACCCCGGGACACGTCGACTTCACCTACGAGGTGAGCCGCAGCCTGGCGGCGTGCGAGGGTGCGGTGCTGCTCGTCGACGCGGCCCAGGGCATCGAGGCGCAGACCCTCGCCAACCTCTACCTCGCGATGGAGAACGAGCTCACCATCATCCCGGTGCTCAACAAGATCGACCTTCCTGCGGCCCAGCCGGAGAAGTACGCGGAGGAGCTCGCCAAGCTGATCGGGTGCGAGCCGGAGGACTGCTTCCACGTCTCCGGCAAGACGGGCGTGGGCGTCGAGCCGCTGCTCGACGAGATCGTCCGGCAGGTCCCGGCTCCCTCGGGGAACGCCGACGCCCCGGCGCGCGCGATGATCTTCGACTCCGTCTACGACACCTACCGCGGCGTGGTCACCTACGTGCGAGTCATCGACGGCAACCTCAACCCGCGCGAGCGCATCATCATGATGTCGACCCGGGCCACCCACGAGCTGCTCGAGATCGGCGTGATCAGCCCCGAGCCAGTTCCGGGCAAGGGCCTGGGCGTCGGCGAGGTCGGCTACCTCATCACCGGGGTGAAGGACGTGCGTCAGAGCCGGGTCGGCGACACCGTGACCAACCTCAACAAGCCCGCGAGCACCGCCCTGGGCGGCTACCGCGACCCCAAACCGATGGTCTTCTCCGGGCTGTTCCCCCTCGACGGCTCCGACTACCCCGCCCTGCGCGAGGCCCTCGACAAGCTCAAGCTCAACGACGCCGCGCTCGTCTACGAGCCGGAGACCTCGGTGGCGCTGGGCTTCGGCTTCCGCTGCGGCTTCCTCGGCCTGCTGCACCTCGAGATCGTGCGCGAGAGGCTCGAGCGCGAGTTCGACCTCGAGCTGATCTCCACCCAGCCGAACGTCGTCTACGAGGTGTCGATGGACGACGGCACGACGATCACCGTGACCAACCCCAGCGAGTTCCCCGGCGGCAAGATCGCCGAGGTGCGCGAGCCCAAGGTGCGCGCCACGGTGCTCGCCCCCAGCGAGTTCATCGGCGCGATCATGGAGCTCTGCCAGGGCAAGCGCGGCACGTTGCTCGGCATGGACTACCTCTCCGCGGAGCGGGTCGAGATGCGCTACACGCTGCCGCTCGCGGAGGTCGTCTTCGACTTCTTCGACCAGCTCAAGTCGCGCACGCGCGGCTACGCCAGCCTCGACTACGAACCCGATGGCGACCAGGCCGCCGACCTCGTCAAGGTCGACATCCTGCTCCAGGGCGAGACCGTCGACGCGTTCTCGGCGATCGTCCACAAGGACAAGGCGTACGGCTACGGCATCATGATGGCCGGCAAGCTCAAGGAGCTCATCCCGCGCCAGCAGTTCGAGGTGCCGATCCAGGCCGCCGTGGGCGCGCGGGTCATCGCCCGCGAGAACATCCGGGCGATCCGCAAGGACGTCCTGGCCAAGTGCTACGGCGGCGACATCTCGCGCAAGCGCAAGCTGCTCGAGAAGCAGAAGGCGGGCAAGAAGCGGATGAAGAACATCGGCTCGGTCGAGGTGCCGCCGGAGGCCTTCATCGCCGCGCTCACCTCCGACGGCGCCGGCGCCCAGGCCACCAAGAAGTAGCGGCTCAGCCCGACCGTTCGGCGATGCCGCGCAGCGTCGTGACGTAGGCGTCCCACCAGGCTGCGTCGACGTCAGGGAGGTTGGTCATCCCGTCGCGCAGCCCGCGCGCACCGTCGAGCTGCTCGCGCAGGATGTCGAGGTGCCCGGCGTGCCGTGCGGTCTCGACCGCCATGTGCACCAGGAGCGTGTGCAGGTCGGTCTCCGGGGTGCGCCACCACGGCACCGTGGCGGGGGCGTCGAGCCCGAGGGGCGCGATCGTCTCGTCGGCGAACGCCGTGACCCGACGGTAGAGATCGAGGATCTGCGCCGGGGACTCGTCCGGCGTCGCCCACATGTCGGCGTTGGGCTCGGCGTCATCGGCCCAGAACGCCATCGGCTGCGGCCACGGGCGGCCCAGGCACCCCCCGAAGTACTCGGCCTCGCACCCGGCGAGGTGCTTGACGAGGCCGAGGACGTTGGTGCCGGATGTCGTCATCGGCATCCGCTGGTCACGCTCGGACAACCCCTCGACCTTCCAGAGCACCGCCTCCCGCTGGGCCGTCAGGTACCGCCACGCCGTCTCCTTCGCATCCATGCGGCAAACCTCTCACGAGGCGGGGACGCTGGACTCCTCCACCGGCGCCGCCTGCACGGGGCCGGCGCGCCACTCGTGCGGGCGGGCGGCGAGGTCGAGCACGGCCAGCACGTCGCGCGGCCACACGTCCTCCGACGTGGTGGCCAGGTCCTCGAGGGACCACCACCGGATGTCGGCGACGGTCAGCTGCTCCTCCTCGGTGTGCGCCGTGGTGTCGACCTCGAAGGCCGGCACGCGCACGACGTAGAACACCTCGACCTGGTCGACGACCTTGTCGCTGTAGCCGTGCACGGCGAGGCGGGTCATCAGCGGGCCGACGAGGTCGCCGGCCCGCACGACGAGCCCCGTCTCCTCCCACAGCTCGCGCACCCCGGCCTCGAGGTCGCTCTCGCCGGGGTCGACGCCGCCACCGGGCGTGACCCACCAGTGCAGCACCGGGTCGAGCCCGAGGTCGGAGTCCTGGAAGAGCAGCATCCGGTCGGCCTCGTCGAGCACGAGCACCCGCACTGCCCGGCGGTCCTGCCGGGGTCGGTCCTGCGGGGCCGGGACGACGAAGCCCGGCTGGCCGGGCAGGGGAGGGGTGGGCATCGCCACACGCTAACGCGGCCCGCTGTACCGACGGGTAACCTCGGCGGGTGCCCGACACCTACGCCCTGTACCAGCGCGCCGCCGCGCGACCGTTCGGCAAGCGCGCCTTCTCGCTGGTGTTCGCGAACAAGGCGCCCTACTTCCGCACCGTGCGTCCCCAGGTGCGTGACGTGCGCCCGCACCACGCCGAGCTGACCATCCGCAAGCGGCGTGCGGTGCAGAACCACCTCGGCACCGTGCACGCCATCGCGGTGTGCAACGGGCTGGAGGCCGCCATGGGCCTGCTCGCCGAGGCGACGACCCCCAAGGGCCGGCGCTGGATCCCGAAGGGGATGCAGGTGGCCTACCTGGCGAAGTCGACGACCGACCTGCTCTGCGTGGCCGAGACCGACCCGGCGAGCTGGGAGCAGCCCGGTGACGTTCCGGTGCGGGTCAGGGCAGTGCGCACCGACGGCGTCGTGGTCGTGGAGGGCGTCATCACGATCTACGTCAGCGAGAAGCCGGCGCGGTGAGCCGCCGGCGGAGGCGCTCGACCTCTGCGTCGCCCCACCCGTGGGCGAGCAGCCATCCAGCCGCTCCTCCCCAACCCTCGTCGACCGCGGCGAGGATGGCGCGGATGGACTCGGGGCGCGGCAGCTGGTCCGCGAGCTTCTGCTTCGCCAGTGCCGGGCCGTAGGCGTCCCGCGGCATCAGGCGCCCGACGATCTGCTCGAGGCGCTCCCCGGTGAGCACGTAGTCCTTCACGATCTCGTCGTGCGGCACCCCGGCCACGTCGAGCGCCATCGCCACGACGGTCCCGGTGCGGTCCTTGCCGGCGGCACAGTGGACGACGACCGCGCCCTGCGCGGTGGCGACAACCTCGAGGGCGGCGGCGACCGAGTCGGGGCGCCGGGCGAGGTACCCGAGGTAGTGCTGCGTCCAGAACGACGCGTCGCGCACCGGGTCGTCGTCGCGCCAGGGCAGCGCCCGGGCGCCGAGCGCCTCGACGCTCTCGTCCCTCGTACGCTCCTCGATGAGCGAGTGGTGGTGGTGGGTCAGCGACTCGACGCGGCGCAGCGGGCCCGGCCCCTCCATGTGCAGCTCGGTTCCGGTGCGCAGGTCGACGATGTCGGTCACGCCGAGCTCGTCGACGAGCCGTTGGACGTCGGCCTCGGTGAGGTCCTGCAGGTTGTCGGAGCGGATCAACCGCCCGGATGCCGTGTGCCCGCCACCGTGCGTCGGCAGACCACCGAGGTCACGCATGTTGACGATTCCGTCGAGCTCGATCCACCGGTCCGTCACCGTGTCATCGTAGGTCGGGCCCGTCGGGGACAATGGCTCGGTGCCCAGACTGCCCGACGGCGACCCCGCGCCGGAGACCGGCGAGCTGCCGCCCGAGGCGCTCGCCACCCTCGCGGGCTCGCGGCTCGGGATGTACGTGCACGTGCCGTTCTGCGCGGTGCGCTGCGGCTACTGCGACTTCAACACCTACACGGTGACCGAGCTCGGCCCGGGCGCCACGACGGCCACCTTCGTCGGCTCCGCCCTCGCCGAGCTCGACGTCGCCGCACGGGTGCTCGGCTCGCGATCCGGTCCGGTCGACACGGTGTTCGTCGGTGGCGGCACGCCCACCCTGCTGCCGGCGGCCGACCTGGTGCGGTGCGTCGACGGCATCCGGGAGCGGTTCGGGCTCGCTCCCGACGCCGAGGTGACCACCGAGGCCAACCCCGACTCGGTCACCGCCGCTGATTTCGAGGTGCTGGCAGCCGGCGGGTTCACCCGGGTCTCGGTCGG
>DASQEZ010000347.1:0-16394 GCA_035633415.1 Ornithinibacter sp. | reverse complement strand
GGGCGCACGCTCGAGGAGGAGGGCTTCATCCACTGCTCCGCGCCGGAGCAGGTTCCCGGCGTGCTGAGCCGGTACTACGCCGCGTACGCCGGCGACCTCGTCCTCCTCACCGTCGACCCCGAGCGGCTCGCCTCACCCCTGCAGTGGGACGTCGTCGATCCCGTTGCCGGAGAACGGTTCCCACACGTCTACGGCCCGATCACCCCGGATGCCGTGACGCGCACCGAGGTGCTCCACCCACCCCATGGCGCGCAGGACCACGAATCGTGAACGACGACCCGACCGCTGCCGCCGGGAGGCCGGAGCCGACCAAGGGGCAGGCCGTGGACCACGAGTTCGACAAGGACTACTGGGACAGGCACTACGACCGGGCCGAGGCCGGCTCCGCTGGCGGCCACCAGCTCCCACCGAACCCGTACCTCGTGCACGAGGTCGGCGACCTGACGCCCGGCACGGCGTTGGAGGCCGGCTGCGGCGAGGGCGCCGAGGCGATCTGGCTCGGCCTGGCCGGGTGGCAGGTCACCGCGGTCGACATCGCCGCGGAGCCCCTGGCGCGAGCGGCCGATCGGGCAGCCGAAGCGGGCGTGGGCGAAGGGGTCCGGTGGGTGCAGGCCGACCTGAGCTCCTGGGACCCCGCACGGACCTATGACCTGGTGACCACGCACTACGCCCACCCGGCGATGCCACAGCTCGAGTTCTACGACCGGCTCTCGAGCTGGGTCGCTCCTGGCGGGTCGCTGCTCGTCGTGGGCCACCTGCACACCGGCCACGGCGGCCACGGCGCACCCGACGACCAGCACCCTCCCGCCGAGGCCAGCGTCACCGCCACGAGCATCACCGAGCGCCTCGACCCCGGGACGTGGGACGTCGTCACCGCCGGGGAGCACCCCCGGACGCTCGAGGGCACGGGAGGCGGACACGGCATCCTGCAGGACGTCGTGGTCCGGGCCGTCCGACGAGGAGCCGGCCTGGCCTGAACGGGCAACGTGGGTGAAAACCTGCCCGTGTGCAACGGTTTTCACCCACAACCGCAGCCCACGCGAGCCTGAACTGGTGTCAGCGCGCGAGTCGCCGACGCTGCCGCCCCACCTCGTCGAAGTTCGCCGGGTCGAGCCAGGCGTCGAGCCGAGCTCGCACCGCGGGCCACTCGGAGTCGAGCATGGAGAACCAGGCCGTGTCGCGGTTGCGACCCTTGACGACCATCGCCTGCCGGAAGACCCCCTCGAACGTGTAGCCCAACCGCAGGGCGGCGGCGCGCGACGGGGCGTTGAGCGCGTTGCACTTCCACTCCAGCCGCCGGTAGCGCAGGTCGTCGAGCACGTGCCCCATGAGCAGCCGTTGCGCCTCGGTCGACGCGACGGTGCGCATCAGCGCACTGCCGTAGATGACCGCGCCGATCTCGATCGACCCGTTCGCCGGGTCGATCCGCATCAGTGACAGGACTCCCGCGGCGCGACCCTGCACCACGACTGCGTACGACACCCACCCGGGGTCGTCGACCATCGCTGCGACGACGTCCGCGACCTCGTCCCGGCCCTCCGGACGCTCGAGCGGCAGGTGGGCCCAGTGTGCGTCGTCGGTGTCGGCCCAGGCCCGCGTGAGGTCGTCGACGTGTGCGGCGCGCAGGGGCTCGAGCACCGCGGTCCGGCCGACCAGTGTCGCCCGGGGCGGCCAGGGCCGCACCGTCCAGCCGGGCACCGGCTCACCGAGGAGCGGAGCGGCCGCGCCACCCGGCGACGGACCGGCAGGCCCCTCACTCACCGGGGAATCGCGCTCTCGGGCAGGTCGAACCAGCGCAGGTGCTCGAAGTCGGGCGACAGGCCGGCCGCGTGCTTCTCGAGGTCCGGTGGCGTGGCCGCCGCGAGGATGGCGGCGCCGTCGCGCAGGTGCTCGGCGAGCAGCTCCTCTCCCCCACGGGCGTCGGAGCGGGGCACGACCATCGACCCGTCCTCGGCGTACCCGACCGCGCCGAGCCGGATCGGGGGCTCGACCAGCCCGTCGCGGTGCCGCCACCGACCGGTGAGCGGGTCGAAGAGGTAGTCGCCCAGCAGGCGCCAGCCGTCACGCGCGACGAGTCGCACGGCATCCACGACGTAGTCGGCGACGGCGTCGGACAGGAAGTAGTTGAAGTTGACCCGCACCCAGCCCGGCTTGATGCCCTCGCAGCCGCCGGTGATCTCGCGCTCGAACTCGTGGGAACGCTCGAGGTCGATGCCGAGCAACCGGTGGCCGTAGGGGCCGGCGCACGAGCAGCCCCCCCGCGACTGCACGCCGAAGAGGTCGTTGAGCACCGCGACGACGAAGTTGTGGTGCAGCCAGTGGCCCGAGGGCGCGCGCACCACGAACGAGACGATCGACAGCCGTGGTGCGTCGAGGTTGCCGAGCACCTCGATGGACGGCTCCTCGCGCCAGGCCTCCACCGCGCGCGCCAGCAGACGCTCCTCGTGGGCCCGGATCGTCTCGACGCCGACGGCCTCCTTGAGCTGGAAGACCAGCCCGGCCCGCACCGCCTCGATGATCGCCGGGGTGCCACCCTCCTCGCGATGGGCGGGGTCGGAGAGGTAGGCGTGGTCCTCGGGGTTGACGTAGGCGACGGTGCCGCCGCCGGGCACGACCGGCACCCGGTTGGTGAACAGCTCGCGCCGCGCGACGAGCACCCCCGGTGTCGACGGGCCGCCGATGAACTTGTGCGGCGAGAGGAAGATCGCGTCCTTGTAGGCAAGGGGGTCGCCGTCCGCGGGGGCCGTCATCTCGATGTCGACGTAGGGCGCGGCGGCGGCGAAGTCCCACAAGGCCAGGGCGCCGTGCTGGTGCAGCAGCGTGGAGATGCCGTAGGTGTCGGAGACGATGCCGGTGACGTTCGACGCCGCGCTGAACGAGCCGATGAGCAGCGGTCGGTCGGCGAACTCCTCGAGCCGTTCGCGCAGGTGCTCCTGGCACACCCCGCCGTCGGCGTCCTCGCGGATGGTGACGACGTCGGCGATCGACTCACGCCACGGGATCTCGTTGGAGTGGTGCTCGTAGGGCCCGATGAAGACGACCGGACGCTGGTCGGCAGGGATCTGCTGGGACAGGTGCCACCGGTCCTCGAGGGCCGAGGGGATCCGCAGCCCGAGCACACCGATCAGCTTGTCGATCGCGCCCGTGCAGCCGGACCCGGTGAAGATCACGACGGTGTCGTCGTCCCCGTGCACCGCCTCGTGGATGATCCCGCGGGCGTCCTCGCGCAGCCGGGTGGTCTGCAGGCCGGTGCCGCTGGACTCGGTGTGGGTGTTCGCGTACCCGGGCAGCACCTCGTCACGGATGAAGTCCTCGAGGAAGGTGAGGGCACGACCGGATGCCGTGTAGTCGGCATACGTGACCCGGCGCCTCCCGTAGGGGGTGGTCATGACGTGGTCCTCGCCGATGACGGACTCGCGAATGCGGCGCACCAGCGCCTCTTCGCGCGGCCCCGGTGCCGTGCGCTCAGCCATGGCCACAGCGTCTCACGCGGACGCTGTCCAAGGTTCACACTGCATGCCGGTGCAGATTTGCACTGCCGTGCACGTCTGCCTAGGCTGACTCGGTGATCACCCGGCCCCGCTTCCACGACGACGGCTGCTCGCTGCGTGCCCGCAAGCGGGAGGACACCCGCCGCGCCCTCACCGAGGCCGCCTACGCGCTGGTGCGCGACACCGGCTTCGAGGGCCTGACCGCCGAGGCGGTGGCCGACCGTGCCGGGGTGTCGCGGCGCACCTTCTTCAACTACTTCCCCTCGGTCGAGTCGGTGCTCACCGCCAGCATCACCGAGTTCTTCGCCCTGATCGGGGACTGCCTCGACGCCCGGCCGCACGACGAGGACGTGCTCGACAGCGCGCTCGCCGTGATCACCGACCCGGGCGACGACACCCTCGTCGAGCGGATCGCCGTGCTGGCCGCCGCGGGCGACGCCTCGCCGCACGCGCGAGGGCTCATCCTCGTCGAGCTGCACTCGTGGCTCGACTGGCTCGAGGGCTGGCTGCGGGGACGACTGCCCGAGGGCAGCACCGACCTGCTCGTCGCGACCTACGCCTCGACGCTGTCCGGCGCCGCCGAGGCGTCCTTCCGGGTGTGGGCGCGGGCCACGGCCACGGCCGGCCCGCACGACCACGTCCCGTCCGTGCAGGACAACCTGGAGGCCACCGTGGCGCAGCTGCGCGTCGGCCTCGACCCCACGCGAACCCCCTTCAGCCCCTCCTGACCTCGGAAGGTCCCATGTCCTCCCTCCTGTACCGCGTCGGCCGCTGGTGTGCGGCGCACGCCTGGCGCACGCTCGCCCTCTGGCTCGCGCTGCTCGTGGGCCTCGGCGTCCTCGCCGGCACCGTCGGCCAGCCGCTGACCAGCCAGATCTCCATCCCCGGCACGCAGTTCGAGAAGGTCATCGAGCGGCTCGGCGAGGAGATCCCCGAGGCCGCCGGGGGCGCCGGCACCGTGGTGCTCGAGAGCACCGACGGTGCGGCCATCACCGACGTCCAGCGCGCGGCCGCCGAGCAGGTCTTCGCCGCGTGGGGCGACGTGCCGCACGTCAAGCGGGTCACCAACCCGTTCGAGGCGCAGGAACAGCTCGACCAGAGCGCCGACGACGTCGCCGCGGCCGCGGCCGACCTCGAGGACGGTCAGGCCGCGCTCGACGCCGGTCGGGAGAAGCTCGGACAGGCCGAGTTCCAGCTCTCCGGCGGGGAGTCGCTGCTCGCCCAGCTCGAGGCCGCGAACCCGGACGACCCGAGCATCCCCGGTCTGCGCGAGCAGGTCACGCAGGGCCGCGCCGAGCTCGAGAAGGGCAGGGCCGAGCTCGAGCAGGGCTCGGCCGACCTCACCGCCGGCCGGGCGCAGTACGAGGACGGCAAGGCCGTCGCCGCGGCGACCTCGGCCACCCGGCTGGTCACCGAGGACGGCCGCCACGCGGTCGTGCAGGTGCAGTTCGACGACAACGCCCAGTCCATCCCGGTCGACGACCGCGCCCTCATCCCCGATCGCGCGGACCCAGCCCTGGCCGCTGCCGGCCTGACCGCGCACTACAGCGTCGAGATCACCCAGGACACCTCGCTCGTCGGGCCCGGCGAGGTGCTCGGCCTGACCGTCGCCCTCGGGGTGCTCGTCATCATGCTGGGCAGCCTCATCGCCGCCGGGCTGCCGCTCCTCGTCGCGCTGCTCGGCGTCGGCGTGGGCCTGGCCGGGGCCGTCGCCTTCACGGTGTTCACCGACCTCAACACGATGACCCCGTCGCTGGCCCTGATGCTCGGGCTCGCCGTCGGCATCGACTACGCGCTGTTCATCGTCAACCGGCACCGCGGCAACATCCTGCGCGGTGACGACCTGCGCGAGTCGATCGCCCGGTCCGTCGCCACCGCCGGCAGTGCCGTGGTCTTCGCCGGCACGACCGTCGTCATCGCGCTCGCCGCGCTCGTCCTCTCCGGCCTGCCGATCCTGGCCCAGATGGGTCTGGTCGCCGCGGCGACCGTCGCGGTGACCGTGGCCGTGGCCGTCACGGTGAGCCCGGCCGTCCTGGCGCTGATGAGGACCCGCGTGGTGTCGAAGCGGGGATGGCGCGCGCACGGCTTCTCGGTGCCCGGCGACGTCACCACCCGCCGGGCCCCGGCCCACGAGCGCGAGGAGGAGCACGGCGGCTGGTACGTGGGGCTCGTCACCCGTCACCCGTGGCTCACGGTGGCCGCCGTCGTCGCCCTGCTCGGCGTCGCCGCCGTGCCGGTCAGCCAGATCCAGCTCGGCCTGTCCGACGGCGGCAGCGAGGCCACCGGCACGAGCGCGCACACCGCCTACACGACGATCGCCGACGAGTTCGGGCCCGGCGTCAACGGGCCGATCATCGCCGTCGCGACCCTCCCCGAGCAGGGCGCGGCCCGCACCGACGCCGAGGTGCTGAACGCCCAGGCGACCATCGCGACCGACCTGATGGACGTCGACGGTGTCACCAGCGTGCTGCCCTTCGGGGTGAGCGCCGACCGGTCGACCCTTGCGTTCCAGGTCGTGCCGGCCACCGGCCCCGCCGACCCCGCCACCGTCGAGACGGTGCGTGCGATCCACTTCTCGGCCGACACCTACGCCCGGCACACCGGCACCGACATCGGGCTGACCGGCCAGACCGTCGCGAACATCGAGATCTCCGAGCGGCTCGGCGCGGCCCTGCCGCCCTACCTGCTGGTCGTCGTCGGTCTCTCTCTCGTCATCCTCATGCTGGTGTTCCGCTCGATCGTCGTCCCGGTCGTCGCGACCGCCGGGTTCCTGCTGTCGGTGGGCGCGGCGTTCGGCCTGACCGTCGCGGTGCACCAGTGGGGCTGGCTCGGTGGGCTGCTCGGTGTCAACCAGCCCGGCCCGCTGCTGTCCTTCATGCCGATCATCGTCATCGGCGTGCTGTTCGGCCTCGCGATGGACTACCAGATGTTCCTGGTCTCGGGCATGCACGAGGCCCGATCACACGGGGAGGACTCGCGCACCGCGGTGCGCACCGGCTTCGTCCACGGCGCGAAGGTCGTGACCGCGGCGGCGATCATCATGACCTCGGTGTTCCTCGGGTTCGCGTTCTCGCACCTGGTGATGATCCGGCCGATCGGGTTCGCCCTCGCCGTCGGCGTGCTCGTGGATGCCGTGCTCGTGCGGATGACGCTGACCCCCGCGGTCATGCACCTGCTCGGCGACCGCGCCTGGTACCTCCCGCGCTGGCTCGACCGCCTCCTGCCCGACCTCGACGTCGAGGGCGTCAAGCTCGCCGAGCGCCTGGAGTCGGGAGAGCTGGGAGGCGAGCGCACGGCATCCGAGTCCGAGCCCGAGCCCGAGCGCGCCCGGGTCTGACCCCCCTCCCCTGCGACCTAGCCCGCTCCCCCCCGCCCAACCCCCTCCCCGCGGTTCTGACCGACCCCTCCACCTCTTCGCGAAGTCAGCGGCGCGCGGACCGGCGGGGCGTCGAGCTCGGGTGCGCGATCAGCTCCTTGAGCAGGGCCACCGCGCGGTCGGCCGGCGGGTTCGGCGCCCCCAGGTCGCGGATGACGGCCGCGAGGTACCGCACCGGGGTCGGGGCCTCGAGGTCGAGCCGCACGACGGTCGCCGGCAGGCTGCGCGCCGCGAGGCCGGGAAGCACGGAGACGCCGATCCCGGCGCCGACGAAGCCGATCGCCGTGTAGTGGTCCTGGGCCTGCACGCTGAACCGGGGCCGGAAGCCGGCCGCGCTGCAGGCGGCCACCACCAGGCGGTGGCCGTAGGCCCGCGGGTAGTCGTTGCTCACCCAGGTCTCGCCCCGCAGGTCGGCGAGGGAGATCGAGCCGGCGTCGGCCAGCGGATGGCCGCGGGGCACGATCGCCACGAACTGGTCCTCGGTGAGCTCGGTGCGCCGGTAGCCGCTGGGCAAAGGGCCGTCGGGTGGGTCGATGGCCAGGTCGATGTCGAGGCGCGGCACCTTCTGCTCGACCTCGTTGAGCACCAGCTCGAGCACGAGGTCGGGGAACTCGGCGGTCAGGCGTTTGACGAGCGACGGCATCCACGCGGCGCCGGCCGAGGCGAAGTAGCCGATCGACAACCGCCCCGATCGCCCGTCGCGCAGGTCGGCGACGACCTGGTCCAGCCGGCCCCACTGGCTCATCACCTCGTCGCTCTGGGCGTCGAGCACGAGCGCCGCCTCGGTCGGGGCGATGCCTCGGCCGACCCGCTGGAACAGCCGCAACCCGGTCTCCTTCTGCAGGGCCGTGAGGTGCTGGCTGACCGCCGAGGAGGTGAGGCCGAGGTTGTCGGCGGCGGCCTGCACCGAGCCGCTCGCCACGACGGAACGGAAGACACGGAGCCGGTGGGGGTCGAGCATTCCCCAATACTAAGCCAAACTTAACTACTGCTAAGTAGAGCCACGTTGTGCTGAACAGTTGTCGGGTTCACAATGGACTCATGAGAACCCCGATCATCTCCTTCGAGAAGGCACGTTCCATTGCCTCGCAACTGCGCACGAGCCGCCACCACGGTGGCGGTTGGAGCGCCCACGCCGACCGCGACATCGCTCGCGAGTCCTACGAGATCCACGTGATGGCCCAGTCCAGCCACGACCGGATCGGCTGACCCCGAAGCCTCGGGGGAGCACCACACACACACCTGACCCTCACGCCACCACGTGGCGGAGGGTCAGAGTCGTCTCCGGGGACCGCGCCTGCAGCTCCGCGCACTGCGCGAGGTAGAGCTCGGCGCAGGCCAGGGCGTCGGTGAGCGCCTCGTGCGCCCGGTAGACCGGGAGACCGCGCCGCTCCCGGGCGGTCCACAGCCGCAGCGCCCCACCCGCCGGCTCGGCCCCCCAGCCCCCGGCCACCGCACGCCGTTCCAGCTCGAAGGTGTCGACCACGACGCACGGCATCCCGGCGCCCCAGGCGCGCTCGCACACCGCCGCGAGGAACGCGGTCTCGATCCGGGCGAAGTGGGCGAGCAGCACCCGCCCGGCCAGCGCCTCGAGCAGGCGCGCGACGGCATCCTCGAGGGGCGCCCCACCGGCGAGCCGGTCGTCGGTGAGCCCGTGCACCGTGGCGCTCTGCCCGACGCCGTCGACCCCGCCCTCGTCGCGCACGACCACCCGCCCGGCCCCACCCAGCACGACCCGCGCGCCGTCGACCGGCAGCCACCCGATGGAGAGCACCCGGTCGCGGCGCGGGTCGAGCCCGGTCGTCTCGATGTCGACGGCCAGCAGGCGCAGGTCCCCCAGCGGCGTACCGGGGTCGGGCAACGCCGCCTCGAGGTAGTCACGCAGCGGCCCGGGCCGGGCCGAGCGCAGCGCCTTCTCCCGCCGCTGCTCCGGCGAGCGGCGGAACAGGCTCACGAGATGTACTGCATGGGGTAGCGGTGCGCGAGGGCCGACTGGGCCGCCCGCACGATGGCGAACGCCTCGCGCAGGTGCCGCTTGTCGAAGCTCGACAGGTCGCCCGGCGAGACGAAGTTGTCGGTCGGCTCGCCCCGGCGCACCTGGGCCGCCTGGTGTCGGAGCCGCACGTACGAGATGAACTCGAAGGCGTCGCGCAGGTCGTCGGCCCGTTCGGCGCCGAAGATGCCGGCCTCGCGCGCCGCCTCGATCCGCGCCTGGGTGTTGACCGCCGGGCTGCCCACCGAGAGCGCGTGCGCCCGGGCGAGCTCGACCACGGCGCCGAGGCCGCCGCGCTTGATGTCGAGGGTGTCCTTGTGGTCGCCGGCCTTCTCGAGCACCAGTCCGCGGAAGAACCCGAGCGGCGGCTCGTTGGCGGTCGCCTGCTTCGCCAGGTGGGCGAGGAACACCCTCGACCCCGGTGATGCCGTGAGCACGTGCCGCTGCAAGGCCGCGAAGAGCGCCGGGTCGCCGTGCACCGGGCGCATGTCGAAGAAGATGCTGGCGCCCAGGATCGCGTCGGGCACCGGCTGGTGCAGCCACGTCGAGAACTCCTGGCGCCACCGGGCGAGCGGCTGGCGCCAGCGGGGGTTGGTGGCCATGACGTCGCCCGGGCAGCGCGGGTAGCCGCACTCGACGAGGCCGTCGGTCACCCGCGCCGCGAGCGCCTCGAACCACGCGGCGTGCTCGGGGCGCATCGAGTCGTCGATGACGATCGCGTTGTCCTGGTCGGCGGCGAGCGCCTGCTCGAGGCGCGCCCGCGACCCGAGCGCCACCCAGCAGTAGGGCACCGGGGGTGGGCCGAGGTCGGCCTCGGCGAGCGCGATGACGCGCCGCTCCACGGCATCCCCCACCGCGGTGACGACCCGGCCGATGTCGTCGGCCGACGCGTCCTGCTCGACGAGCGCCTGCACGACCTGGGGCAGCCGGCTCGCGACCCGGGCGACCCCGGCGACGTCGGTCTGCTTGGAGACGTCCCCGGCGAGGTAGACGGGGTTGGCCTGTTCCAGGCGCAGCAGGTCGGTCGTCGTGACGATGCCGACCGGCCGGGCGTCCCCGTCGACGATCGGCAGGTGGTGGATGTGCCGCCCGACCATCTCGAGCAGCACCTCGAAGGCCAACGCGTCGACCGCGCCGGTCACCGGGTCCGCCGTCATCACCTCGGTCACGCCGACGCCGGGGTCGACGTCGGCGGCCAGCACCCGGGTGCGCAGGTCGCGGTCGGTGATGATGCCGGCGAGCCGCTCGCCGTCCATGACGAGCAGCGAGGACACCCGGTGCTGCGACATCACCCGGGCCGCCTCGCGCACGGTGGCCGTCGTCGCCACGGCGACCGGCTCCCGGCCGACGAGGTCGCGCACCCTGGTCTTGAGGATCGCGCTGCCGGTCGACGAGAGCTGCAGGGACGCGACCGCCCCGCGCATCCGGCTGGCCCGCTGCGCGTCGAAGAAGCTGTCGACCTCGGGGTGGTCGGCGCACAGCCGGTGGAAGTCCTCGGCCGGCAGGAGCAGGGCCAGGGAGTCCTCGATCGCCGTGACGTCGAAGGTCGAGGGGTTGCCCTGGGTCAGGCTGATCGAGCCGAAGCACGAGCCCTCGCCGCCCCGGTCGACCAGGCTGCCCTGGGCGTCGTGCACCTCGGCGGCGCCCGAGCGCAGCACGTAGAGGTGGGAGTTGTCCCGGCCGCGCTCGATCAGCCGGCTGCCCCGGCGGAAGTACTCGACGGACAGCCGCGCCGGGAGGGCGTCGAGCACGGCGTCCGGGAGGGCGTCGAAGGGTTCGTGGTGGGCGAGGAAGTCCCTCGTCTCGGACAGCTCGACGTCCAGGGCCATGCCCCCATCGTGGCAGCGCCCGGCTCGCACTCCCCCCGTGTTCGACCCGGTGGCGCGCCCGGCGAGCGCCATCCCTCGACGAACGGGCATCTGCGCAGGGTGCAAAGCCCCGAGCGGTCGACCCGGCTGCTGGAATGAGGGTCAGCGCCGCCGCAGGGGGCGCCCGAGAGAAAGGTGGGGAGCCATGAGCGACAGCACCATCGAGCCGCTGCCCGACGGCGACGGCAAGCTCGGCAACGCGGAGGGACCGGCCGACAGCGGCGCGGACGACTCCGGTCAGCCCGGCGAGCACGACGGCGGAGCCGACGGCGGAGCCGACGGAGGGGCCGAGGGCCCGGCCGACAGCGGCGCGGGCGCACCGGCAGAGCCCGGCGAGCACGACGGCGGAGCCGACGGAGGGGCCGACGCCTCGCAGTGACCACGCCTCCCCCGACCCGGCCCGTGGCTCCCCTCCCCCCGGTGGGGGGCCACGGGCTCGGCTGGCTCGTCGCGCTCGACCGCGAGACGTTCGCCGAACAGCACTGGGGCCGGCGGCCCCTGTTGACCCGCGCCGCGGACCGCCCGGCCGGCGTCGACGTGTTCGGGCCGGATGCCGTCGACGAGCTGATCTCGCGGCGCGCCCTGCGCACCCCCTTCCTGCGGATGGCCAAGGACGGTCGCACCCTCGACCCCACGACCTTCACCCTCGGCGGTGGCGTCGGCGCGGCGATCAGCGACCAGGTCAGCGAGGACCGGGTGCTGCGCCACTTCGCCGACGGCGCGACCATCGTGCTGCAGGCCCTGCACCGCACCTGGCCGCCGGTCGCCGACGCCGCCCAGGGCCTCGCCGCCGACCTCGGCCACCCGGTGCAGGTCAACGCCTACGTGACCCCGCCGCAGAACCGCGGCTTCGACGACCACTACGACGTGCACGACGTCTTCGTGCTGCAGGTGACCGGCGAGAAGCACTGGCAGGTGCGCCCTCCCGTCATCGAGTTCCCACGGCGCGACCAGCCGTGGACCGACCACCGGGATGCCGTGCGCCTCGCCGCCGAGGGGCCCCCCACCGTCGACGTGGTCCTCGCGCCGGGCGACTGCCTCTACGTGCCGCGGGGCTGGTTGCACTCGGCCACCGCCCTCGGTGGCACGAGCATCCACCTGACGATGGGCGTGCACGTGTGGACGCGGCGCCAGCTCGCCGACGACCTCCTCACGGCGGTCGGGCGGCGGCTCGACGCCGACCCGGCCGTGCGGGCCTCGCTCGGCCTCGGCGTCGACCCGCTCGACGCCGGCCTCGCCGCCGGGCTGCGCGACGGCATCCGGGCCGCCGTGGACGCCGCCCTCGACGCGGTCACCGACGACGAGCTCGCGGCCGCGCTGGCGCGCAGGGTCAGGTCGGCGCAGCGGGCCGAGCCGCTCGGGGTGCTCGGCCAGCACGCGGCCACCGCGGACCCTGACACGGTGTGGCGGCCGCGCCGCCACCTCGCCGCCCGGTGGGAGTGGGGCCGCAGCGCCGGGGTCGTGACCCTGGTGACCAGGGTGGCGCGGGTCGACGTTCCGGCCGACCACCGGGCGGCTGTCATGGACGTTCTGGCCGGTCACGCCGACGCGGCTGCCCTCGACCCGGGTGTGCGCCGATCGCTCTGTCTGGCAGGGCTGTTGGTGCCGGCTGACGACGCCTGAGCCCTTCCCCGTCAGGCGTCAGGCCGAGGCGCGCACCACGAGGCGCGTGGGCAGCACCGTCTGGGCCGCCACGGGCTCCCCCGCGATCCTGCCGAGCAGCAGGTCGGCCATCACCCGGCCCATCTCCTCGATGGGCTGGTGCACCGAGGTCAGCTCCGGGTCGGTGTGCCGGCAGACCGCTGAGTCGTCGAACCCGACGAGCGCGACGTCGTCGGGGACCCGCAACCCGGCCTGTCGCAGCACCCGCAGGGCCCCCACGGCCATGAGGTCCGACGCCGCGAACACGGCATCCGGCACCGGGCCGGCGTCGAGGGCGCCGCGCATCGCCCGCTCACCACTGGCCTCGGAGTAGTCACCGAACGCGACGACCAGGCCTTCGTGGTCGCGGCCCGCGACCGCGAGCGCCTCGCGGGCGCCGGTGAGGCGGTCGCTCCCCGACGACATGTCCTGGGGGCCGGTCAACAGGGCGAACCGCTGCCGGCCCAGGCCCAGCAGGTGCTCGACGGCTGCCCGCCCGCCCGCCAGGTTGTCGACGTCGACCACGCAGCCGGGGTCGGTGCCGACCACCCGGCCACCGCAGACCGTGGGCACGCCGCGCTCGTCGAGGGTGGCGGCCAGGTCGTCGTGCGCGTGCAGCGAGAGCAGGAGAACCCCGTCGACGTGCTGCTCGGTCAGGTAGTTCGCGACGGTGGCCCGGTCGCGGTCGGTGCCGGCCATGGTCAGCAGCAGCTGGAAGGGTGAGGCGCGCAGCCGCTCACCGATTCCCCGCACGATCGCCCCGAAGTAGGGCTCCCCGAAGACCCTGTCGTCGGGCTCGGAGACGACGAGCGCGACGGTGTCGGTGCGGCGGGTGACGAGTGAGCGGGCGGCCCGGTTGGGCACGTAGCCGAGCGCCTCGACGGCCTCCTGGACCGCGGCCCGGGCCGCGTCGGAGACCTGCGGTGAGCCGTTGACGACACGAGATGCGGTGCCGCGGCCGACGCCGGCGCGACGGGCGACCTCGTCGATGGTGGGAGGACGCCTGGCTCCCGTGCCGGTGCCGGGTTCCCGAACGGCCCCGGCACGGGTGCCAGACGAGATGGGACGGGTTGACCGGGCTTGCGGCTCGGTGTCCGTGGGCTCCGTGGGAGCGCTCCCATCCTCCACGTCCCCATTGTGCCGACATCGGGGGCGGTGCCGTCCAGTGGACTGGCAGGTCGTGTCCCAACCGTGACCGAGGGCAGTGGCAGGGTGGGGTCCGTGCGAGCCCTGACCTATGCCGCGTTCGGTGCGACCCCCGTGGTCGCCACCCTCCCCGACCCGACCCCGCCGCCCGGTGGCGCGGTGGTGCGCGTCGTCGCCAGCGGGTTGTGCCGCAGCGACTGGCACGGCTGGATGGGCCACGACGCCGACATCACGACCTTCCCCCACGTTCCGGGGCACGAGCTCGCCGGCGTGGTCGAGGCGGTCGCCGACGACGTGGATGCCGGGTGGCTGGGTCGGGCGGTCACCGCGCCGTTCGTCATGGCGTGCGGCGCGTGCCCGGTGTGCCGGGCCGGCGCGGGCCAGGTCTGCCCGAACCAGCGCCAGCCCGGGTTCACCGACCCGGGGTCCTTCGCCGAGCTCGTCGTGGTGCACGCGGCGCAGACCAACCTGGTCGCGCTGCCCGACGGGCTCGAGGCACGGGTCGCGGCCGGGCTCGGCTGCCGGGTGGCGACGGCCTTCCGGGCGGTGGTCGCGCGGGCCGCGGTGCGCGAGGGCGACTCGGTGCTCGTCATCGGTTGCGGTGGGGTCGGCCTGGCCGCGGTCGCGATCGCGCGCAGCCGGGGGGCGTTCGTCTGCGCGGTCGACGTGTCCGCGGCCTCTCTCGACCGGGCGCTCTTCCACGGCGCCGACGAGGTGGTCGACGCGTCGATCGGCGCGGACAAGGTGGTCGCGGCGGTGTCGGCCTGGTCGGGCGGCGGGGTGTCGGTGAGCATCGACGCGGTGGGGTCACCGCAGGCGTGCCGCACCGGCATCCTCGCGCTGGGCCGTCGCGGGCGGCACGTGCAGGTGGGGCTGCTTCCGCCGGCCGCGGGCCGCGCCGACGTGCCGATGGAGCGGGTGATCGGCTGGGAGCTCGACGTGCTCGGCAGCCACGGGATGGCCGCGACCGACTACGGACCGCTGCTCGACGACGTCGCCGGTGGTCGGCTCGACCTCGGCGACCTGCTCGCCCCGGGGGAACCGCTCGGGCTCGAGGAGGCCGGTGCGGCCCTGATGACCATGGACACGGCCGCGTCGACCGGCATCGTGCTCGTCGACCCCTCGCGCTGACGCGCTGACCAGGCCAGGGTCCGGGCGCGGAAGGAGCCGGCCGGCGCACGACTGCGGGCAGACCACCCGGCCCGAGGCCGCCCAGCCGGCCGGCTCGTTCTCGACGTTATACCCCTGTGGGTATCAGCGCTGTGACCGGGCACACCGTCCCGGGGGGGCGTGGGTCACACTGTGCAGGTGGGCGTGCGCAGCTGGTGGGACGAGCAGGTGGTGCCGCGGCTCACCGACCGCGGCCTGAACGACGCCACCGCCGGAAGCTGGCGCACGAGCGTGTGTGGTGGCGCGACCGGTGAGGTCCTCGAGATCGGCTTCGGCTCCGGGCGCAACCTGGCCTACTACCCGGCCGCGGTGACCAGGGTGCTGGCCGTGGAGCCCGCCGACCTGTCCTGGGAGCGCGCGCAGCCGCGCGTCACGGCATCCGGGGTGCCGGTCGAGCGGGTCGGGCTGGACGGCGCCGACCTGCCCGTGCCCGACGCGAGCGTCGACACCGTGGTCTCGACGTGGACGATGTGCACCGTCCCCGAGATCGAGCGTGCGCTCACCGAGGCCCGGCGGGTGCTGCGCCCCGGCGGCACGCTGCGGTTCGTCGAGCACTCGCTGGCACCCGACGAGCGCACGGCCCGGGCCCAGCGGCTGATCCAGCCCTGGTGGGGCCCGGTGGCGGGGGGCTGCCACGTCGACCGGGACATCGCCGGGCTGGTCGCCGCCGGTTTCGACGTCGAGCTGTCCTACGCCGGCTTCATCGGGGGCGGGCCGGCCAGGCCGTGGCTGTGGTTCGTGTCAGGGGTGGCGACACCGCGCTGACCCCGGCACCCCCCTCGCGGCGAGTGCGGAAGTGGTCGCCCTGGCGACCACTTCCGCACTCGAGGCAGCGGTCAGCGCCCGAACATCTTGGCGAAGAACCCGGTGCTCGGCTCGCCCTCGTGGCCCTGGCAGCGGTCGTTGGCGCGCACGCCACGCATCACGCTGTCGACGTGCTGGCCGCAACCGGCCCAGGTCGTCTTGCCGCACTTGCGACAGGAAACTGCTCGGCACATGCCGGGAACTCCTCGTGGTGGGGGTCGGTGTCAGCAGAGCATACCCCACGGGGTATCCTTTGACCTATGCGGATTGTCATCATCGGGGGCGTCGCCGGGGGGATGAGCGCGGCCACGCGGCTGCGCCGCCTGCTCGAGCACGCCGACATCACGGTCATCGAGCGCAGCGGGCACGTGTCCTACGCCAACTGTGGGCTGCCTTACCACGTGGGCGGGGTGATCGAGAAGCGCGCCTCCCTGCTGCTGCAGACCCCGCGGGCCCTGCACCGCCGGTTCGGCCTCGACGTGCGGGTGCGCCACGAAGCCGTGCGGATCGACCGCGACCGGCACGTGGTCGTCGTGCGCGACCTGGACGCCGACGAGCTGCTCGAGCTGCCCTACGACGCGCTGGTCCTGTCGACCGGCGCCCGCGCCGTGCGCCCGCCGATCCCCGGCATCGAGCGCGCCCTGTCGCTGCGCGACGTCGATGACACCGACGCCCTGGTGGCCGCGACCGTCGGTGCCCGCACCGCGGTGGTCGTCGGGGGCGGCTTCATCGGCGTCGAGGTCACCGAGAACCTGGTGCACCTGGGGCTCTCGGTGACCCTCGTCGAGGCGGCCGACCAAGTCATGACGCCACTCGACCCCGAGATGGTCACCCCCGTCCACGACCGGATCCGGGCGCACGGCGTCGACCTGCGGCTCGGTTCCGGCGTGGCCTCGATCGGCCTC
>DASQEZ010000346.1:0-20342 GCA_035633415.1 Ornithinibacter sp. | reverse complement strand
GACGTGCCGGTCAACGTGACGGACCCGGGCGACGTGCCGGTGTCGTCACTGACCGGCGTCACCTGCCCGTCGACGACCATCGCCGCGGGGGCGACCTTGGCGTGCACGGTGCCGCACACCGTGACGAAGGCCGAGATCGACGCCGGCGGGTTCACCGAGACGGCGACCGTCGCGGGCGACTGGACCGGGCGACCCGCGTCGGCCACCGACACCGAGTTCGTGCCGCTGGTGCAGGCGGCGGCGTTCTCGGTCTCCCTGTCCGCCGACATCGGCGAGTTCGACACCGTCGGCACCACGATCACCTACACGGCGGTGGTGACCAACACGGGCAACCAGAGCCGGTCTCCGGACGACGTGGCGGTGCCGGACGTTGCGTTGACCTGCACCCCGACCGGGCCCCTGTCCCCGGGTGCCAGCACCACCTGCACCGGCACCCTGACCACCACCACCGGCGCCGACGTCGTGCGCACCGCCACCGTCACCTGGGGCGAGCAGTCCGCCACCAGCGCACCGGTCACCGTCACCTGGGTGCCCCGGCCCGCGTTCACCGTGTCCCTGGCCGCCGACATCAACGACTTCGACACCGTCGGCACCCCGATCACCTACACCGCCACCGTCACCAACACCGGCAACGAGGCCGACACCCCCGACGACGTCGCCGTGCCCGACGTTGCGCTGACCTGCACCCCCGCCGGGCCCCTGTCCCCGGGTGCCAGCACCACCTGCACCGGCACCCTGACCACCACCACCGGCGCCGACGTCGTGCGCACCGCCACCGTCACCTGGGGCGAGCAGTCCGCCACCAGCGCACCGGTCACCGTCACCTGGGTCGCTCCGAGCGCGTCACCCACTCCGAGCGCTGCGCCCGAGGTGGTGTCGCCGGCCGTCGAAGGGCTCGCCGCGACGGGTGTGGCCGGGCTCGGGGTGCTGGTGCTCGGTGCGGTGCTGCTGGGCTTCGGCGTCCTGCTGAAGGCGTTCACGACCCGCACCAGGTCGCCGCGGCATCGCCGGGTGCACTGAGCCTCGCACCGTCACGACCGCGCAGGCGTGCGGTGTATCAGCGGTCGGGGCCGGTCCCTCCTGCACCACGTGACACCTGCGCACCGCCCCAGCTCCGCACCTCTGCTCGTCACCGCCGCCGCGGGATACGGGAAGTCGGCGCTGCTCGAGGCGCTTCGTCCCGACCGGGGGGTGGTCCTGGCGGCATCCGACCTGGTCTCGGACGGCCTGCCCGAGGGAGTCCCGTGGGTCGGTGTCGACGACGTGGACCGGCTCACCACCGCCGCCCGGACCCGGGTGGTCGCAGAGCTGGCCGCCCGCGGCGACGTCGAGGTCGTCCTGGCCTGCGGGGCTGCGCTTCCCGCCGAGCTGCACGCCGGCAACCCGGCAAGGATGCGGGAGCGGGTCGCCGCCGACCTGGCGCTGACGCCGTATGCCGTGGCCGTACTGCTGGCGCAGGAGTACGGCGTCACCGACCCCGAGGCCGCGCTCCTGGTGGCCGAGCTCACCGCGGGCTGGCCCGTGCTCGTCCACCTCGCGGGGGACGCGCTGGCACGTGACCCCCACGCCGACCTGACCCATGCCCTGTGCGCTCCCGCTGCCCCGGCGGCGCAGTGGGTCGGGTCGCACGTCCTGGCCGCGCTGCCGTCGTGGGTGGCGAACGTCCTGCGCACGGCCGCGACCGTCGACGAGCGCGGTCCCGTGACCGCGACGCTCGTCGAGACGCTGTCCGCGCCCGGCAGCGGCTGCCCGGCATCCGACGTCGTCGACCTGCTGGTGCGGATGGGTGTGCTCGTGTCGCGTCGTCGGGTCGGAACGGCCACCGAGGCCGTCCTCGTGCCCGTGCTGGCCGGCATCCTGGCTCGCGGGACGGAGGCGCCACCCGCGGCAGCCGTGCGGGCGGCCGCGAGCGTGGTCGCGGCGGTGCACGAGAGCGAGCAGGCCTGGCTCCCGGCAGCGCGGGCGCACGCCGTCGCCGGCGACCGGGGAGCGGTGGTCCGCCTGGTCGGCCGGTACGGCGAGGACATGCTGCGCCGCGGCGATGCCGCGGCCGTCGCGCGACTCGTCGAGCAGGTGGTCGGGGGCGGGCTCGACGAGCCGCTGTTGCTGCGCACCCGGGCCGACGCGCTGCGGATGTCAGGAGAGCCGGCCCGCGCCCGCCGGGCCTTCGCACCCCTGGTCGCCAGGGCTGAGGCCGACGGGTGGGAGCCCGGGCTTGCCGCGCGGGTCGCGGGTCTGCACTACCTGTGCGGGGAGTTCGAGTCGGCGCTCACGGTGCTCGACCGCTGCCCGGACGCCTCGCCCGGTGGGTACGACGTGTCGGACGAGGACGTCGTCGACTGGCTGGCCGGCCGGGTGCACGTGCTGGCGATGCTGGGCCGCCCGGCCGAGGCCCACGCCGCAGCCGAGCGCTGCCTCACCGTCGCCGAGCTCACCGGGGACCCACGCCCCCTCGGCGTCGCGCACCTGGCGGTGGCTCGCACCTGCCGCGGCACCCGCAAGGACCTCCACCACGAGCACGCCGTCCGCTACGCCGCCCTCGCCGGTGACGCCGTCACGGCGACCCGCGCCCTCGCGGCCCGCACCTGCCTGCTGCTGGCGAGCGCGGCCCATGCCCAGGCGCTGGACGCCGCCCGGGAGGCGGCCAGGATGGCGCGGCTGGCCTGTCCGCCGGGGATGCAGGCCGTGGCGCTGCACAACCTGGGCGAGGCGCTGGCCCGCACGGGCCGGCTCGACGAGGCGCTCTGGCAGCTCGAGTGCTCGGTGTCGCTGTGCCGGCGGCTGGGTCCGGCGAGAGCCGCCCTCGGCCTCGTGGGCGTCGCCCACGTCCACCGGTCGCTGGGTCGCGCCGAGCGCAGCCGCTCCGCCTACACCGAGGCCGCCGAGCTGGCCCGCGGTTCCGGCGACGCGCAGGTGCTCGTGTCCGCGCTCAGCGGCCTGGCGCTCCTCGCCTGCGACGACCCGACCCCACAGGCCGAGGAGGCCGTCGCCGAGGCACTGCGGATCGCGCCTGCTGACCTGCTGCCCGTGGCACTCACGGCGGCCGGGCGCGTCGCGGCCGCTCGCGGGGACACAGCGGCGGCGGTCGAGCACGCCCGTCGGGCCGTCGCGTGTGCTCGCGAGGTACGCGCTGCCGACCTCCTGGCCGAGGCCCTCGAGCTCGAGGCGGAGGTCGTCGACGACGCCGCCCGGTCCCGAGCCGCGCTGGGCGAGGCGCTCTCGATCTGGTCGGGCGGGGGCGCCGGCCCGGCCGCCGCTCGCGTCGAGGTGCTCATCGGGCAGCTGCCGGATGCCGACGGCACCGAACGCTCCCGCGCCCGCGACGCCGCCAGGTCGCTCCGGCGCCTGGGCATCTCGGGAGTGGGCGTCTCTCCGGGGGCGGACTGCGCGGAGGGAGTCGTCTCGGTGTCGGTTCTCGGGCCGTTCACGGTCACCGTGGCGGGAGCCGAGGTGCCGCTCCCGGCGTGGCGATCGCGCCAGGCCCGGACCCTGGTGAAGATCCTCGCCGCCCACCGGGGCCGGGTCGTGACCCGGGCCCGGTTGTGCGACCTGCTCTGGCCCGACGACGACCCGGCGCGCACCGGGCACCGGCTGTCGGTGCTGCTCGCCACCGTGCGCGGGGTGCTCGACCCGGCGAAGGCGTGGCCGCCGGACCGCTTCGTCGCCGCCGACCAGTTCGGGGTGCGGCTCGACCTGTCGACCGTCGTGCTCGACGCCGACCTCCTGCTGCGGGATGCCGACCACGCGACCGCGCTGCTCGACACGTCCGACGACGACCGGGCGCGCGAGGTGCTGGCCCACGTCGACGTGCTCTATCGCGGCGAGGCGTTCGAGGACGAGTCCGACGAGTGGGCCGACCCGCTGCGCGAGGAGGTCCGGGCGGCGTGGGTGCGGTCGGTGCGGCGGCTGGCCACGCTCCGGTCGCGCGAGGGTCGCGGGGCGGAGGCACTCGGCATCTTCGTGCGCCTGCTGTCCGTCGACCCCTACGACGAGCAGGTGCACCGGCGTCTGGTCACCACGCTCGTGCGCGCCGGGCGGCACGGTGAGGCACGGCGCGCCTTCCAGCGGTGGCACCACGCCATGGCCGAGATCGACGCCCCGCTGCCGGACGAGCGGCTCGTCTCGGCGAGCCTCACCCAGCCCGGCCGGCCGGCCGTTCTGACGCCACGCTGACGCCGTACCGACACCCTCGTGCTCGTCAGGACGACACACCCCCGGCTCGTACGGAAACGCCGCACGAGCCGCATCCAGCAAAGGAAGTGGACCCATGTTCCGTCGCACCGCACGACTCACGACCATCTCGGCCGTCGCCCTCGGCCTCGCCGCCGGAGCCGCGCTCGTCGCCGCTCCCGCCCAGGCCGACCCGGTGATCATCGGGCTGCCGCCCTTCGTCTGCGGCATCGTCACCCCGAACGTCATCGTCGGCACCGAGCACGATGACGTCCTGTTCGGCACCCCGGGCAACGACCTCATCCTGGCGATGGATGGTGACGACCACATCGCCGGCGGCGGCGGTCGGGACGTCATCCTCGCGGGCAACGGTGACGACGTGGTGGACGGGGGCGCGGGCGACGACTGCGTCCTGGGTGGTGCCGGCAACGATGAGTCGATCCAGTGGCTCTACAGCGCGCCGAGCGGCACCGACGATAGCCAGTCGGTCGTGTACCGGTACGAGTACTGACCGGCCGCGTCAGCCTCCGGCCTCACGAGCCCGGCGACATCGAGGTCGAGGTCGCCCGACCCGGGCGGCTCGGCAGTTCGGCGCGGGTTACCGCGCGGGAAGCGCTGCGATCACAGCGAGTCCTGCGCGGTAACCCGCGCTCGGCGCCGCCGGGCTGCCCTTCCGCGCCGACCTGGGCCAGAATCGGTCCACGAACCCCGAGGACGGACCATGCACTCCTTCGAGCACGACACCGGCGCGACGCGGACCGTCTTCGGCACGGGCACGCTGTCCCGGGTGGCTCCGGAGCTGGCGCGGCTCGGTGGCCGGCGGGCACTCGTCCTGTCCACCCCCGGCCAGCGGGGGCTCGCGACGCGGGTGGCCGGGGTGCTCGGGGACGCCGCCGCGGGGATCTTCGACGGGGCCGCGGCACACACCCCGGTGGAGGTCACCGACGCCGCCCTCGCTCGGGCGAAGGACGTGGCCGCCGACTCGATCGTCTCGGTCGGCGGCGGCTCGACGACCGGGCTCGGCAAGGCCCTGTCAGCCCGCACCGGGATGCCGCACCTGGTCGTGCCGACCACCTACGCCGGCTCCGAGGTCACCTCGCTGCTCGGTGAGACCGCCGGGGGCGAGAAGGTGACCCGCACCGGCCCGGAGATCCTGCCGGAGGTGGTGGTCTACGACGTGGCGCTGACCACCACGCTCCCGTGGCCGGTGACCGTCACCAGCGCCGTCAACGCGATGGCCCACGCCGTCGAGGCCCTCTATGCAGCCGACCGCACCGCGGAGACCGAGGCGATGGCCGCTGACGGGCTCGACGCCCTGGCCCGCGGGCTGGGGTCGCTCGAGCGCGACCGCGAGGACCTGGACGCCCGCGCCGACCTGCTCTACGGAGCGTGGCTCGCGGGGCGGTGCCTCGGCTCCGTCACCATGGGGCTGCACCACAAGCTGTGCCACACCCTCGGTGGAAGCTTCGGTCTTCCGCACGCGGCCACCCACACGGTGGTGCTCCCGCACGCGATGGCCTACAACGCCGCCGCGGCACCGGAGGCCATGAGCGCCGCGGCGGCCGCTCTCGGTGTCGACGACGCCCCGTCCGGGCTGCAGGCCCTCGTCGCCCGGCTCGGCGGCCCGACCCGCCTGAGCGACCTCGGCTTCGCCCTCGCCGACGTGCCACGGGCCGCGGACCTGGCCACGGCACGGCCCTACCCCAACCCGCGCCCGGTGCACCGCGGCTCCATCGTCGAGCTGCTCACCCGTGCCACCGAGGGCGCCACGCTCGATGGCGCCGTTCCCCCGTCCACCTCCGGCTCGAGCGTCACCCACCAGATCGAGGAGAACCGATGACCACCACTGACCCGTCCACCCCCAGCCCTGCCGAGCTCGAGGCCCGGCGGCAGCTGATCCGCGAGGCCCACCTGCGCCCGGTCGGGGAGCGACCCGCCTCGACGGCACGCGGGCTCCATCACACGGCCCTGATCAGCAGCGACGTGGAGCGCACCGTGCGCTTCTACCAGGACGTGCTCGGCTTCCCGCTGTCCGAGCTGATCGAGAACCGCGACTACCCCGGCTCGTCCCACTTCTTCTTCGACATCGGCAACTCCAACCTGCTGGCCTTCTTCGACTTCCCCGGCCTCGACGTCGGGCCGTACGCCGAGGTGCTCGGCGGGCTGCACCACATGGCGATCTCCGTGGAGCCCGAGCGCTGGCACGCCCTCGTCGCCCGGCTCACCGAGGCCGGCGTCGAGCACGAGGTGCACAGTGGGGTCTCGGTCTACTTCCGCGACCCCGACGGGGCGCGCATCGAGCTCATCGCCGACCCGCTCGGCGAGATGTACGGCAACCAGGTGCTCTAGGAGCGTTCGGCGTCGGCGTCGGCCTCGACGAAGCCGCGGTGCAGCGAGTACAGCGCCGCGGTGAGGAGCTGGCGGTCGGAGGCCCGGGGCCGGGCGTGCCGGTGCAGGGCGAGGCCGTCGAGCAGCGCCACGACCATCGGCGCCCGCTCGTCGGCGTGTGCGATCCCCAGGGCGAGCAGTGACGCCTCGGCACCTCGCTCGATGCTCGCCATGATCCGGTGGGCGGTGGGCTGCAGGTGCGGCCGACGGCGGCACTCGAGGTAGATCTCGAACTGCGCGACCGTGTCGGGTTCCGGCTCGGACATCACCGCGTCGACGAACCGGTCGATCGACTCGCGGGGACTCAGCTCTGCGTCGGCGACCTGGGCCGTGACGGCATCCACCCGCTGCACGATGCGCTCGCCGACCACGTGCAGCGCCGCGGCGATCAGCTGGTCGAGCGAGGAGAAGAAGTAGCTCGTCGTCGATGTCGACATCCCGGCCCGCGTCGCGATCGAGCGGTGCGTCGCCCCCGCGACGCCCTGCTCGGCGATCACCTCGACGGCGGCGTCGAGCAGGGCGGCCCGACGCGCCCGGCCGCTGGCCCGGTGCGTGGCTGGCCGAATCGACATATCCGGAGTGTGCCAAAAGTCTGGACATTCGTCCAGACTTGCTGGCACGCTGATCCCAAGCGATCCGCCGCGTCACGTGAGGAGTCACCCGTGGAGCACCTCTCCACCCGCCAGCACGTCATCGACATGTGCCGCACGATGCTCGAGCGCGGCTACCTCAAGGCCACGGAGGGCAACGTCTCGGTGCGGGTGCCCGGCCGCCGGCTCTACGCGGTGACCCCCAGCAACTACTCCTACGACCGGATGCGCGTCGAGGACGTCTGCATCGTCGACTTCGACGGCAAGCACGTCCCGGATGCCGACCGGGCCGGTGCGTCCCTGGCCCCCTCCATCGAGTGCGGCATGCACGCGAACATCTACCGCGAGCGGCCCGACGTGCACGCCATCGTGCACACCCACCAGCCGTACGCGTCGGCGCTCGCGGTGCTGCGGCGCCCCATCCCGGCCCTCACCGACGAGCAGGTCCGGTTCCTCGGCCGCGAGGTCGCCATCATCGACTACGCCCCGTCCGGCACCGGCTTCCTGGCCAGGAACGTGCAGAAGAAGATCACGAGCGGCGACAACGCCTTCATCCTGGCCAACCACGGCATCGTGGCGGTCGGCACCGACCCCGAGCGCGCCGTGTTCAACATGGCCCTGCTCGAGAAGGTGTCCATCGCCTACCTGCTCGCGCTGACGACCGAGTCCGGCAAGGTCTACTCGATCCCCACGGCGATCCGCGAGATCGCCTTCGCCAAGCTGCGGGCGGACGAGAAGCGGATCGCCGTGCAGATCACGAAGTCCGTTCCCGCGCAACGGCTTCCGGATGCCGTGCCGCTGCCGAGCGCCGACCGCGCGGCTCGCGCCGTGGTTGCCGAGCGCGAGGCCCTCGCGGTGGCCGAGCCCGCCCTGCCGACCGAGCTGCCCGGGGCCGAGTCCGCACGGCTCGGCTACGCGATCAGCAGCTACCCCGACGTCGAGGACACCATGGCGCGCCTGCGGGCCCTGGTCGACCAGCCGGTGCGCGGCCTGCGGCACGACGCCCTCAACGACGTGCTCGAGTGGTTCGAGACCAAGTGCCAGGGCAGCAAGCAGCTCACCGAGCGGGCCAAGTCCCGCATCCCGGGCGGTGTGCAGCACAACCTCGCCTTCAACCACCCGTTCCCGCTCGCGATCGACCGCGCCGACGGTGCCCACCTCACCGACCGCGACGGCAACGTCTACATCGACTTCCTCCAGGCCGGGGGCCCGACCCTGCTCGGCAGCAACTACGCACCGGTCAACGAGCGGGTCGCCGAGGTGGTGCGCGAGTCCGGGCCGGTGACGGGGCTGTTCCACGAGTACGAGCTCAAGCTCGCCGAGTCGATCCACCGGTACCTGCCGCACGTCGAGATGTACCGCTCGCTCGGGTCCGGCACCGAGGCCGTCATGGCGGCCGTGCGGGCGGCGCGGGCCTTCACCGGCAACAAGGTCGTCGTCAAGGTCGGTGGCGCCTACCACGGCTGGTCGGACACCCTGGTCTACGGCCTGCGGGTGCCGGGCACCTACCGGATGAACGCCAAGGGCATCCCCTTCGGGGCCACGAGTGCGACCAGGGAGTCGTTCCCACACGACCTGGGCACCCTGCGCCGCAAGCTGGTCGAGAACCGGGTTCGCGGCGGCACCGCCGCGGTGGTCCTCGAGCCGTTGGGCCCCGAGTCCGGGACCCGGCCGGCACCCGAGGACTTCAACGCCCGGGTGCGCGAGCTGTGCGACGAGTTCGGTGCCCTGCTCGTCTTCGACGAGGTCGTCACCGGCTTCCGGGTGGGGATGGGCGGGGCCGCCGGGTACTTCGGTGTCACGCCCGACCTGACGGTGCTGGGCAAGGCCGTCTCCGGCGGCTACCCGATGGCCGGCGGTGTCGGCGGCCGCGAGGACGTCATGGCGGTCTTCGGCTCCGGCCTGGACGGCAAGAGCGGCGCCCACGTGCAGGTCGGCGGCACCCTGTCGGCGAACCCGCTGTCCTGCGCGGCCGGCTACTTCGCCATCGAGGAGATGGCCCGCACCAACGCGCCCGTGGTCGCGGGCCGGGCCGGGGACCGGCTCGCCGCCGGGCTGCAGCGGCTCGTCGCCAAGCACGCCCTGCCCTACGTGGTCTACAACCAGGGGTCCATCGTCCACCTCGAGTGCAGCGGCGTGATGCTCCTCGACATGCACAACCCGGTCAAGCTGTTCAAGGAGAACAAGCCCCGCAAGCAGCTGATGGAGCAGATGGGCGCCGCCTACACGGCCAACGGCATCATCACCCTGGCCGGCTCGCGGCTGTACACCTCCATGGCCGACACGGACGCCGTCATCGACGACGCGCTGGAGCGCTTCGACCGGGTCTTCGCGATGGTCGACGGTGTCTGAGCCCGCGCTCGGGCGGCGCCACGACCCTGCTCACCTCGTGCGGGCCGCCCGCTGGCCGCTGCTCTTCGCCTTCGCCGCCCTCGTCGCGGCGACCCAGGTGCTCTGGCTGTCGCTGGCGCCGGTGACGACCCGAGCGGCCGACGCGCTCGGGGTCTCCGACGGCGCGATCGGCGACCTCGCCGTCGTCAACCCCGTGCTCTACGTGCTCCTCGCGATCCCGGCGGGTCGGTGGGCCGACCGGCGGTTCGGTCTGGCGCTGTCGACCGGGGCCGCGCTGACCGCCACCGGAGCACTGCTGCGGGCGGTGAACCCCGAGTCCTACGGGTGGGTGCTCGCCGGCCAGATCGTTCTCTCGGTCGGCCAGCCGCTGGTGCTCAACGCCACCACGAAGGTGGCGGCCCGCTGGTTCCCGGCGACCGAGCGCACCCGGGCCATCGCGGTCGGCAGCGGCGCCCAGTTCCTCGGCATCCTCATCGCCGCGACGACCGCCGGCGCGCTCATGGATGCCGGTGGGCTCTCGCTCCTGCTCGGGGTCCACGCCGCGCTCGCGACCGCGTCGGCGCTCGCCCTCGTGGTCGCCCTCGCGCTGGTGCCGCCCGCCTTCGCCGCGGATGCCGGGCCCGCACCGTCGCTGAGCTGGCTGCGGCACGACCACCTCCTCCTCAAGCTGGCGGCCATGCTGTTCGTCGGCGTCGGCCTCTTCAACGCGCTCGCGACCTGGCTCGACCCGATCCTCGAGGACCTCGGCATGGCTGGCGCGGGCGGCCTCGTCATCGCGACGACGACCATCGCCGGGCTGGTCGGCACCGCCGTGCTGCCCGACCTCGCCGCGCGACGCGACCGGCGCCGCACCGTGCTGCTCACCACGACAGTGCTCGCCGTGGTGACCTTCCCACTGGTCGCGGTGCTCCCGAGCCTCTGGCTGGTCGCGGCGGCACTCGCGGTGGTCGGCTTCTTCCTGCTGGCGGGTCTGCCCATCGCGCTGGACTGGTCCGAGCTGCGGGCCGGGCCGGAGCGGGCCGCCACGGCGACGGGCTTCCTGCTGATGGCCGGCAACCTCGGCGGCGCCGTCCTCGTGCTCGTCGTGCAGGTCGTCGTCGGCAACCCCTACCTCGCCCTGGGGGCGTTCGCCCTGCTCGCCCTGCCGGGCGTGTTCGTCGCGAGCCGGCTTCCGTCGCACGCCGGTTCGCACCGTGACGACGAGACCTCCGGCGCAGGAGACGCGACCAGGTGAGCACCTTCGTGCTGGGGGTCGACCTCGGAACAGGAGGCCCCAGGGTCGCGCTCGCCGGCACCGACGGGGCGCTGATCGGCCACGAGAAGGAGGCGGTCGCGCTACGGCTCCTCCCCGGCGGGGGCGCGGAGCAGGACCCCGACGACTGGTGGCGCGCGATCCTGACGGCGAGCCGGCGGCTGCGGGACCGGCATCCGACGGAGTACGAGCGGGTCACCGCCATCTGCATGAGCAGCCAGTGGGGCGGGCTGGTGCCGGTGGACGCGGACGGCCGGCACGTGCATCCCGCCCTGACCTGGATGGACTCGCGCGGCAGCCGGTACTCCCAGGAGCTCACCGGCGGCGGCCTGCGGGTGCCCGGGGGCTACAACGCGTGGGCGCTTCGCCACTGGTTGTCCCGAACCGGTGGGGTGCCGACCCGCACCGGCAAGGACCCGGTGGGGCAGGCGGCATGGCTGCGCCACGAGCGTCCGCGCGAGGATGCCGCCGCGGCCCACCTGCTCGACGTGCCCGAGTACCTGACCATGCGGCTCACCGGTCGTGCCGTCGCCGGCTGGGACACGGCCGTGCTGCGCTGGTGCACCGACAACCGCGACCCGTCCGCCGTGGTCTGGGACCCGGCCCTGGCGCAGCGCTGCGGCCTGGACGTGCACCGGCTACCCGAGCTGGTCCCACCCGCGAGCGTGGTCGGAACCGTGCTGCCGGCGGTGGCCACCGCCTTCGGGCTGCCCGACGGGGTGCGGGTGGTCGCCGGTACCGGCGACACCACGGCGGCGGCCGTGGGCGCGGGCGCCACCGACGACTTCGACGCGCACCTCTACGTCGGCACGTCGGCCTGGCTGAGCTGCCACGTGCCGTTCAAGCGCACCGACGTCGTGCACAACATCGCCTCCCTGCCGTCCGTGGTGCCCGACCGGTACTGGGTGGCCACCGTGCAGGACGTGGCCGGCAAGGCCGTCGACTGGCTGCTGGACTCGGTGGTCTACGCCCAGGACGGCATGCTCGACGCCACGCCCGCGCCGGTCGATGCCCTCGAGCGACTCAACGCACTCGCCGCCAGCGCGCCGCCCGGGTGCAACGGGGTCGTCTTCACGCCATGGCTCAACGGCGAGCGCACCCCGGTCGACGACCCGACCGTGCGAGGCGGCTGGTTCAACGTGTCCCTGTCGACGACCCGGGCCGACCTCGCGCGCAGCGTCTTCGAGGGCATCGCGCTCAACACGCGCTGGATGCTGGAGGTGGTGGAGCGTTTCACCCGACGCGGCCGGCCGGAGGGCTTCTCCTCGCTGCGGTTCATCGGCGGCGGTGCCGGCTCGGCCCTGTGGTGCCAGACGATGGCCGACGTCCTGCAGATCCCGGTCCGCCAGATCGCGAACCCGGTCGTGGCCAACGCCCGCGGCGCGGCGCTCATCGCGGCCATCGGTGTCGGCGCGTTGGACTGGGCCGACGTGCCGTCGCGGGTGGAGGTCGCGGCCACGTACACCCCCGACCCGGCGGTCCGCGCCGTCCACGACCAGCAGTACGCCGCGTTCCGCGACATCTACCGGCGCACCCACGGCCTCTACGCCCGCCACAACGCGGGGCGGGACGGCACCGTCTGACGTCAGGCGGTGGGGTCGAGCGCCGACCGGGCGCGCACCGCTCCGGGGTGCTGGCGCAGTGACTCGCAGAGCCGGTCGAGGCGATCCCGGGCCGGGCCCGGCAGTGCCAGCAGTCGCGCGGCGGCCTCACGGATCTCGCTGTCCGACAACGTGTTGGGGTCGAGCGCCTCACCGAATCCGGCATCCTCCAAGGCGGCGGCCCCGGCGAACTGGTCCGTCGACAGCGGCAACAGGAGGAGCGGCACGGATGCCGTGAGCGCCTCCGTCACGCTGTTGTTGCCGCCGTGCGAGACCGCCAGCGCCGCCCGGCGCAGCAGGGTGACCTGCGGCAGCACCTCGCGCACCAGCCAGGAGTCGGGGACGGGGCCGAGAGCGGCCGGCGGCGTGGAGCCACACGCCAGCGCCACCCGCACGTCCAGGTCCCGCAGGGCCCGCACCACGGCGGCCAGCACGTCGCTGCGCACCGACAGGAAGCTGCCCAGGCTCACGTAGACCACCGGCTGCCCGTCCTTCGCGAGCCACGCCTCGACCTGCGCGTCGGCCGGCTCGCTGCGCACGGCCGAGCCGAGGAAGGCGTGCTGCGGGAGCAGGGCGGTGCGTGCGGTCGGGTGGAGCTCACCGGGGTAGTTGAGCAGCAACACGTCACCGGCCTCGGTGAAGGCGTCGCGGCTCGGTGCGGCCCCGGGGTCGAGCTCGAGCAGTGCCGCGTTCCACTGTTCGGTGAACTCGTCGCGCACGTCCTCGCACACGCGGCGCAGCGCCGCGAGGTCGGCCGCTGCGGGCTGCACGCGCAGGGGGAACGCCGGGGGGAGGCCGTAGACCTCGTCGCCGACGGTGAGGGCGCTCGGGTGGCCGAGCACGACGTCGGCGTGCCGGATGCCGGCCGCGGTCAGGGCGAGGCGGGCGCCGAAGGCGAGGTGGTCCACGACGACGTGGTCGGGTCGCACGAGGTCGACCACCCGCAGCACGTCGCGGGCGACGCCGATGGGGTTCCACAGCAGGTCGTCGCGCCTGGCCCGGGCCTGGAACTCGAGGGTGGCGACTGCCCCGAGGCGGGTCGCCTCGAAGAACCCGCGCAGGGCGTCGTCCTCGCCGCTGGGCTGCTGCTCGGCCCGGATGACACCGGGATTGGACCCGCGGCCGAGCTGGAGGTGCGTGCGCTCGTACCGGAACCCGCGCACGATCTCGTCGGTGGCGGGGCCGGTCGCGACCACGACCCGTTCCCCGGCCGCCTGCCAGGCGGTGGCCACGGTGGCCAGGGGGTAGAGGTGTGAGGCGTAGTCGGGGCTGATGACCAGCAGGGTCACGAGGCGACCCGCTGGGGGGTGTGCGCTCCGGCGCGCCGGAGGTCCGGGCTCGGCGTGGTGTCCGCGGGCACGGAGGCGATCCGGCCGTACAGGGTGTCGAGCGACCCGGCCATCGTGCCGATGCCGAACCGGGCGCGCACCCCCTCCCGCGCCGCGTCGGCACGCGCCGTCGCGTCGGCGTCGTGGGAGAGCGCGAGTGCCGCGGTCACCGCATCGACGAGCGCGTCGGCATCCGCGGTGTCGACGAGGACCCCGGTCAGGCCGTCCTCGACGTAGGTCGGCGGGCCGCCGTGGCCCGGCGCCACCACCACCAGCCCGGAGGCCATCGCCTCGAGGATGGCGATGCCGAACTCCTCCTTCAGGCTGGCGCAGACGTAGACCCCGCCGGGTGCGGCCAGGCCCGGCCGCCCGAGCCGGGTGGCCGCCATCCAGACGGCGACCACCGCGTGCGGCCGGTGCCCGGCGAGCAGCAGCCCTCGGCTCGCGGCCTCCGCCGGTGGCACCGCGGCGTGGATCCGCTCGAGCTGCCCGGCCTCGTCGTCGGTCGGCGCGCTCAGGTCGCCGCCGACGACGAGCAGGTTGCACCGGCTCGCGAGGTCGGGGTGGGTGGCCCAGGTCTCGACGAGCGTCGCTGTCCCCTTGACGGCGTGCAGCCGCCCGACCGTGAGCACCAGTGGCAGGTCCCGACGGTCGGGGGGCAGCGTCTGCAGCAGTGCGTCGAGGTCGCCCAGGGCTTGCGGGGTGTCGGCGTCGTCGTGCCCGGCGGCAGCCACCGCGGCCGCCGCACGGCGGATGCCGACGAGGTCGACTCCTTCGGCCACCACCGTCGCGTGCAGCTGGGGGTCGGCGAGGTCGACGCCGAGCAACCGGCGGATGTCGTCGTGCAGCTCGGGTCGGGGAAAGAGCACGAGGTGATCGGCCTGGCGTGCCAGGCGACGCAGCAAGTGGTCGCGGGCGACGAGGTGCTCGGCGTGGTCGGCCTCCCCGAACCCGCCGCGGGTCAGCGTCCCGGCGGCCTCGCGGGCGGCGACCTGGGCGTGGGGGTCGGGTGCGAGGGTGAAGACCACCCGCACGCCGAGCTCCTCGGCCACCTCGGCGGCGGCCATGGAGCCCACGTCGGCCATCCGCAGGTGCAGCACGTCGACGGGCATCGCCGCGCGCAGGATGCGGCGGATGCCGCGACGGACTGCCACGCGCAGTGGCCAGGCGTCGGCGGCGTGAACGGGCGGTCCCCACAGCGGTATCCGGCCGTAGTGGTGACCGGGCTCGGCCAGCTCGGAGAGATCCTGCGTGCCGTCCGCCGGGGCACCTCGCGAGACCGTGACCACGCGGGTGGTGGCTCCACCGTGGTGGACGAGCGCGTCGCCGAGCTGGACGAGCAGGGTCGCGATCCCACCGTTGTCGCCGCGCCCGGCGTGGGTGAGGCCGGCATCGATGTCGGCATGCAGGAAGAGCTGCACGACGGACTGGTCGCGGGGGTGCCTGGCCGCTCCGGATGCGGTCGTGCGCACAGCCGGGTGCGCGGCCGGCTGTCGGTCGTGGCGGGCCGTGCGTGCGGTCGCCGCGAGTGGCCCCTCGCCGTCCGCAAGGGCGTCGAGCACGCGAGAGACACCGCCGGCCCCGCTTCGGAGATCGTCACCGAGGGCCGCGACGGCGGCGGCTCGTGCCCCGAGCGGCTCCGACTCGTCGCCGGCGCTCGAGAGGAGCAGGTCGGTGGCCGAGCACCCGGGCACCAGACCGACCGTCTCGACCAGGCGGGTGCGCGCGCCGGCATCCGGTGCGGTTGCCAGCCCTTCGCGCAGCGCTGAGGTGATGGCGTCCGGTGTCGCCGTGGCCCACGTCTCGAGAGTTCGCTGGGCGAGCATGCCCCCGAACCCGCCGCGGGCCACCATGCCGACGAGGGGCCCGAGCGCGTCCGGTGCGGTCGGCCCGGCGCCGATGGCCCACGCGGCGTGCTCCCGCAGGTGCGGCGGACCGTCGACGAGCAGGGCGAGGAGCGAGGAGCGGCCCGGGCCGCCCGGGAGAGCCCCGAGCGCGTGGACGGCGGTGATGGCGGTCAGTGCGTCGCGCGGGTCGGCGACGGCGGCCGCGAGCACGGGGAGGGACGAGCCGAGACGGTCGCGAGCAGCGGCACCGACGAGGTCGTCGCCCCGGCGCAGTCCCTCGACGAGAGTCGGCGCGCGCCGCACGCGGTCCACCGCGGCCGCCACCGCGGTGACGGTCCGCGGGTCGGCGGCCGGCTCGTGGGACGACGCGTCGGAAGAGATCGGCACCACCTCAGCCTAGGCGGGGCGATGGGTCCGGGCCAGACGACTCGTCTAACCTTTGTCGAATCCAGCCGCTAGATCGCCGAGTCGGTCTCCAACGCCTCGGTCAGCAGGGACACCAGCGCCTCGAGCTGCACGTCGGCCGAGGACCCGACCTCCTCGTCCGAGCCGTCCAGGGCCCTGGCCGCGAGCCCCGCCTTGTCGTCGATGAGCTCGGCGAGCCTGGAGTCGATGGTCTGGGCGGCGATGATCCGCCAGGCGGTGACCGGCTCGGTCTGGCCGATCCGGTGCACCCGGTCGATGGCCTGGGTCTGTTCCGCAGAGGTCCACGACAGCTCGGCGAGCACGAGGTTCGAGGCGACCTGGAGGTTGAGCCCCACCCCGGCGGCGGTGAGCGAGCAGACCACGACGGCGACGTCGGGGTCGGTGAGGAACGCCTCGATGTTCTCCTTGCGCACCTTGGGGGTCTGGTCCCCGCGGATCGACGCGTAGCCGATGCCCCGTTTGGCGAAGGTCCGCTCGGCGGTGTCCATGACGTCGATGTGCTTGGCGAAGAAGACCACCTTGCCGACGTTGCGGGCCAGCTGCGCGGCGTAGTCGGCGGCGAGGCCGGCCTTGGCCTGCCCGATCCTGCGCATCACCGTGAACACGTTGTCGCCGGTCTTGTCCGAGCCGGCGTTCTTGCGCTCCGCCGTGGCGACCCGACGGACCAGGGCGTAGTCGATGCCCTCGTCGGTGACGACCTTGCGGGCGGCCAGCGCCGCCTCGTAGCGCGTGACCAGACGGCGGGCCAGCTCCTGCTCCGCGGCCCGGATCGATCGGCCGGCCTCGTCGTCGAGCTCGACCGGCAGGTCGGCGACCCGTCGGGCCGGGATGTCGGAGGCCACGTCGACCTTGCGCCGCCGCACGATGCCCAGGTCGATGACGCTGGTACGCGCGGCGGCATAGAACCCGTGGTCGGCGGGGGTCAGGCCGGTCTCCTCGAGGGCCGCCATCAGGGCGTGCCCCGGCTTCTTCTCCCCGATCCAGCCGAGGAACTGCCAGATGGCCTTGAAGTCCTCGATGTCGTTGATCAACGGGGTGCCCGTGAGGGCCATGAACAGCGCATTGGTGCTGCGGGCCCGGATGCGCTCGCTCAGCTCGAGCACGTGCTGCGAGCGCTGCGACGACTTGTTCTTGATGAAGTGGGCCTCGTCGACGACCATCCCGCGGAAGCCGTGGCGCCCCAGCCAGCCCACGTGCCGGTCGAGGATGTCGTAGTTGACGATGACGATGTCGGCGAAGCCGTCGATGGTCTCGCCGTCGCCGTGGATGACCGTGGCGGCGCGACGGGGGGTCCACAGCTCGGCCTCGTGCGCCCAGTTCGCCTTGACGACGTTCGGCACGACCACCAGGAGCGGGAAGGCGTCGGCGGCGTCGGCGGCGAGCAGCGCCTGCGCGGTCTTGCCCAGGCCCGGCTCGTCGGCGAGCAGGAACGTGCGGTGGCCGGCAGCGGCGGCCGCCACGACCTGGGCCTGGTGGTGCATGAGCTCGAGCCCGCGGATGCCGTGGACCACCTCCGCCGGCTCGGGCAACGGCATGCAGGTGGCGTCACCGCCGTACTCGAAGGCGCGGAACAGGGGGGAGAGCAGCTCCCAGCTGCCCAGCCGGTTGGTGGCCGGGCGAGGCGCCGGCGCCGCCGAGAAGTCGGGGGCCAGGAAGGGGTTCGCCAGCTGGCGGGCGATGACCGTCTGCGGGACCACGTGACGCGTCGCGGTGGCCAGGTCGTCAACGGGCTCGGGCTCGGGTTCCGGCTCCGGCTCGCGCCCGGCCGCCCGGAGCAGGTCGTTCTTGAGGTCCACCGCCGAGGGCGACACGGCTGCACCCTCGGCCAGCAGCTCCAGCAGCGAGGTGTCGCGGGCCGCCGTCTTCGCCAGGATCGTGGCGATGCCGTCGAGCCTGGACAGCATCGCGACCCGTTCGGGCTCGGACATCGAGGTGTCGGCCTTGACCCGGGCGCGTTCCTCGCGCACCAGGAGGGCGACGACCTGGTAGGCGGTGCGGCCGCTCGGCCGGACCTTGCCACGCTGCGCGGCGGCCTCGACCTGCCGCACGGTCCGGGCCAGGACCGGGATGATCCCCTCGTCGTCCCCGGCACGGGGACGACGCCGGTCGCGCGGCGTGGTGCGCGGCGCGCCGGCACGGCGCTGAGCTCGCTGTGCCAAGCGGTTCCTTCTGTTCGAGTCGGACACGGCGTGGAGCCGAGGTCGGCGCCGGGTGCACCGTGCGAGGCGACGCGACTGCGGCGCCGGCAGCACGGCATCCGGGACCAACACGAACGCACGCCCGGGGCCAGGCACTGGCCCCCGTGTCGCTGAAGTGCCCCCGCCGAACGACGGGACACACGGCAATCGTACGTGGCCGATCACGACGACGGGTACCGCATCGGCGGTTCCGCCTCGCGCGCCCGGGCGCAGCACCGGCGCCGGTGGCCCTCCCGCAGCGGAACGGGCTCGTCGTCAGACGCGCTCGGCGTACCAGGCCTCGTTGATGGTGCGGGTGCGGTTCACCCGTGCCCGGGTCTGGGCGACGAAGCCGACGACCGCCAGGGCCAGCAGCGTCAGGGACCAGCCCCAGCTGGCCGAGACCGCATCGGAGAAGGTGCCCTGCGTGAAGTCGGCGGAGTTCAGCGAACCCACCAGCAGCATCAGCCCGGCGACCACACTGACGGCTCCGGCGATGGAGCTGACGAGGGCGAGCACGATCATCGGCATGTTCCCGAACACCGACACCAGGCCGAGGATCGCGCCGACGGTCAGGCCGGCGAGGACGGCAACCCAGCTCCAGTCGATCCCCAGGGCGACGATCAGGCCGGAACCGATCGCGAAGCCGAAGGCAGCCATGGCCAGGATCACGGCCACCGCGTAGTAGAGGTACGCGAACACCGCGAAGATCAGGGCGAAGAACAACCCCGAGACCCAGCCGAGCAGGGTTCCCAGGACGCGCTCGTCCGCGAGCGCGGCGAAGAGCCCGGCCCCGAAGGCGAACCCGGCGAGGAAGCCCCAGATCGGGAAGACGAACCGCAGCACGAACTGCCCGGCGAAGAGCATGACGCCCCCGGCGATGATCGCGAGGAGGCCCAACAGGATGTCTGCCATGACTGCAATCTAGGACTTCCCGGGCTGGATCCGCGCGACGACACGGGCGACCCGGACGGCCCCGGCGAGCGAGCGGGTCACAGCGGCACCAGCCCGACCTCGGGGCGGGCGGTGACCGCGATGGGATCGGTGATCGAGCCGACGAAGGTCCCGTCCTCCTCAGCGCGGAAGCCCAGCAGCCACCATCGGCCGTCGTGGTTCACGAGGCGCGCGGCGTACAGCGAGGGATGGGGGAACCGGGTCGCGGTGGTGACGTCGAACGGCCCGAGGAGGCCGTCGCCGGCGACGCTGAACACCCCACCGTCAGCGTGTCGACCACTGGGGTCCAGGGCGCCGGTGTCGCAGCAGAACAACAGGATCGGCACCCCGTCGACGACCTCGACCTGGGTCACCTCGAGGTGGCCGAACCCTCCCCCACCTCGGGTGAGTGGCGGCATGACGGTCCACCGCCGCAGGTCCGTCGACGTGGCGTGTCCGACCACTCCGCGTCCTCGCGCCTCACCGGATGCCGCGCGCGCCGTGACGAGCATGTGGAACTCGCCCTGGTGGCTGAAGACCCACGGGTCGCGCCATGACTGGTCGTGCCAGGCGTTGAGGTCGAGCAGCTCGTACCACGTCGGATCCGCCTGCACGAGAGGCTCACTGCCGAGCCTCGTCCACGTCATGAGGTCAGGCGAGGTCGCGGCGCCGATGGTCTGGACGAGTCCGCCGGTCGACCGGGACCCGCCCGTGTAGAACATCCACCACTGGCCCTCGTGGGCGATGACGCTTCCGGTCCACGTCGCGAGGTCGTCGAACGCGGCGGTGCCGCTGGGCTCCAGGGCGTTCGGCAGGACCCGCCAGGTGACCAGGTCGGTGGAGGTCGCGTGCCCGATCGCCACGTTGAGGTGCCGGTCGTCCGGGTGGGGAAGGGATCGCGGGGCGTGCAGGTAGAACATGTGGTGGGTGTCGCCGTCGCGCACGAACCACGAGTCCCAGACCCAGTCGGAGTCGAGCTCGAGCATGGCCCGCCTTTCGTGAGAGGTCCTACGGTGCCATCCAGACCGTCGTCTCCGGCGGCACGACGTCGCATCGCGTCGCTCCAGAAGACAGCAGCACCTCACCCGGGGGCAAGGGCAGGCCGGTGACCAGAGCTTCGTCACGACCTCCCAGCGGTGCGGTGCAGCATCGCCGCTCGGCGGCCCGGCGTACGATGCCGAGGCGGGGTGGACGAGGGGGTAGGACGTGGCTAGATGGGCGCAGTGCGCCGTGTCGGTCGCGGTGGCCGCCACGGTCATGATCGCCGGCTCGCCGACT
>DASQEZ010000345.1:0-11072 GCA_035633415.1 Ornithinibacter sp. | reverse complement strand
GAACGTGTCGCCCGGCTCGTGCCCCTGGACCGCCGTTCGCACGGCCTCGGACGACGTCGCCGGGTCTCCGTCGATGGTGACGAGCACGTCATCGGGCTCGAAGACGCCCTCGGAGGGACTGCCCTCGGGCACCCCCGCGATGACGACCCTCTCGTCGACGTCCTTGCCGAGGGCCCGCAGCGCAGTCGCGGTGGCGACGCTCTGCGAGCCGGCCATCTCGGCCGCGCCCTCCTCCTTCGCGTCCTCCTCGCTCTGCTGCGGCGGGAAGACCTGCTCCTCGGGGAGGATCTCGCGCGAGGGGTTGAGCCAGGCCTGCGCCAGGTCGTAGACGTTGACCCGCACGCCCGGCCCGCCGTCGACGCTGACCGTCGTGAAGTCGAGCGACCCGCTCGTGGGGTAGCTGGGGGCGCCCTCGATCGAGAGCAGCGGCTTGCCGTCGACCTCGCCCAGGATGTTGGTCGCCGGCCCCGGGGACATGACGACGTAGGGCAGACCGACGAAGGACAGGGCGGCCGCCACGGCGATGGCGACGAAGGTCGCCGTGAGCAGCGCCGCGGGCAGCAGGCCCGCACGGGTGGACGGGTGGCGCCGCCCGCCAGGACGCACCTCCCCGAGGTCGCCGCCACCGCTCAGCACGTCGGGGGTCGGCCGGCTCACGGCAGCCCCACCCACTCGGTGGAGCCGTCACCCAGGCTCTGGTGCTTCCAGATCGGCGTCTGCGCCTTGAGGGAGTCGATCAGGTCACGGCAGGCGTCGAAGGCCTGGCCACGGTGCGGGGCTGCCGCGGCCACGACGACGGCGAGGTCGCCGACGCGCAGGGCACCGGTGCGGTGCACCGCCGCCACGCGGTACGCCTGCGACCGGCCCAGAACGTCGTCGCAGGTGCGGCGCATCGTGTCGACGGCGCTCGGGTGCGACTCGTAGTCGAGCGCGGTGACCGCGTCACCGTGGTCGTGGTCACGAACGACCCCGACGAACAGGGCGATGCCGCCGCACGCCGGGTGACGAACGGCGTCGAGCACCTCGTCGACGGACAGCGGCTGGTCGCGCAGGGCGACGAGCGCGACCGCGTCGTGGTCGGTCGGCATGGGGCTCCTCGGTGACGGTCCGGCGGAACCTTCCGGGCCGGATCGTGGTTGGCTGTATCGAGACGACATCCTCTCACCCCCACGCGAGGAGACCGGCGTGACCGACCACCAGCCCGACGACGACGACACCCCTCGACTCCCCGCGGAGATCGAGCAGCTGCTGCGCGGCCTCACCGGCGGCGAGATCGACCCCCAGGTGGCGTCGATGATGCAGGGCATGGGGCTGGACAAGGTCGACCCCCAGGTGCTCGCGATGGTGATGGGCCAGGTGCAGGCGATGTTCGCCGCCCCGGAGGGCGACACCGCCGTCAACGCGGTGCTCGCGACCGACATCGCCCGCAAGACCGTGGCTGCCGAGGGGGACGAGCTCGCGAGCGAGGGTGACCGCAGGGCGGCCGCCGAGGCGGTGCAGGTGGCCGGCATGTGGCTGGATGCCGTCACCGACCTCACGACCCCCGGCCTCACCGGCGCCGCCTGGAGCCGGGCCGAGTGGGTCGAGGCGACCATGCCGGTCTGGACCGACCTCGTCGAGCCGGTCGCGGCCGGCGTCACCGACGCCGTCGGCACCGCACTGGCCGGCCAGCTCGGTCAGCTGGGCGAGGCCGGGCTGCCCGCGGGAATGCTCGACCAGGCCGGGCCGATGCTGCGCCGGATGCACGGCTCGATGTTCTCGATGCAGCTCGGCCAGGGCACCGGCACGCTCGCCGGCGAGGTGCTCTCCGGGTGCGAGGTCTCGCTGCCGCTCGTCCCGGCGCCGATGGTCGTGCTGATGCCGGCCGCCGTGCGCGAGTTCGCTGCCGGCCTCGAGGTGGACGAGCCCCAGGCCCGGCTCTACCTCGCCGTCCGGGAGGTCGCACGGGTGCGGCTGTTCGGTGCCGTGCCCTGGCTCGCGCCGGCGCTGCTCGCCGCCGTCCGCGACTACGCGGCCGACATCAGCATCGACACCAGCGCGATCGAGGAGGCAGTGGGTTCGATCGACCCCTCGGACCCCGAGGCCGTGCAGCAGGCGTTGCAGGGACGGATGTTCGCGCCCCAGCCCTCCCCCGCCCAGCAGGCCGCCCTCGCCCGGCTCGAGACCCTGCTCGCCCTGGTCGAGGGGTGGGTCGACGTCGTCGCCGACGGCGCCACCCGTGAACACCTGCCGCAGGCCGACGCACTCGGTGAGGCCGTGCGCCGCCGCCGTGCCACGGGCGGGCCGGCCGAGAAGGCCTTCGGTGCCCTGGTCGGGCTCGAGCTGCGGCCACGCCGCCTGCGCGACGCCGCCAACCTCTTCGCAGCCCTGGCGGAGTCCGGGGGTCCGGAGGCGCGCGACGCCGCCTGGCGACACCCCGACCTCGCCCCCGGCACGGCCGACCTCGACGACCCCCTGGGCTACGTCGAGCGCACCACGCGCCCGGAGACCGACGAGATGGATGCCGCCCTCGACCGCCTGCTCCGTGGCGAGGGCGACGCGTGACCGGTGCCCACCAGGGGCGGGTGGCGCCGTGACGCGCGTCCCCGACCAAGCGGTGGTGACGGCCTACCGGCACCTGCGGGCCGACGCGGTGCGGGTCCTCGAGGGCTGGCAGGCTCCGGACGCGGACCAGGAGCGGTTGCGCCGCTCGTACCTGGACCGGCTGACGGTGGAACCGGACGCCGTGGCCCGGGCCGGGCCGCCCGCCCACCTCACGGCATCCTGCGTGGTGCTGGACCCGAGCGGCGGTCAGGTGCTGCTCACCCTGCACCGCAAGGCGCACGCCTGGTTCCAGTTCGGCGGGCACCTCGAGGCCGGTGACCCCAGCGTCTGGGCGGCGGCCCGCCGCGAGGCCCGCGAGGAGTCCGGTATCGACACCCTCGAGCCGCTGCCCCTGCCGGTGCAGCTCGACCGGCACGCGCTCACCGGGTCCTTCGGCACCTGCCGGGAGCACCTCGACGTGCGCTACGTCGCCGTGGCCCCCGCCGGGGCGAGGTCACGGGTCAGCGAGGAGTCGCACGACGTGCGGTGGTGGCCGGTCGCCGCCCTGCCGGAGGGCACCCGCGCCGAGCTCGGACCGCTGGTGTCACTCGCGCGCGACGCCCTCGGTCTCGGCTGAGACCACCACCGCGTCGGCGACGGAGGCTGCCGGGTCGCCGGGGCGCCCGTCGACCGGGTCTGCGTCATCCCCGTCGTCACCCTCGGGCGGCAGGCCCTCGGCGTGGGCGAGTCCGTCGAGGAACCCGCGGGCCCGCTCCAGGTGGGGGTACGACGCGAGCAGCCGCCAGAACGCCGGCCCGTGGCCGGGGACGAGCAGGTGGGCCAGCTCGTGGAGGAGCACGTAGTCGAGCACGTGGTCGGGTACGTCGCGCAGCCGGTCGGACACCCGGATGGTGCCCTCGGCCGGGGTGCACGAGGCCCAGCGCCGACCCATGGTCGAGACCCAGCGCACGCTCGTGGGTCGGGCATGGCTTCCGAGGTAGCGGCGGGAGAGCTGACCGGCGCGGGCGGCGAGGGCCTCGTCGGAGGACTGTCGCCGCTGCTCGCCGGAGGCCAGGCGGGCGAGCATCCGCTCCACCCAGTGGGCCTCCTCCGCCGCGCTGAAGGAGGCCGGGATGAGCACGACGGTTCGCGCGCCCTCGCGGTAGGCGCTGACCGTGCGCCTCCGGCGGCGGCTGCGTCGGACCTCGACGTCCTCCCTGCTCACGGCACGAGCGTAGGGCGCCCGGGGCCCGGTGTGGCGGATGGTGCGGGTGTGGCGTGCGGTGCGCCGGGCGGCTCGTACGCGGGCGCGTCCCGTGCGCGTTCGTGCTCAGCCGTGGTTAGGGTTGACACGTCCCCGCCGCAGTGCGGCACCCCCGCATCGACACGGCCCACCCCGGCCGGGGTCGACGACAAGGAGAACTTTCATGGCTGACGAGACCTACAAGGGCGAGTTCTACTGCGTGAAGTGCAAGGAGAAGCGCGAGGCCGAGGGCAAGGTCGTCGTGTCCGAGAACGGCCGCCGGATGGCCAAGGGCGTGTGCCCCGTGTGCGGCACCAACCTCAACCGCATCCTCGGCAAGGCCTGAGTCCCGGTCTCGAGTCGAACGGCCCCGATCCCACGGAGGATCGGGGCCGTTCTCCGTCCCCGGCCTGTGGACGACCGCGAGGCGGCACGCCCACGCGGCAGGATGGCTGGCGTCGGGAGGGCGAGGGGGGTGCGGATGGACGCGTCGGGGGCGCAGCAGGCTCGGCTGCCGGGGCACGACGGAGGAGCCCCGCCGGTGCGGACCGTGGTCGTCGACGGCTGGGGCCTGCTGGCCGAGGAGCTCGTGGCCCAGCTGCGGCGGTGCGACGTGCCGGTGCGCGGGGGCCGGTACGCCGCCGACGGCGCCGAGCTGGCCCTGGCCTCGTGGACGAGCCTGCCGGGGGCCGTGGTGGTGGTCGCCGAGGGGCGTACGCCGTGGTGGGCGGGGGCGCCGTGGCAGGCCCGCGGCATCCCCCACCTGCCCGTCGTGCTCGGTGCGGCAGGTGTCGTCGTCGGCCCCCTCGTGCTGCCGGGGCGCACGGCCTGCCTGCGCTGCGCCGGGCCCGGATGGCCGGTCAGCCGGGTCACCGAGGCCGGCTCGGTACCCCTCGGCACGGCCGTGCTGGCCGCCGCGGTGGCCACGGTGACCGTGCTGGCCGCCCTGCGCGGCGACCCGTCGCTGGGCGGGATCTCGACCGAGATCGGCCTCGACGAGGTGTCCGTCACGCACCGCCTGTGGAAGGTGCGGCCCGACTGCCGCTGCGCGTCGGCGAGAATGGCCGGGTGACCGACATCCCCCGAGGCTCGATAGCCCGGACCGCCAAGCTCGTCGGCCTGCCCCTGGGGCATGCCGGCCGAGCGGCCCTCGGAGTCGGGAAGCGGGTCGGGGGCCGTCCCGCCGAGGCCGTCGCCGCCGAGCTGCAGGCCCGCACGGCCGAGCAGCTGTTCTCCGTGCTCGGCCAGCTCAAGGGCGGCGCGATGAAGTTCGGCCAGGCCCTGTCGGTCATGGAGGCGGCGATGCCGGAGGAGCTCGCCGGCCCGTACCGCGCGACGCTCACCAAGCTGCAGGAGTCCGGACCGCCGATGGGGGCCGACCGGGTGCACGAGATCCTCGCGCGCGAGCTCGGGCCACGTTGGGCCAGCACCAAGCTCGTCGAGTTCGACGACGTGCCGGCCGCCTCGGCCTCGATCGGCCAGGTGCACAAGGCGGTGTGGCGAGACGGGCGCGAGGTCGCCGTGAAGATCCAGTACCCCGGGGCCGCCGAGGCGCTGATGTCCGACCTGAACCAGCTCTCGCGCTTCGCCCGGATGGCCGGGTCGTGGATGCCGGGGATCGACGTCAAGCCGATCATGGACGAGCTCAAGGCCCGGATGAGCGAAGAGCTGGACTACCACCTCGAGGCTCGCCACCAGCGGCACTTCGCGACGGCGTTCCGCGACGACGACGACGTGCTCGTTCCCGACGTGCTCGTCGACTCCCACCACGTGCTCGTCACCGAGTGGGTCGACGGCACCCCCCTGTCGCGGATCATCGCCTCGGGCAGCCAGGAGGAGCGCGACGAGGCGGCCACGCTCTACCTCGAGTTCCTCCTGCGGGCGCCGAACCGGGCCAGGCTGCTGCACGCCGACCCGCATCCCGGCAACTTCCGGGTCACCGACGACGGTCGCCTCGGCGTGCTCGACTTCGGTGCCGTCAACCGGCTCCCGCACGGGCTTCCGCCCGCCATGGGCCGGGTGCTCACGGAGGCGCTGGCCGGGGAGGCGCAGGCGCTCGAGCAAGGGCTGCGCCGCGAGGGGTTCATCCGCAAGGGAGTCGAGATCGACCCCGAGGCGCTGCTCGCCTTCCTCGCCCCGCTGGTCGAGCCGTTGCTCGAGGAGGAGTTCACCTTCTCTCGCGACTGGCTGCGGGGCGCCGCGGCCAAGATCCAGGACCCCCGCCGGCCGCAGTTCCTGGTCGGCCTGAAGCTCAACCTGCCGCCGGAGTACCTCCTGATCCACCGGGTCTGGCTCGGCGGCATCGGAGTGCTCAGCCAGGTCGGCGGCACCGTGCCCCTGCGGGAGATGGTCTGCGCGCACCTGCCCGGCATCGACGAGACCCGCCTGCCCCCACCGCCGAGGGCCTGAGGGCAGGTCACCACCAGGCGGAGTCCAGCTTGCCCTCGATGCTGCGCAGGTGGGTGCGGCTGCAGGTGGCGCAGGTCCACACGTCGCGGCCGTTCTCGACCCCGTGGGTCCAGGTGATCCGGGCCAGCGCGGCGGCCTGGTCCTCCGGCGGGGTCGCGCCGCACGTGGCACAGACGGGACGCGGCTCGGATGCCGGCCGGGCGGCATCCGAGGGTCCGCTGCCGCCCATCGGGCTCAGCTCTCGCCCTTGGCCGCCTTGGCGGCCTTCTTGAAGTCCCGCACCTTCTGCAGCGACTCGGCGTCGACGACGTCGGCGACCGAGCGGTAGGACCCGGGCTCGGCGTAGGCGCCGCATGCCTCCTGCCAGCCCTCGGGTCGCACGCCGAGCTGCTTGCCGAGGAGCGCGGCGAAGATCCGCGCCTTCTGCTCCCCGAAGCCGGGCAGTGCCTTGAGCCGGGTCACGAGCTCGGTGCCGCTCGACGCGTCGCGCCAGAGGGCGGCGGCGTCACCGTCGTAGGTGTCGCGCACGATGACCGCCAACGCCTGGATGCGGGCCGCCATCGAGCGCCCGTACCGGTGGATGGCGGGTGGGGTGGCGCACAGGTCGGCGAAGGCCTCCGGCTCGGCGGCGGCGATCGCAGCCGGATCGAGCGTGCCGAAGCGTTCCAGCACCTTCGCGGGGCCGGCGAAGGCGCGCTCCATGGGGAACTGCTGGTCGAGCAGCATCCCGACGAGGAGGGCGAACGGGTCCTCGGACAGGACGCGGTCGGCCGTGGGGTCCTGGGCGATCGTCAGCGCAGCCATGGCCTCAGGGTAACCAGCAGGCGTCCGCCCACGGCGCGCCAGAAGTCACGCTCGCGGATGGCGGGCACCGCGGGAGGTGGGACGGGGTGGCACGACACCGCCCCCGACGCGGGGTCGGGGGCGGTGCGTTCGTCGAGCACGGGTCTCATCGCACGATGGCGTGGATGCTGGCCCGCATCTGCTCGCGCTCCGCCGCGACCTGCACCTTGCGCTGCGCCTCGTGGACGCGTCGCTGGTGCATCGTGCGGCGGATCTCGTGCATCCGCTTCGTGTACATCTCGTTCTCCTCGGGAAGGTCTGTCGGAATCGGTGGTGGGTGGCGCCTACGCGGCGACCTCGGCCTTGCGGGGTCGGCCACGGGGGCGCTTGCGGGCGACGATCTCGCCCTGGACGAAGAGCTCGCCGCCCCAGACACCCCAGGGCTCGCGCCGGTGGAGGGCACCCGAGAGGCACTGCGGACGTGCGGGGCACGTACCGCACAGGGCCTTGGCGAACTCGACGCCCTCGGGGGTGTCTGCGAACCACATCTCGGCGTCGTTCTCCCAGCAGGGAATTCCCTCACCGGTCGTCACGGACGCCTCGTGCAGGTCGAGGAGCTCGGTCAGCTGCATCGGGTTGTCACCTCCTTGCTCGGCGCGCCCGGTGGGGCGCTCGTTGATCTCGGTGCGCCGGGTGTGGCGCGGGGTACTCGGTGGGCGGACGGTGTGGGCCCGCTGGGTGGTGATGGTCATGTCGGTGGCCTCGCGTGGTCTGGGTCGGTGCGCTGGGTCGTGGTCTGGCGGCGGGTACGAGAAAGGCCGCGGATCCCGGTGTCGGGATCCGCGGCCTCGAGGTGACCTGTCGAGCTGTCAGACAGGTGGTGCCTCGAGGCGTGGACACACGACTCCCGTGATCGGGGCGGTGGCGTCGACGCCGGTGCGGACGTCCGCGACCTGGAGGTCGCGACCATCGTTACCGCCGGCGAAGGACACAGTGCGCCCCTGGACGGAGCGGAAGGTGCCTGCGTGAGCGGTGTTGGCGCCGCGCCGGGGACGCGCGCAGATCTCGCGGACAGCGCTCACCGCCATCTGCTTCGTCATCGTCGTCTCCATCAGGACCAACCCTCCTCACGCTTCTCGGTTCTGCCGCGCGCCCGGACGGGCCACGCGAGGTTCTCGGTTCAGGTTAGGGGAGCCCGAGAGCGCCCGGCAACGGAATTATTCGGTTGATTTGTGGCGAAACTCGCCGGCGGGGTGAGTTCGGTTGCCGTACAAGGCTATTCGGCAGAAGAAAAATTCTTCAGAAGCTCGAGGACGTCGGTTCCGTAGCGCTCGAGCTTGGCCGGGCCGACTCCGTTGATCCGGGCCAGAGAGCTCACGTCGGCGGGCACCCGCTCGGCGATCGCGGTGAGCGTCGCGTCCGTGAAGACGACGAAGGCGGGCACGTCGGCGGCCCGGGCGGTCTCGAGCCGCCAGTCGCGCAGCGCCTCGAACAGCCGCTCGTCCATCGTGGGCGGGCACGCGGCGCAGCGGCCGATGGTGCGCTCCTTGGCGGTGCCGAGGTCGGCGCCGCAGGTGCGGCACGTGGTGCGCACCGGGGCGGGCGCCTTCCCGGCGCCGGCGCCGCCCTTGCGGCTGCGCTTGGGCTGGGACCGGGCGGCCTCGCCGAGGACGGATGCGGTGCCGTCGAGGAAGCGCGAGGGACGCCGGGTGGCCTTTGCCCCGGGGGTGCGGGCCCGGGAGTACGACATGACGAGACGCTCGCGAGCTCGGGTGACACCCACGTAGAGCAGCCGGCGCTCCTCCTCGACGGCCTCCGGGGTGTCGGCCATCGTGATGGGCAGCAGCCCGTCGGAGCAGCCCACCAGGAAGACGGTGTCCCACTCCAGTCCCTTGGCCGCGTGGAACGACGCCAGCGTCACGCCGTTGACCGTGGGGGCGTGCTGGGCGGAGGCGCGCTCCTCCAGCTCGCGCACGAGCGCCGGGAGCCGTGCCTGCGGGTCGAGGGCGAACAGGTCGTCAGCCAGCGAGGCCAGGGCCGACAGCGACTCCCAGCGCTCGCGGGCCGCGCCGCCGCTCGTCGGCGCCTCGCGGCTCCATCCGGCGCCGAGGAGCACGTCGCGGGTGAGGTCGGGCAGCGGCACCGAGCCGTCGTCGGAGCGAGCTGCCCCGCGCATCAGCACGATGGCGTCGCGGACCTCCTTGCGCGAGAAGAACCGCTCACCGCCGCGCACGAGGTAGGGGATGCCGCGCTCGGCGAGTGCGGTCTCGAAGGACTCGCTCTGGCCGTTGGTACGGAACAGCACCGCGACCTCGGCGGGCGGGTGGCCCGCCTCGACGAGCGCGGCGATGCGGGTGGCGACGGTCGCGGCCTCGTCGGGGTCGTTGTCGGCCACGAGGAGCTCGGGCGAAGGGCCGTCGGCCCGCTGGGCCCGCAGCTCGACCGACCCGGAGCGTCGCTGCCCGCCGGGGCCCCGGAGCACGAGGTTGGCCAGGCCGACGACCTGCGGGGTCGAGCGGTAGTTGCGCACGAGCTCGACGGTGCGGGCCTGCGGATGGCGGGTGCGGAAGCCGAGCAGGTGCTCGGGGGACGCCCCGGTGAACGAGTAGATGGTCTGGGCGGGGTCGCCGACGACGCACAGGTCCCGCCGCTCCCCCAGCCACAGCTCGAGCAGGGTCTGCTGGAGGCGGTTGACGTCCTGGTACTCGTCGACGACGAAGTGCCGGTACTGGCTGCGCACGGCGCGCGCGACCTCGTCGTGCTCGCGCAGGATGCCGACCATGAGCAGCAGGACGTCCTCGAAGTCGATGACCCCGCGCTCGGTCTTGACCTCCTCGTAGGCGGCGACCAGGCGCGCCATCGCCGTGGCGTCGAGCCCGGCAGGTGGCTCGCGGCGCTGGGCGGTGGCGGCCGCGGCGTACGACTCGGGGGTGAGCAGCGAGACCTTCGACCACTCGATCTCCGAGGCGAGGTCGCGCACGGCGGCGCTGTCGAGGCGCAGCCGCAGCCGCCCCCCGGCCTCCGCGACGGCGCTGGCCTTGTGCGGCATCACCTCGGGTGAGGCGCCGCCGATGGCCTGCGGCCAGAAGTAGTGCAGCTGGCGCAGTGAGGCCGCGTGGAAGGTGCGGGCCTGGACCCCGCCCACCCCGAGGTCACGCAGCCGGGTGCGCATCTCGCCGGCGGCCCTGGCGGTGAACGTGACGGCGAGCACCCGCTGGGGCTGGTAGACCCCCGACAGCACGCCGTAGGCGATGCGGTGGGTGATGGCGCGGGTCTTGCCGGTACCGGCACCCGCGAGCACGCACATCGGCCCGCTCGGGTGCGCCGCGACCTCGCGCTGCTCAGGGTCGAGCGCGTCGAGGACCGCGTCGGCTCCGGGGTGCACGGGCAGCGTCGTCATCGCGACGATCCTAGGTCTCGTCGGTGACGCCCCCCGACGCGAGGAGCCGGACCTGTGGACGAGGGACCCGGGCCGTGCCGGGAAGGATCCTCCGGGTCCGCGCGTTCTCCACGACCGAGCCCGCCCACACCACGAGGAGTCCGATGTCCGCCACCGAGGCCACCGGCCAGGTGCTGCCCGCGCCCGGCACCGTCACCATGTTCACGACGACATGGTGCGGCTACTGCCGCCGGCTGAAGTCACAGATGGAGCGCGAGGGCATCGCCTTCACCGAGGTCGACATCGAGCGCGAGCCCGGGACCGCCGAGTTCGTCATGTCGGTCAACGGGGGCAACCAGACGGTGCCGACGCTGCTCTTCCCGGACGGCTCGGCAGCGACCAACCCCTCGATCGCGCAGGTCCGCGACAAGCTCGCCTGAGCCCGGCACCTCGCGGCGAGTGCGGAAACGGTCGCCCTGGCGACCATCTCCGCACTCACGGCCGGGACAGCCCGGAGTTGGGTGCCCAGGTGGTTGCCAGGGCCACCGTGTCAGCACCCAGCTCGAGGGTGGCGCGGTTCAGCGCAGCGGGATGTCCGCCGAGTGCAACGGACCGCCGTACCAGTGCTCGATGATCCGGCGGGAGATCGAGATCCGCCCGGAGACCACGACCGAGCCGTCGGCCAGTGCCGCGGCCAGCTCGTCCCGGCGAAACCAGCGGGCCGCCTCGATCTCC
>DASQEZ010000344.1:0-3658 GCA_035633415.1 Ornithinibacter sp. | reverse complement strand
TAGACCTCGCCGTCGTACGCGACGAAGACGATGCCCTTGCCGTCGCGGGTCGCGGCCGTGTGCGCGGAGGCGCGCTCGCGGCCCTCGCCGAGCAGCTCGGCGAGCCGACCGGACAGCTCGGCGTAGAGCGCCGTCGCCGGCACGTCGCCGCCGGTGCGACGCGTGTGCACCACCCGGCGGAAGAACGGGGCCTCGACGGTGCGCACGACGAAGCCGTGGTGCGAGGCGTCGAAGAGGAAGTGGCAGACGTCCTCGTGCTCCTGGGGGCTGATCGCCCCGGTGGCCTCACCCCGCCCGACGTGGACGAGGAAGAAGACCTCCCACATGTCGACGCCGTAGTCCTTGACGATCCTGGCGATGTCGGGCATCTCATGGACGTTTCCGCTCATCACCGTGGTGTTGACCTGCAGCTTGATGCCTGCGTCGACGATGGCGCGGATCGCCGGGAGCGTCTCCTCGAAGTGTCCGGGGATGCCGCGGATGCCGTCGTGCGTCTCGGCGCACGCGCCGTCGAGCGAGAGCGAGACGGCCTTCACGCCCGCGGCAGCCATCCGGGCGATGGACTCGGGCGTCAGCATCGGCGTCACGGAGGGAGACAGGCACACCGGCACGCCGAGCTCGGTGGCGTGGGCGACGAGGTCGAAGACGTCGTCGCGCAGGAGGCAGTCGCCGCCGGTGAGCACGAGGATCGGGTACGGCCGGCCGAACCCCGCGACCTGGTCGATGAGGTCGAGGCCCTCGGCGCGGTCGAGCTCGCCGGGAAGGGGATCGGCGGTGGCCGACGCCCGGCAGTGGCGGCAGGCGAGCAGGCACGACCGGGTGATCTCCCAGAAGACGAGCATGGGTCGGGCGGCGAAGTCGACGCGGGCCGTCGGGATGCCGGCGGGGTGGCTCACGTGGTCGCTCCTTGCAGGGACGGGTCGGGCTGGGCGTCAGGGGTGTAGGGGCGGGAGTGGTCCTCGGGCGCGGGCAGTCGGGCGGCGACGGTCGTGGCGGTTCGCCTCGCCGAGGCCACGCACGCGGCCAGACCGGAGCCGCGGTAGCCCGCGCCGGTGAGGTGGAGCCCCGCGGGGAGCAGGGCGTCGATCCGGCCGAGCCGCTCGGCGTGGCCCACCACGTACTGCGGGATGCCGCGCGGCCAGCGTTGGACGAGGATCTGCGTCGGTGTCGCGACCAGCCCCATCACCCGTCCGAGGTCGGCGCGCACCGCCGCGACGAGGAGGTCGTCGGTCATCGAGGCCCACCGCTGGTCGCCGTCGCGCCCCACCATGCAGCGCAGCAGCACGCAGTCGCCTTCGGCGAGCTGGGGCCACTTGCTGGTCAGCCACGTGCAGCCCACGAGGAGGGCGCCCTCGGCCGGCGGGACGAGGAAGCCGGTGCCCACCACCTCGCCGACCTTCCCGCGGGGCAGGGCCAGGGTCACGGTCGCGACGCCCGCGTACTCGATGTCCCGCAGCTCGGTGGCGAGCTCGGGCGCCTCCCCACACACCAGCTCGGCGCTCGCATGGGCAGGTGCCGCGAGCACGACCTCGCGCGCGAGTACCGCGGTGTGCGGTGTGGTGACCTCCCAGCCGGCAGCCGTGCGGCGCACGGCAGTGACCGGTGAGCCGCGCAGGACCCGTGCCTCACCGACCGCGGTGACGAGCGCGTGGACCAGCCGCGAGAGCCCGCCGCGCAGCGACACGAGCGGCGGGGCCGGCGGTGCGGCGGCCTTCGGTGCGGCCCGGCGACGTCGGCGCAGGGCGAGCACGAGGGAGCGGCCCGAGCCGGCCAGCTCGACGACGTCGGGCACGGTGCTGCGCGCGCTGAGCCGGTCGACCGAGCCGGCGTGCACCCCGCCGAGCAGCGGCTGCACGATGCGCTCGACGACCTGGTCGCCCAGTCGCGGTCGCACGATCTGCGCCACGGTGGGGTCGGCGGGGAGCGTGGTGCGCGGTCTCACGAAGTCCAGGCCCGCCCGCAGGACGCCGGCCGGCGACAGCAGCCGCGAGCGCAGCAGCGGCAGCACCCGGTCCGGGATGCCGAAGGCCCCACCCTGCGGGATGGGCCGCAACCGACCTCGCGACCAGATGAAGGCCCCACCCGGCAGGGGTCGCACGACGTCGTCGGCGAGACCGACCCTCGACACGAGCTCCGCGAGGTCCTGACCGCGGCTCAGGAACGCGTCCGGCCCGGTGTCGACCGGCATCCCGGCCAGCGCCTGTGTGGAGACCTTGCCACCGGCTCGGTCACCGGCCTCCACCACGACGACGTCCACCTGGTGCTCGACCGCCAGCCAGTACGCGGTGGCCAACCCGGAGATGCCGCCCCCCACGACCACGACGTCAGCAACGCGCACGGAGGGCACGTCGGAGACAGTCTCAGGGACCACGTCACCGACCCTTCCACACCCCGGAAGTCCCTCACGACGAGGAGGGCCTTCGCGCCGTGTGATCCCCACCGCACCGAACTCGGGTGGGGTGCTCAGGTGGCTGTCAGGGCAACCACCTGAGCCCGACTCGAGACCGTGGGGACCCTCAGTCGAGGATGGCGTCGACGAAGGCCTCGGGGTCGAACGGGGCCAGGTCGTCCGGACCCTCCCCCAGCCCGACGAGCTTGACCGGCACCCCGAGCTCACGCTGGACCGCGACGACGATGCCGCCCTTGGCCGTACCGTCGAGCTTGGTCAGCACGATGCCGGTGATGCCCACGACCTGGGAGAACACCTCGGCCTGGCGCATGCCGTTCTGGCCGGTGGTGGCGTCGAGCACGAGGAGCACCTCGTCGACCGGGCTGAGCTTCTCGATGACCCGCTTGACCTTGCCGAGCTCGTCCATCAGCCCGACCTTGTTCTGGAGGCGGCCGGCGGTGTCGATGAGCACGACGTCGGCCTCCAGCTCGGCAGCCGCCTTGACGGCGTCGAAGGCCACGGCGGCCGGGTCGGCGCCGTCGCGCTCGGAGCGCACGGTCGGAACCCCGACCCGCTCGCCCCAGGTCTGCAGCTGGTCGGCCGCGGCGGCGCGGAAGGTGTCGGCGGCGCCGAGCACGACGTCCTTGTCCTGCGCGACCAGCACCCGCGCGAGCTTGCCGACGGTGGTCGTCTTGCCGGTGCCGTTGACGCCGACGACGAGCACGCAGGCCGGGCGGCCGTCGACGCGCGACGACACGATCGTGCGGTCCATCGACGGGTCGACGAGCGCGAGCAGCTCCGCGCGCAGCCAGCCCCGCACGGTGGCCTCGTCGGTGCTGCCCTCGACGGCGACCTTGGTGCGCAGCGCGTCGACCAGGTCGGTGGTGGCGGCGACACCGAGGTCGGCGGCCAGGAGAGTGTCCTCGACCTCCTCCCAGGCGGCCTCGTCGAGCGTCCCGCGCGAGAGCAGGGCCAGCAGCCCCTTGCCCAGGGCCGTGTTCGAGCGGGCCAGGCGGGCGCGCAGCCGACGCAGCCGACCGGCCGGCGCGTCCGGACGCTCCAGCGTCGGCACGGGAGCCGGCTCCGGCGGAAGGTCGGGCTCGAGCTCGGTCGGCGCCGGGCGCTCGAGGGTGCCGATCGACCCTTCGGGCACCGCGTCGACGTCGACGCCGGACCCGCCCGTACCGGCGGTGGGAGGGGTGGACGGCAGGTCCGTGGTGCTGGCACGACCTCCGCGACCACGCATCAGGCCGAGGGCGATCCCGCCAA
>DASQEZ010000343.1:0-5173 GCA_035633415.1 Ornithinibacter sp. | reverse complement strand
GGTGGCGATCTCGGCACTGCCGTGGTCCTCATGGCGATCACCGGGGCTCTGTTCTTCGTCGCTGGCGCGCCGATGCGGCTGTTCGTCGTGCTCGGCGGGGTCGCGGCTGCAGGGGTGGCCTACCTGTCCATCACTGCGCCGCACCGGCTGGACCGGTTCGACACCTGGCTGAACCCCTCGCTCGCTGACCCGCTGGGCAATGGCCTCCAGTACCGCCACGGCTTGTACGCGCTCGGCGGTGGGGGCTGGTGGGGGGTCGGGCTCGGTGCCGGCCGCGAGAAGTGGGGCCGGCTCCCCGAGGCGCACACCGACTTCATCTACGCCGTGATCGGCGAGGAGCTCGGTCTCGCGGGCACCCTCACCGTCCTGGCTCTGTTCGGCGTGCTGGTCTTCGCAGGGGTGCGCATCTCGCTGCGAACGGGCGATCCCTTCGTCCGGCTCGCGGCGGCGGCCGCGACCGCCTGGATCGGCGCCCAGGCGTTGGTGAACATCGGCGCTGTGCTCGGACTGCTGCCGATCGCCGGGCTTCCTCTGCCGCTCGTGTCCTACGGCGGCGCGGCGCTGCTCATCACGTTGGTCGCCCTGGGCATGTTGCTGTCCTTTGCTCGGACCGAACCCGGCGCCGAAGAGGCCCTGGTCGCTCGGCGGGCCGTCCGACGCCAGCGCTGGCACGCGGTCCTCGGCTCGCTGCAGCCGGATCGGTGAGCGGGATGCACGTCGTGCTCGCCGGCGGCGGCACTGCGGGTCACATCGAGCCCGCGCTCGCGGTCGCCGACGCGCTGCGAGCCCGCGATCCCCAGGTCGGGATCACCGCGCTGGGCACCGCACGCGGTCTCGAGACGACGCTGGTCCCAGCTCGTGGCTATGACCTCGCCCTCATCGCGCCGGTGCCCGTTCCGCGCCGGCCGAGCCTCGACCTGTTCCGTGTCCCGGGACGGCTGCGAGGCGCCGTTCACGAGGTGGCTGAGGTGTTGCGCAGCACCGACGCCGACGTGCTCGTCGGCTTCGGTGGCTACGTGGCGGCCCCTGCCTACCTGGCCGCCCGTCGGCTCACGATCCCTTTCGTGGTCCACGAGGCCAACGCCAGCGCCGGCCTGGCCAACCGGCTGGGAGCCCGCCTGACCCCGTGGGTGGCCGAGGCGGTACCCGGCGCTCTGCCGCACGCCCGCTACGTCGGGATCCCGCTGCGGCCCATGGTCGCCCATCTCGATCGGGCTGCGCGACGGGCTGAGGCCCGCGAGCGGTTCGGTCTGGACCCGGACCGGCCCACGCTCCTGGTCTCCGGGGGCTCACAGGGGTCCCGACGGCTCAACCACGCGGCGGAGGGCGCGTCGTCAGCCCTGGGCGCCGCCGGCATCCAGGTGCTGCATGCCAGCGGGCCCACGCACGTCGTCCGGGTCGAGCGCGGCGCCGACGAGCCGCCGTACGTGGTCGTGCCCTATCTCGACCGGATGGACCTCGCCTACGCGGCCGCGGACGTCATGCTGTGCCGGGCCGGGGCCATCACCTGTGCGGAGGTGGCCGCGGTGGGGCTCCCGGCCTTCTACGTCCCGCTTCCGATCGGCAACGGGGAGCAACGGCTCAACGCCCGACCTGTGGTCGAGGCCGGCGGCGGGGTCCTGGTCGACGATGCCTCCTGCACCCCTGGCTTCGTGGCCGACGACGTAGCCGCCCTCGTGCTCGACGCCGGACGCCGGACCTCCATGGGCGAGGCTGCGGCGGCGTTCGGGCGTCGTGACGCGGACGAGCGACTCGTCGACCTCGTGCTCGAGGCGGCCGCGACTCGTGGGGCGCCAACCCGAAGAGACTCGGTGTGACGACGGGTGCCGAGCCCACGGTCGCCGACCTGGGCCGGGTCCACTTCGTCGGGGTCGGCGGCGCGGGTATGTCCGGCATCGCCCGCATCATGCTCGCGCGGGGGCTCGCCGTGTCGGGGAGCGACGCCAAGGACTCGCGAGACCTCGCTGCCCTGCGGGCCCTCGGCGCCGAGGTGCACGTGGGTCACGCCGCGACGCAGGTCGCGGATGCTGACAGCGTCGTGGTGTCCGCGGCGATCCGGCCCACCAACGTGGAGGTGCTGGAGGCCCGGCGGCGCGGTCTCCCGGTGCTGCACCGGGCGCAGGCGCTGGCCGCCCTCATGGTGGGCCGCCGAGCGGTCGCGGTGGCAGGCACGCACGGGAAGACCACGACGACGTCGATGCTGACCGTCGCTCTCCAGCACTGCGGGGTCGACCCGTCCTTCGCCATCGGGGGGCACCTGAGCGACTCGGGCGCCAACGCTCATCACGGTTCCGGCGACATCTTCGTCGCCGAGGCAGACGAGAGTGACGGCTCGTTCCTCCACTACCGCCCCTCGGTCGCGGTCGTGACCAACGTCGACCCCGACCATCTCGACCACTATGGCGACGACGCTTCCTACCGCGACGCCTTCGTCGCCTTCGCGGACTGCATCGTGCCCGGGGGCCACCTCGTCACCTGTGCCGACGACAGCGGAGCTGTCGAGCTGGCCCAGCGGGTGCGGGCTCGAGGGGGGGCCGTGACGACGTACGGCGAGGCTGCCGGGGCCGACCTGAGGGTCGACGACCTCGTGCTCGAGGGCACGGGGGCACGCTTCGACGTCGTGGTCCGCGGGCGACGCCTGGGGCGGGTGCAGCTTGCCGTGCCGGGGAGGCACAACGTGCTGGACGCGGCGGCGGCGCTCCTCGCGGGGTTGACCCTCGGACTTCCCGACGAGCGTCTGCGCGAGGGTCTCGCTGACTTCGTGGGGACCCGGCGGCGGCTCGAGCTCAAGGGGACCGCGGGCGGGGTCCGGGTCGTCGACAGCTACGCCCACCACCCGACCGAGCTGGTCGCCGACCTGACCGCGGCCCGTCAGCTCGTGGGGGAGGGACGCCTCGTCGTGGCTTTCCAGCCCCACCTCTACAGCCGTACGCGCGTCTTCGCTGAGGCCTTCGGGGCAGCGTTGGGACTGGCCGACGAGGTCATCGTCATGGAGGTCTACGCCGCCCGCGAAGACCCCGAACCGGGGGTGTCAGGGTCGTTGGTCGCCCGCTCGGTCCCGCTCCCGACGGAGCAGGTGCGGTTCGAGCCGTCCTGGTCCGCGGTCGCCGCCGAGCTGGTGCGCCGAGCTCGGCCCGGCGACCTCGTCCTCACCCTCGGAGCCGGGGACGTGACCCTTCTCGGTCCCGAGGTGCTGGCCCTGCTGACCGAGCGTGCTGAGGCGTCGTGAGCGGCACCCGCCCGGCGACGCAGGACCGGCCCGCGGTCCTGGGGGCGCCCAGCAGGTTCGCCGAGCGCCCCCGTGCTGACCGCCGGCGCCGGTGGCGGCGCCGGGGTCTGGGAGCCGCTGCTGTTCTTGTCTTTTCAGGTGTCGTCTGGGCGTTGGGCTGGTCGGACCTGCTGGGGGTCCGGACGATCGAGGTGGTCGGCGAGCAGCGGGCCTCCGAAGGACTGGTGCGGCTCACCTCTGACGTCGAGGCCGGGGTACCCCTCGCCAGGGTGGACACCGCTGCGGTGGAGCGCCGGGTCGGCGAGCTCCGGGTCGTCGCCGCCGTCCGGGCCGAACGAGTCTGGCCGCACACCCTCCGCATCACGGTCGTCGAACGACAGCCGGTGACGGTCGCGCGTCGGGCCGACAGCCTGCGCCTCCTCGACGCGGAGGGCGTCGACTACGCCACGGTGCAGAGCCTGCCGCGCGGGCTCCCCACCTTCGACGTCGACCTGGACACCACGTCGCCCGAGGCGGTGGCCGCGGGGCTCTCCGTGATCCAGACCCTGCCGCCCTCCCTGGCGCGCCGGGTCGCGGCCGTCGAGGTCACGAGCCCCGACGACGTGCGGCTGCGCCTGCGGTCGGGCGCCGTGGTGCTGTGGGGGGACGCCCTCGCGGGGGAGCAGAAGGCTGCGGTGCTGGCCGCCCTGCTGTCCCAACGCGCCGACCGGTACGACGTGCGCGCCCCGGACGCACCGACGACCCGCGGCTGACTCGCGTCCAGAGCTGGTCCCTCGCGGGTTCCTCCCGCGGATTCCTCTCGTGGGTTCCTGCGGCGGCTTGCCTCCAGGCGGTCGCGTCGCCTACCTTCTCCTCCAACCTCAGGTTGACATAACTATGAACCTCTACCTGAACGTGAAGGTTCTCCGGCTGGAAGGGCGGACGCCGTGGCGGCACCGCAGAACTACATCGCGGTCATCAAGGTCGTCGGTATCGGTGGAGGCGGCGTCAATGCCGTCAACCGGATGATCGACGTCGGGCTCAAGGGCGTCGAGTTCATCGCCATCAACACCGACGCGCAAGCACTCCTCATGAGTGATGCTGACGTCAAGCTCGATGTTGGCCGCGAGCTCACCCGGGGTCTCGGCGCGGGCGCCGACCCAGAGGTCGGCCGGACCGCGACTGAGGACCACTCCGACGAGATCGAGGAGGTCCTCAAGGGCGCCGACATGGTCTTTGTGACGGCCGGCGAGGGTGGGGGCACCGGCACCGGTGGTGCCCCGGTCGTTGCTCGGATCGCACGCTCGCTCGGTGCGCTGACGGTCGGTGTCGTGACCCGGCCGTTCTCCTTTGAGGGCAAGCGTCGCTCGGTGCAGGCCGAGACCGGCATCGACGAGCTCCGCGCCGAGGTCGACACGCTCATCGTCATCCCGAACGACCGGCTGCTGTCCATCAGCGACCGCAACGTCTCGGCGCTGGACGCCTTTCGCTCCGCCGACCAGGTGCTCCTCTCGGGCGTGCAGGGGATCACTGACCTGATCACGACGGCGGGGCTCATCAACCTCGACTTCGCCGACGTCAAGTCGGTCATGCTCGGGGCGGGCTCGGCCCTCATGGGCATCGGTTCGGCTCGGGGCGAGGACCGTGCGGTCGCGGCGGCCGAGATGGCGGTCTCCAGCCCGCTGCTCGAAGCTTCGATCGAAGGAGCCCGCGGCGTGCTGCTGTCGGTGTCGGGCGGCTCCGACCTCGGCCTCTTCGAGATCAACGAGGCCGCCCGGCTGGTGCAGGAGGCTGCGCACCCGGACGCCAACATCATCTTCGGCGCGGTCATCGACGACGCCCTGGGCGACGAGGTGCGGGTGACCGTCATCGCTGCCGGCTTCGACGGCGGCGAACCCAGGCCGCGCACCCAGCCCCTGCGTGGTGCGGAGACGCTGCCGGTGACGGCACCGGCGGTGACGGCGG
>DASQEZ010000342.1:0-25456 GCA_035633415.1 Ornithinibacter sp. | reverse complement strand
AGCTCCTTCTTGAGGTCGAGCTGCTCCGGGACGGCCTCGACCACGAGCTGGCAGTGCGCCAGGTCGGCGAGGTCGCTGGTGAAGGCGACCCTCGCGTGGAGGGCGTCGTGCTCGTCCTGGCTGAGCTTTCCCCTGGCGAGGGCGCGCCCGGTGCTGCCCGCGAGCACCGCCTTGCCGTGCTCGATCCCGGCCTCGTCGATCTCGACGGCCACCACGTCGATCCCGTTGCGGGCGAAGACCTCGACGATCCCCGCGCCCATCGTCCCGAGTCCGATCACACCCACACTGGTGAAGTTCCGCGTCATGGCCGCGATCCTTCCAGAGCCTCACCAGCCCCACGAGGCCCGGGCGGCGTGACACTTCTTACCCCGAGGGGTGCGAGCCGGCTCGCCGGTGCGTCCGGAGCCCCTCACCAGTCCTGTCCTGCGGCCACGAGCTCGGCCTCGAGGGTCAGCCGCTCGCGCGAGGGCAACGGGGGCAGGCCGATGTCGTCGGTCGGCACGTCGACCCGCTCGCACAGCTGGATGAGGAGCTGGTCGTAGGCGGCCAGCACGGCGCGCAGGCGGGCCGCCTGGTGCGGGGCGTCACCCTCCTCGACCCGGCGGATCTCCACCTCGAGGCGGCGCAGCTCGAGGCCGATGAGCACGGGCGGCAGTGGCTGCGGCTGCGGGCGCCCGAGCACGCGTCGGCGCCAGGTACGAACCCGCTCGGCATGGGGTCGGAGCCGGGTGGCGAGAGGACGCAGCAGGCGGGGTGGCCGGCCGTCGATGAACCAGTTCAGGGCCTCGCCCTGCGCGACGACCCAGATTCCGGGCAGCACGACGAAGAATCCCGTCAACAGCGCTGCCCGCATTGGCCTCACCTCTCAGGACGAGTGTGCGCCCGCGCCCCGCCGGCAGGCAACGGGTTCGACCGATCTTCGGCGGTAGGGTGGTCGATCGTGCGACTCGTGATCGCGACGTGCAGCGTCGACTACGACGGGCGGCTGACCGCCCACCTGCCGCTGGCCACCCGGTTGCTCCTGGTGAAGGCCGACGGCTCGGTGCTCGTGCACTCCGACGGTGGCTCCTACAAGCCGCTGAACTGGATGTCCCCGCCGTGCGCGATGGCCGAGGTCGAGCCCGACGAGGCCGAGGCCGTCGAGGGGGTCACCGCCGTGTGGGTGGTGCAGCACGCGAAGTCCGAGGACCGCCTGCGGGTGAGGATCCACGAGGTGCACCACGACAGCGCGCACGAGCTGGGCGTCGACCCGGGACTGGTCAAGGACGGCGTCGAGGCGCACCTGCAGCGGCTGCTCGCCGAGCACATCACCACGCTCGGTGAGGGCTGGACGCTCACCCGCCGCGAGTACATGACCCCGATCGGGCCGGTCGACATCCTCTGCAAGGACGGCACCGGGGCGACCGTGGCGATCGAGATCAAGCGGCGCGGCGACATCGACGGCGTCGAGCAGCTGACCCGCTACCTCGAGCTGATGAACCGCGACCCGCACCTCGCGCCGGTGACCGGTGTCTTCGCGGCCCAGCAGATCAAGCCGCAGGCCCGCACCCTCGCGCAGGACCGCGGCATCCGCTGCGTCGTGCTCGACTACGACGAGCTCAAGGGCGTCGACAACAGCGAGCACCGCCTCTTCTGATCGTCCCCGGAGGGCTCCTGACCTCGCCTACCGCCCGGCGGCCGCGGGCATGGGAGCGCCGACCCCACGCCAGTAGAGCGCCGGTTACAGCGCAGGAGTCGCTGTGATCGCGACGAGTCCCACGCGGTAGCTCGCGCCGAACCCCGCCCCACCGTCGCCAGAGCGCGTCCTCACATCGACCAACAGGTCACTCGAGGGACGGCACGAGCGTTCCGGCATCGACCCAACAGGTCACTCGAGGGACGCCCGCACCTGGCGCGTCACACCCAGCCTGGGCACGAGCGCCCAGCCGTCGTCGCCGACCTCGAGCCACACCGGCTCGGGAGCGCCTTCGTCGCCGGACCGCGCTGCCCGACCGAGGTGCTCCAGCACCGCGTGCAGCTGCTCCGGCACGACCGGCACGACGACGCGTTCGCCCCGGTGCAGGTCGGCCAGGCACTGGAGCTCCTCGACGAGGTCGGCACCTGGTGCGAGGGGACCCACCACGACGGCGCCGACCGCGGCCGCGTCGTCCGGGGCCGTGCCCACCGGCACGAGCACCAGGGTCGCGGCACAGTGCAGAGCCATGCCCGTACGCTACGCCCGCTCGAGGCGCCGGCCTGGCCAGGCCAGGCCTACCGCCCGGCAGGCGTGGCCACGGCAGCGTCGGAGCGGGCGACGTAGAGCGCCGGTTACAGCGCAGGAGTCGCTGTGATCGCGACGAGTCCCACGCGGTAGCTCGTGCCGAACCCCGACCCGCCATCGCCGACCGCGTCCCGAGCCGCACCGGCCGCAACCCTGACGGCATCCCGGCGTTCAACCGCGAGCTCACCGCGGCCCTGTCGCCGAGCATGGCCGCCCGAGCGAGGCCGCCCGCTGCGACGCCCGCTGCGCTCAGGCGTGGGCGGGCGTCGCCACGTCGGTGCCGAGCCCTCGCGAGGCCCGGATGACCTCGACGAAGCGCACCATGATGTCGTTGAGCCCGAAGTCCTTGGGCGTGAACACCTCGGCCACCCCGAGTGCCTTGAGCCGCACGGCGTCGGCCTCGGGGATGATGCCTCCGACGATCACCGGCACGTCTGCGGCCCCTGCCTCACGCATCCGGTCGAGCACCTCCGGCACCAGCTCCATGTGCGATCCCGACAGGATCGAGATGCCGACGAGGTGCACGTCCTCGGCCACGGCCGCCCCGACGATCTGCTCGGGGGTCAGCCGGATCCCCTGGTAGACCACCTCGAAGCCGGCGTCACGGGCACGCACGGCGATCTGCTCCGCGCCGTTGGAGTGACCGTCGAGGCCCGGCTTGCCGACGAGGAGCCGCAGCCGCTCGCCGAGCTCCTCACTGGTTCTCGTGACCATCGCCCGCACGTCGGTCAGGGCCTCGCTGCCGGCGCCCACGCCGACCGAGCCGCTGACGCCCGTCGGCGCGCGGAACTCGCCGAACACCTCGCGCAGGGCCCCCGCCCACTCCCCGGTGGTGAGCCCGGCGCGGGCACACTCCAGGGTGGCGGCCATCAGGTTGGTGTCGGTGACGGCGTCGGCGAGGAGCCGGGCCAGCGCGGATGCCGCGCGAGCCTTGCGCTGTGGGTCCGCGTCGCGCTCCTCCCGCCAGCGCCGCACCGCCGCGGCCGCTGCGGCCTCGACCCCGGCATCCACGCTCTGGATCGCGGTCTCGAGGTCGGCGGTCAGTGGGTTGGGCTCAGTGGTCTCGAAGCGGTTCACCCCGACGACGACGTCCTCACCTGCCTCGATCCGCTGGCGCCGGCGCGAGTGCGAGGCGACGAGCTCGCTCTTCATGTAACCGCCCTCGACGGCGGGCACGGCTCCACCCATGGCCTGCACCCGGTCGATCTCGGCGCGGGCGCCCTCCACGAGCTCGGCGACCTTGGTGGCCACCACCGTGGACCCCTCGAAGAGGTCCTCGTACTCGAGCAGGTCGGACTCGTAGGCGAGCACCTGCTGGATGCGCAGCGACCACTGCTGGTCCCACGGGCGCGGCAGGCCCAGGGCCTCGTTCCACGCCGGCAGCTGGACTGCGCGGGCGCGGGCGTCCTTGGACATCGTCACGGCGAGCATCTCGAGCACGATTCGCTGCACGTTGTTCTCCGGCTGCGCCTCGGTGAGGCCGAGCGAGTTGACCTGCACCCCGTAGCGGAAGCGGCGTTGTTTGGCGTCGGTGACGCCGTAGCGCTCGAGGGTCAGCTCGTCCCAGAGCTGCACGAACGCACGCATCTTGCACATCTCCTCGACGAAACGCACGCCGGCGTTGACGAAGAAGGAGATCCGGGCGACGACCTCGCCGAACCGCTCCGGTGGGACCTGGCCCGAGTCGCGCACGGCGTCGAGCACCGCGATCGCGGTGCACATGGCGTAGGCGATCTCCTGCACCGGCGTCGCGCCGGCCTCCTGCAGGTGGTAGCTGCAGATGTTGGTCGGGTTCCACTTCGGGATCTCGGAGACGGTGTAGGTCACCATGTCGGTGATCAGGCGCAGCGAAGGCCCCGGAGCGAAGACGTAGGTCCCTCGCGAGAGGTACTCCTTGATGATGTCGTTCTGGGTGGTTCCGGCCAGGGCCCGCACCGCGGATGCCGGGTCCTCCCCCGCCGCCTCGGCCTGCTCCTCAGCGGCCACCTGGTAGAGCGCGAGCAGCCACATCGCGGTGGCGTTGATGGTCATCGAGGTGTTCATCCGCGACAGGGGGATGTCGGCGAACAGCGCGCGCATGTCGCCGATGTGCGAGATGGGCACGCCGACCTTGCCGACCTCACCACGAGCCAGCACGTGGTCGGGGTCGTAGCCGGTCTGGGTCGGCAGGTCGAACGCCACCGAGAGCCCCGTCTGGCCCTTGTCGAGGTTGCGTCGGTACAAGGCGTTGCTCGCCGCCGCGCTGGAGTGCCCGGCGTACGTGCGCATCACCCACGGGCGGTCGCGCTCGGGACGTGGGGCATCGCTGGTCTCGGACATGGGCGAAACGCTAGCCGTGGGGCCGGGGACCGGGTAGCGACGCGCACGGTGAGAGTGCCCACACCCTCCGGGCTCGGGAGGCGACGACCGTTCTGGCCGACGTCAGCCCGCGGCGCCGGCCAGCACCGGCTCGGCGACGACCCCGCTGGGTGCCAGCAGCAGCTGGTGCAGCCGGGCCCGGCGCAGCAGCCGGCGGGTGCGGTCGTCGGCGGCGACGATCCGCATCGGTCGCCCGGCCCGGTGCGACCGGCGCCGACACTCCACGATGAACCCGAAGCCGGTGGCATCCCCCACGTGGGCCTCGCCGAGGTCGAGGAGAAGTGGTGTGGTGCCGCCGGCGATCAACCGGTGCACCGTCAGGCGCAGGTCGGCGACCGTGCGGACGTCGAGCCGCCCCCGCAGCGTCACGTGGCAACCACCGTCGTCGTGGTACTCGGTCATGGTCACGATGGCAGTCCCCTCAGCCACGGTGCCCCCCTCTTCGCTCGTGTGCGCCCATTCAACAGACCGCGGGGCCCTCACGTCACCCACCAACGGGTAAAGAAGGGGCAAAGAACGGACAATGTCACCTTCATGCCACGGTCTGTGCCCGACGTGAGGTCTGGGAGGCTGTCCCCATGGTCAACCTCACCCGGATCTACACCCGCACCGGCGACGACGGCACCACGGCGCTGGGCGACCTGAGCCGTACCCGCAAGACCGACCCACGACTGGCTGCGTACGCCGACGCCAACGAGGCGAACGCCGCGATCGGCATGGCGGTCGCCTGCGGCGACCTCCCGGCAGACGTGCGGACGGTGCTGACGCGGGTGCAGAACGACCTGTTCGACATCGGAGCCGACCTGTCCACCCCGCTCCAGCGCACCTACGAGTACCCGCCGCTGCGGGTCAAGCAGGAGTGGGTCAGCGAGCTGGAGACCGACTGCGACCGCTACCTCGAGCAGCTCGAGAAGCTGCGGTCCTTCATCCTGCCGGGGGGAACGGTGGGGGCCGCGCACCTCCACCTCGCCCTCACCATCGTGCGTCGCGCGGAGCGCTCGGTGTGGGCCGCGGTCGAGGCCTACGGCACCGAACCGGGCGACTCGCGCGGTCACGGTGGGGTCAACCCGGTGACCGCGACCTACCTCAACCGGCTCTCGGACCTGCTCTTCGTGCTCGCCCGGTGCGCGAACCTGCCCGGTGGAGACGTGCTGTGGCAGCCCGGTGGCGGCCGCGAGCAGACCCCGAGCCAGACCGGCGACAGCTGACCCGACTTATTGCGGTGTGGCGACATCCTCCGGATGTCGCCACACCGCAATAAGTCGGGTCGGTGCGGAGTCAGGCGACGTTGACGTTGAAGCCCGGCGGGCTGGACTCGAGCCAGGCCCGCACGGCCGTGTAGGCCGCCGGCACGAACGCGAACTCGCAGGACTGCGCCCCGGCCCTGCCCTGGACGGCGACCGGGTCGGCCAGGCCCGGGATCGGGTCGCGAAGCGGTACGGCGCCCCCGAAGTCGAGCTCACCGCGCGACCACGACACCTCGGGTCGCAGCGAGGGGCCCACGATGCTGAACCACTCGAACCGGTCCGAGCTGAGCCGGGCCAGTCCCAGCCGCCACCGGCCACCCTCCCCCTGACGCCGGGCGCAGAGCATGACCGGCCGGCCGTCACCGGAGATGTAGCGTCGGCGCGCCCACACGAAGGTGAGCGCGCCGACGACGAGCAGGACGACGAGGGCGAGGACCAGCTCGGCAGCGACGACGGGCGTCATGCGAGCGGTCCCCGGCCCTCGATGTCAGGAACCCATGCCGCTGGCGTCGACCGACTCGGCCACGATCGTCACCCGGTCGTGGTCGACCGAGAGGAAGCCGCCGTCGATCTGTGCCGAGCGCCAGGCCCCGTCGGCGTGCACCCGCACCTCGCCCTCGTCGAGGACGCACAGGATGGGGGTGTGGCCGGGCAGGATGCCCAGATCGCCGTCGATGGAGCGGGCACTGACCTGGCTCGCCTCACCCTCCCAGACCTTGCGGCTGGCGGAGACGAGCTCGACCTGGAGCGGCATCAGAGGTTCTTCTGGATCTCGGCCCACTGGCGCTCGACGTCGTCGAGGCCACCGCACATGAAGAACGCCTGCTCACCGACGTGGTCGTAGTCGCCGTCGCAGATCTTCGTGAAGGCCTCGATGGTGTCGGCCAGCGGCACCGTGGAACCCTCGATGCCGGTGAACTGCTTCGCGACGTAGGTGTTCTGCGACAGGAAGCGCTGCAGGCGGCGGGCCCGGTTGACCAGGACCTTGTCCTCCTCGGAGAGCTCGTCGATGCCGAGGATCGCGATGATGTCCTGCAGCTCCTTGTTGCGCTGGAGGATCCCCTTGACGCGCAGCGCCGTCGTGTAGTGCTCCTCGGTGATGTACCGGCGGTCCAGGATCCGGCTGGTCGAGGTGAGCGGGTCGACCGCGGGGTAGATGCCGATCGAGGCGATCTCGCGGGAGAGCTCGGTGGTCGCGTCGAGGTGGGCGAACGTCGTCGCCGGCGCCGGGTCGGTGTAGTCGTCGGCCGGCACGTAGATCGCCTGCATCGAGGTGATCGAGTGACCGCGCGTCGAGGTGATCCGCTCCTGGAGCGTGCCCATCTCGTCGGCGAGGGTCGGCTGGTAGCCGACGGCGGACGGCATCCGGCCGAGCAGCGTCGAGACCTCGGACCCGGCCTGGGTGAACCGGAAGATGTTGTCGATGAACAGCAGCACGTCCTGGCCCTGGACGTCGCGGAAGTACTCCGCCATCGTCAGCGCCGACAGCGCCACGCGCAGCCGGGTGCCCGGCGGCTCGTCCATCTGGCCGAAGACGAGGGCGGTCTGGCCGAGCACGCCGGCCTCCTCCATCTCGACCATCAGGTCGTTGCCCTCGCGGGTGCGCTCGCCAACCCCGGCGAACACCGAGACACCACCGTGGTCGCGTGCGACGCGGGCGATCATCTCCTGGATGAGGACGGTCTTGCCGACGCCCGCACCACCGAACAGGCCGATCTTGCCGCCCTGGACGTAGGGGGTGAGCAGGTCGATGACCTTGATGCCGGTCTCGAACATCTGGGTCTTGGACTCGAGCTGGTCGAAGGCCGGCGCGGTGCGGTGGATGCCCCAGCGCTCCGTCGCCTCGAAGGTCTCGCCCTCGGCGAGGTTCATGACCTCACCGGTGGTGTTGAAGACCTTGCCCAGGGTGTTGTCGCCGACGGGCACGGTGATCGGGCCGCCGGTGTCCTGCACCGGGGTGCCGCGGACCAGGCCGTCGGTCGGCTGCAGGGAGATGGCGCGAACCATGTTGTCGCCGATGTGCTGGGCGACCTCGAGGTTCAGGTGTCGCTTGACGCCACCGACCTCGACCTCGGTGGTGAGCAGGTTGAACTGCTCGGGCATGCCGTCGACGGGGAACTCCACGTCGACGACCGGGCCGATGATGCGCGAGATGCGGCCCACGCCGCCGATGGCGTGGGTCTCGCTCCGCTCGCTGACAGATGCAGTCATGGTCTCTCTCTCGCTCACTTGCTCTCGGCCAGCGCGCTGGAGCCGCCGACGATTTCGCTGATCTCTTGGGTGATCTCGGCCTGGCGGGCCTGGTTGGCCAGCCGGGTGTACTTCTTGATGAGCTCCTCGGCGTTGTCCGTGGCCGACTTCATCGCCCGCTGTCGGGCGGCGAGCTCGGACGCGGCGGCCTGGAGCATGCAGTTGTAGAGCCGCGCGTTGACGTACTTCGGCAGCAGCGCGTCGAGCACCCGCTCGGCGCTCGGCTCGAAGGAGTACAGCGGCAGGAGGTCATCGGCCTCCGGGGCCTCGGCACCCTCGACCACCTCCAGGGGCAGCAGCCGGATGACCTCGGGTTCCTGGGTGACCATCGAGATGAACCGCGTGAAGACGATGTGGACCTCGTCGACGCCGCCCTCCTCGGTGGGCGAGGTGAAGTCGGCGACGAGCCGCTCCCCCACCTCACGGGCGGTCTCGAAGCTGGGCTTCTCGGAGGCGCCGCTCCACTCCGCCGCGCTCTCGCGGTGGCGGAACTTGTAGAAGCCGATCGCCTTGCGGCCCAGCAGGTAGGTGGCCACCTCCTTGCCGTCCTCGCGAAGGGCGGCGATGAGGCGCTCGCTCTCCTTGATGACGGAGGAGCTGTAGGCCCCGGCGAGGCCACGGTCGGAGGTGATGATGACGACCGCGGCGCGCTTGACGTCGTCCTTCTCGGAGGTCAGCGGGTGCTCCTCGTTGGAGAAGGTCGCCACGGCGGAGACCGCCCGGGTCAGCGCACGCGCGTACGGGCTCGACTCGCGCACCGCCTCCTGCGCCTTCACGACGCGGGCCGCGGCCATGAGCTCCATCGCCCGGGTGATCTTCTTCGTCGAGCTGACGGCACGGATGCGGTTCCGGTACTCCCGGATCTGCGCTCCCATACGTTTCCGCCTTCCTGAGGTCTGCTTGGTCGTCGGTGCCGGGTCAGCGCTTCTGCTTGACGATCTGCTCCTGCTCGGACGCCAGGGCCCGCGCGGCCGCGTCGTCCTCGGCCTCCTTGCCGGCCTGGATGCCGTCGGCGCCGGCGCCCTGGAAGAGCCTGTGCTTGAAGCTCGTGACCTCGGACTCGAGGGCCTGCTCGGTCTCCTCCTCGAACTTGCCCGTCTCGCGGATGGCCGCGAGGAGCTCGTTCTTGCTGCGGCGCAGGTGGTCCAGGAAGTCGGCCTCGAACCGGCGGACGTCCTCGACGGCCACGTCGTCGAGCTTGCCCGTGGTGCCGAGCCAGATGGAGACGACCTGCTCCTCGACCGGGGACGGCGAGGCCTGGCGCTGCTTGAGCAGCTCGACCAGGCGAGCGCCCTTCGCGAGCTGGGCCCGCGACGCCGGGTCGAGGTCGGACGCGAACATCGCGAACGCCTCGAGCGCGCGGTACTGCGCGAGGTCGAGCTTGAGTCGACCGGCGACGGACTTCATCGCCTTGATCTGCGCGGCGCCACCGACACGCGACACCGAGACACCCACGTCGATCGCCGGGCGGACGTTGGCGTTGAACAGGTCGGCCTGCAGGTAGATCTGGCCGTCGGTGATCGAGATGACGTTGGTGGGGATGTACGCCGAGACGTCGCCCGCCTTGGTCTCGATGATCGGCAGCCCGGTCATCGAGCCGTGGCCGAGCTCGTCGGAGAGCTTGGCGCAACGCTCGAGCAGCCGGCTGTGCAGGTAGAACACGTCGCCCGGGTAGGCCTCGCGGCCCGGAGGACGGCGCAGGAGAAGGGAGACCGAGCGGTAGGCCTCGGCCTGCTTGGACAGGTCGTCGAACACGATGAGGACGTGCTTGCCCTGGTACATCCAGTGCTGGCCGATGGCCGAGCCGGTGTAGGGCGCGAGGTACTTGAAGCCGGCCGAGTCCGATGCCGGGGCCGCGACGATGGTGGTGTACTCCATCGCGCCGGCCTCCTCGAGGGTGCCGCGGACCGCCGCGATGGTCGAGCCCTTCTGGCCGATGGCGACGTAGATGCAGCGCACCTGCTTGTCGGGGTCGCCGCTGTCCCAGAACTCCTTCTGGTTGATGATCGTGTCGACCGCGACCGTGGTCTTGCCGGTCTGGCGGTCACCGATGATCAGCTGGCGCTGGCCACGACCGATGGGGGTCATCGCGTCGACGGCCTTCAGGCCGGTCTGCAGCGGCTCGTGCACCGACTTGCGCTGCACGACGGTCGGCGCCTGGAGCTCGAGCGCACGGCGCTCCTCGCTCACGATCTCGCCCAGGCCGTCGATCGGCGTGCCGAGCGGGTTGACGACGCGTCCGAGGAAGTTGTCGCCGACCGGCACCGAGAGGACCTCCCCGGTGCGCTTGACCTCCTGGCCCTCCTCGATCGCGGAGAACTCGCCGAGGATGACGACGCCGATCTCGTGGACGTCGAGGTTCAGCGCGAGGCCGAGGGTGCCGTCCTCGAACTGCAGCAGCTCGTTGGTCATGGCCGAGGGCAGGCCCTCGACGTGCGCGATGCCGTCGCCGGCGTCGGTGACGCGACCGACCTCTTCGCGCGCGGCGACGCCGGGCTCGTAGGACCGGACGTAGCTGTCCAGTGCGTCCCGGATCTCGTCCGGACGGATCGAGAGCTCCGTCATGTTCTGATCTTCTCCTCGGTCACCGGCCCCCGCTGGGGCCGAAGTCTGTGGTCGGTGGTGCGGTGTGGAGTTCGGAGGTGGTCGCCGGGGTGGCCGGATGCCGGTCAGCCGCCGGTGACGTGTCGGCGCGCCTCGTCGAGGCGGCGCAGGACGGTGCCGTCGACGACCTCGTCGCCGACCTGGATGCGGATGCCGCCCATGACCGCGGGGTCCTGGACGACCTGGAGCGTGACGGGCTTGCCGTAGTGCACCTCGAGCGCGCTGCTCAGCCGGGTGTGCTGCTGCTCGGTCAGGGGTGCCGCGACGGTGACCCGCGCGGTGAGCTCGTCGCGACGCCGCGCCGCGAGGGCGAGGTACTCCTCCATCACCCGGTCGAGACGACGGCCGCGCGGGGCGCGGACCGCCTGCTCGGCGAGCCGGACGGTCTCCGGCGCGGTCTTGCCCTCGAGCAGGCCGTGCACCAGCGTCGCCTTGCCGGAGGCGTCGGTGTTGCGGCTGGAGAGGGCGTCCCGCAGACCGGGGTCACCGGCGACGATCCGCTCGAACCGGAACAGCTCGTCCTCGACCCGGTCGATGCGCCGCTCGCGCTCGGCCAGGGCGAGCAGGGCCTGTACGGCGAGGCTCTCGAGGGTGTCGCCGAGGTCGCGCTCGGCGGCCCAGCGCTGGCCCACGACGTCGGCGACCAGAGCGGTGGTGGTCTCACCGATCTTGCCGCCGAACAGCGAGCGCACCAGGGCCTGCTTGTCCGCACCCTCGCGGGAGGGGTCGGCGAGGGCACGGCGCAGCGAGGCGCTGCCGTCGACGACGCCGGTCACCGCGAAGAGCTCCTCGCCCACGACCTCCCACGCGGGGTCGTCGGCGAGGGCGGCGTCGAACGCCGCCTGCACCGACTTGGCCGCACCCCGTGACGAACCACGCATCAGGCGTCCTGACCCGCGGGGGTGACCCTCTCGGGCCTGACGTCGCCGGCCTCGAGGTCGGCGAGGAACCGGTCGACGATACCGTTCTGGCGCACCTCGTCCTCGAGGGACTCCCCGACGATCTTGCCGGCGAGGGTGGTCGACAGGGCGCCGACCTCCTGGCGCAGCTGCACGACCGCCTGCTGGCGCTCGGCGTCGACCTGGCGCTTGGCCGACTCGGTGATCCGCGCGGCCTCGGCCTGGGCCTGGGCGCGCATCTCCGTCACGATCGAGGCGCCCTGCTCGCGGGCGGACTCCCGGATCTCGTTGGCCTCGGTGCGGGCGCCGGCGAGCTGGGCGTTGTACTGCTCCAGGGCTGCCTTGGCCTCGGCCTGGGCCTCCTCGGCCTGCTGCATGCCACCTTCGATGGCGGCGGCGCGCTCCTCGTACATCGCCTCCATCTTCGGGGCGACCTTCGTGGCGAAGAGCCAGTAGAGGATGCCGAAGGCGATGAGGCCGATGATCATCTCGGCGGGGTGCGGCAGCAGAGGCAGGGCCTCGGGCCAGCCCACACCCTCAGCAGCCGGAACGGATGCGAGAACCACGTCGCTTCCCTATCTGTCGGTCGAACGGAGAGATGTCGGTCGTCAGCCTGCGAAGACGAAGACGAACACGAGACCGAGGATGGCGAGCGCCTCGGTGAGCGCCATGCCGGTGAAGGCGATGGTCTGGAGCATGCCTCGGGCCTCGGGCTGACGCGCGACGCCGTTGATGTAGGCGGCGAAGATCAGACCCACACCGATACCGGGGCCGATGGCGGCGAGGCCATAGCCGAGGAAGGTGATGTTCCCAGTCATTGCAGTTCCTTTCGAGGGCACCGGCGGAACCCGGTGTCGGAGATGGATATTCAGTTGGTCGTGCGCGCGAGCCGATCGGGCCCGTGGGTCAGTGGTGCTCGCTGACGGCGTCGGAGATGTACAGCGCGGCGAGCAGGGTGAAGATGAAGGCCTGGAGGAACTGCACCAGCAGCTCGAAGAACGTCATGACCACACCGAAGGCCAGGCCGAGGATGCCCGAGAGCTGGATGAAGATGTTGCTGCCGTGCAGCAGGAGGTACTCGCCGCCGAGGATGAACACGAGCAGCATGAGGTGCCCGGCGAGCATGTTGCCGAACAGTCGCAGCGCGAGCGTGAGCGGCCGGATGAAGAAGTACGTGAGGAACTCGAGCACGAACATGATCGGCTTGAGCCAGCCGGGCAGACCCGGGGGGACGAGCGACTTGAGGTAGTTGAGCACGCCGTGCTTCCGGCGGATCGCGACCGTGTGGTAGACGACGTAGACGATCAGGGTGAGCACGATCGGGAAGGCGATCCGGCTCATCGACGGGAACTGCACGAACGGCAGGACGCCCATGACGTTGTTGAACAGGATCAGGGTGAAGAGCGTCATGAGCAGCGGCACGAACTGCTTGAAGTCCTTGGAGCCGATGACGTCGCGGGCGATCGAGTTGCGCACGAAGCCGTAGGCCTGCTCGGCGGCCCACTGGCGCTTGCTCGGCACGACCGTGAGCTTGCCGGCGATGCTGAAGAAGAAGATCCCGATGATGACCACCGAGGCCATGACGACGAACGCCGGACGGGTGAACGTCCAGTTGCTCGTGTCGCTGCCGATGAGCGGCCACCAGAAGTCCTCGGTGCCCGGGGCCTGGAAGCCCTCGTCGCCTTCGGCGGCGGCGATGCCACTCTGCAGCCAGGATGCAGAAACCACGCTCGGGCTCACAGCCTCTCCTCGGGGAATGCGCGGACAGCCTCGACGGGCGTCCGGGGGATCGGGACGTACGCTACCCGACCCTCGCGGGTCGTCGCGACGGAGGGTTGGGGGCAGAACCGGCTGCTCACCGGGCGCCTCCGGGCCGCTCGGAGGGCTCGTCGTAGACCGGGATCCGGGCCCGGCGCAGCGCGATCATCGCGAAGACCTGCCAGACGAGCGTCACGACCAGCGCCACCAGGCCCAGGGCCACGCCGTCCACCCACTCGGCGTCCTTGAACGCGAGAATGACGAGGAGGAGCGCGATGACCTGTCCGAAGTACACCGCCATCGCGACCGCGAAGAACGCGTGCGGGCTGGCGTCGCGGACGAGCCGGCTCAGCAGGAACATCCCCGAGGCGAAGAACCCGACCGACACGACCAGGCCGATGAGCGCCCCGGCGAGCGCGTCTCCTCCACGGACGACCACGAGCACCACGACCGTCAGCAGCCCCGCCAGGACGGACGGGAGGAGGGCCCCCCGGAGCATGGCTCCGAACGGTGCGCCGGCGTGCGGCGCGCTGCCTGGCGTGGGGTCGGTCATCGGCGATCGGCCTCTTCGGGGGTCGTGACGGATGGGGTCCGGGACGGCTTGTGAAAGTTATCACAAGCGCTCTCCGGGCCCAAACCCTGTCCACGACACGGCATCCGGACCCCGTGACGGCCGCCGGGACCGCCGCGGTCAGACGCGGCGGGCGAGGATGACCCAGATGGTGCGGGCGATGATCTCCAGGTCGAGCACCGGCGACCAGTTGACGAGGTACTGCAGGTCGTAGCCGAGCTTGTACTGCGCGTCGGTGTGGTAGCGCCCGTGGATCTGGGCGAGACCCGTCAGGCCCGGCGGCACCTCGTGCCGCCGGGTGTACCCGGCGATCTCCTTCTCGAAGCCCTTGGTCAGCTCGGGGCGCTCCGGGCGCGGGCCCACGATCGACATCCTCCCGGTGACGATGTGCAGGATCTGGGGCAGCTCGTCGGCCCGGGTGGCCCGCACCCAGCGACAGGCCGGGATGACCCGCGGGTCGCCGTGCCGGGACAGCTGGGCCACGCCGTCGGACTCGGCATCGACGCGCATGGTGCGGAACTTGACCATCTCGAAGGTCTCGCCCCCCACCCCGACGCGCACCTGCCGGAAGAGCAGCGGCCGGCCCGCGACCGCGAGCTGGTGGAGCGCCACCCCACCGAGCAGCGTCACCCAGACCGGTGCGGTGAGCAGGAGGAGCACCAGGTCGAGCAGCCGCTTGAAGTGCCGCTGGGACGCCGGCATCGTCTGCGGCAGGAGCAGCACGAAGGGCAGCCCGCCCACCTCGCGCAGCCGGTCGAGCCCGAAGAGGGTCTCGCGGCCGGTGACCCGCAGCAGGGTGGTGACGTTGAGCCGGTCCAGCCGGCCGATCGTGCGTGGGTACCACTCGTCGAGCCACGCGGCCGTCACGAGCAGCACGTCGCTGGCTCCTGACTCCTTGGCGACGGCCACCACCGCGCGGGGGTCGTCGACCTCGGCGACGACGACGAGCTCGGAGACGGTCGCCGCGAGGTGCGCCCGGGCGAGGTCGAGGTCGGCCTCGTCCCCGGCGAGCACGACCCGGGGCAGCCCTTCGCGCCGGGTGCGCATGGCGTGCACGATCGCGCGGTTGATGGCCACGGCGACGCCGGCGAGGACGATGACCGCGACCAGGTTGGGGATGGGGAAGGGCAGGGCCCGGCCGATGAGGGAACCGCGCTGGCGGAGCAGACCGCTCAGGGCGAGGTTGAGCAGCGCGACGAAGCTGCCCGCGGCCAGTGAGAGCCGGGCGGCCCTGGGCAGGACCGCCGCCCTGCCGAGCCGGGGCTCGCGCTCGTAGAGCCCTCCGAAGTAGAAGGCGAACGTGAAGATCAGGGTGGAGACGGTGAACGAGAGCAGGTAGGCGCTCAGCGTGTACGTCGGCCAGGGCGGGGCGCCCTCGCGCACCACCATGCTGAGCACCGAGAGGCCGAAGACGGCCAGGCCGTCGAGGAGCATGACGAGCCGGAAGCCGCGGCGGTTGAGCCGCCCCAGCAGCGGGGCGACGGGGCCGCGCGTGGGACTCGTCTCGGTCACGGGCGCCTCAGCCGCGCGCCGCATCCGGGCGCGGGTAGGCCGGGAAGCGACCGACGAGGTCGCTCACCTGGCCGCGCACCTCACGGGACACCGCGTGCTCGGGGTCGGCGTCGCCGTCGACGACCGCGCGCGCGATGAGGTCGGCGATGACCCGCATCTCGCCCTCGCCCATGCCCTGCGTGGTGACGCACGGTGTGCCGACCCGGATGCCGGACGCGACGTTGGGCTTCTGCGGGTCGAACGGGATGGCGTTCTTGTTCAGCGTGATGCCGGCCGCGTCGCAGCGAGCCTCGGCGTCGACCCCGGTGACCATGACCGGCTGGAGGTCGTGCAGCGACAGGTGGGTGTCGGTGCCGCCGGTCGTCGGACGGATGCCCTTCTCGCCCAGCGCCTCGGCCAGCACCTTGGCGTTGGCGACCACCTGGCGGGTGTAGGCGGCGTACTCGACGCTCGCGCACTCCTTGAAGTTCACCGCCTTCGCGGCGATCGAGTGCATCTGCGGACCGCCCTGCATCATCGGGAAGACCGCCTTGTCGATGGCGGCGGCGTGCTCGGCACGGCACACGATGGCTCCCGAGCGCGGGCCGCGCAGGACCTTGTGGGTGGTGAACGACACGACGTCCGCGAAGGGCACCGGGCTGGGGATGGCCTGCCCTGCGACGAGGCCGATGAAGTGGGCGGCGTCGACCCAGAAGATCGCGCCGACCTCGTCGGCGATGGCCCGGAACCGCTCGAAGTCGATCAGCCGCGGGATGGCGGAGCCGCCGGCGAGGATCACCTTCGGGCGGTGCTCACGTGCGAGCTGCTCGACCTGGTCGTAGTCGATGTCCTCGGTGTCCTTGTCGACGCCGTAGTGCACGGCGTCGAACCACTTGCCGCTGAACGACACCTTCGTGCCGTGGGTGAGGTGGCCGCCGTGCGGGAGGCTCATCGCGAGGATCTTCTCGCCCGGCTTGAGGAAGGCGCCGTAGACCGCCTGGTTGGCGCTGGCGCCCGAGTGCGCCTGGACGTTGGCGTGGTCGGCACCGAAGAGCGCCTTGCACCGCTCGATGGCCAGGGTCTCCGCCTTGTCGACCTCGCTGCAGCCGCCGTAGTAGCGGCGCCCCGGGTAGCCCTCGGCGTACTTGTTGGACAGGGTCGACCCGAGTGCGGTGAGCACCTCCGGGCTGGAGAAGTTCTCGCTGGCGATGAGCTGGAGCCCGCCGCGCAGCCGAGCGAGCTCGGAGAGCAGGACACCGGCGATGTCGGGGTCGAAGGCCTCGAGGGCGGAGAAGTCGGATCCGTAGAACGTGTCAGTCATCGTCGGTGGTCTCTCGCTGCTCGCTGGCGGTGGACGCGTCGGGGGCCCGATCGTCCTCGGGCTCGGCGCCCGTCAACTGTAGGGCGTCGGTCCTGGCCCGCTCGACGACGTCCAGGACGTCGGTCTCGGAGATCGCGCCGACGCGCAGGAAGCCCGGCTCGTCGCGGGTGCAGTCGACGATCGTCGACGCGAGGCCCCCGGTCACCGGGCCGCCGTCGAGGTAGAACTCCACGGCCGCCCCGAGCTGGCTGGCCGCCTCGACGACCGTGCGGGAGGCAGGGTGGCCGGTGCGGTTGGCACTGCTCACGGCCATCGGGCCGACCTCGCGCAGCAGCTCCAGGGCCACCGGGTCGTCGGGCATCCGCAGCGCGACGGTGCCGCCGGTCTCACCGAGGTCCCACATCAGCGAGGGCTGGGCGCGCAGCACGATGGTCAGCGGCCCGGGCCAGAAGGCCGCCACGAGGGCGCGCGCGTAGTCGGGCACGTCGGTCGCCAGCCCGTCGACGGTGCGGGCGTCCGGCACCAGGACCGGCGGGGGCATGTCGGAGCCGCGGCCCTTCGCGTCGAGCAGCGAGCGCACGGCATCCGGTGAGAACGCGTCGGCGCCGATGCCGTAGAGGGTGTCCGTGGGCAGGACGACGAGACCGCCCGCCCGCACGCCTGCCGCGGCCTTGGGGATCGCGTCGGCCCGTCCGTGGTCGGTGGTGCAGTCGAAGACCGGGCTCATGGGGGTCAGCCTAGGGTTCCGGCTCGCGTGCGCCGACGCGCCTCACCGGCGCCGGCCGTTCCCACGCCGTGGTCAGGCCGAGGGGCCCGGCCCGCGCACCGCGACCGTGGTGCGCGGTCGGCCCGCGAGGTCGGCGTGGTCGACGACCTCGACCCACTTCCCCGTCGCCCGCAGCGCGCCCGGCAACGAGGTGCCCTGGCTGTCGGCGTGCTCCATGACGAGCACCCCGCCCTCTCGCAGCAGCACCGCGGCGCGGGCGGCCACGCCCAGCGGCACGGCCAGGCCGTCGGCCGACCCGCCGTAGAGCGCCACCTCGGGGTCGTGGTCGCGGACCTCGGGGTCCACCGGAACCGCTCCCACCGGGATGTAGGGGGGGTTGCTCACGACCACGTCGACGTCCCCCTCGAGGTCGTCGAACGCCGTGGTCGCGTCACCCAGGCGCACCTCGACGTCGAGACCGAGCCGGTCGCGGTTCGCCACGGCCCAGCCGTGGGCGAGGTCCGAGACCTCGACGGCGAGCACCCGGGCACCGGGCAGCTCGTCCTTGACGGCGAGCGCGATGGCGCCCGAGCCCGTGCACAGGTCGACCACCACGGCGTCGCGCCCGCTTGCGGATGCCGCGTCGATCGCGAGCCCGGCGGTTACCTCGGTCTCCGGGCGTGGCACGAAGACGCCGGGGCCCACCGAGAGGGTGAGCCTGCGGAAGTGAGCCACTCCGGTGAGGTGCTGCAGCGGCACCCGGGCCTCCCGCTCGGCGACCAGCGCGGCATACCCGTCGGGCTCCGGTGCGCCCAGCACCATCGCGCGCCGCACCTCGGCGGGGTCGGTGCCCAGCGCGTGCGCCGCGAGGACCACGGCATCCACCTCGGGCGAGGGGACGCCGGCCGCGGCCAGGCGCTCGGTCGCCGCCCGGACCGCGGTGCGCAGGTCGCTCATCGGTGCGCGATCGCGGCCAGGCGAGCGGCCTCGTCGGCGTCGACGCAGGACTGGACCACCGGGTCGAGGTCACCGTCGAGCACGGCGTCGAGGTTGTAGGCCTTGAATCCGGTGCGGTGGTCGCTGATCCGGTTCTCGGGGTAGTTGTAGGTGCGGATCCGCTCGGAGCGGTCGACGGTGCGCACCTGGCTGTTGCGCACGGTGGCGTCGGCGGCGTGCCTCTCGTCCATCGCCATCTGGTGCAGGCGGGCCCGCAGAACCCGCATCGCCGCCTCCCGGTTCTGCAGCTGCGACTTCTCGTTCTGGCACGAGACGACCACCCCGGTGGGCACGTGGGTGATGCGCACCGCGGAGTCGGTGGTGTTGACGCTCTGCCCGCCCGGCCCGCTGGACCGGAACACGTCGATGCGCAGGTCGTGCGGGTCGATCGAGACCTCGACGTCCTCCGCCTCGGGCATCACCCAGACCCCGGCGGCGCTGGTGTGGATGCGGCCCTGGCTCTCGGTCACCGGCACCCGCTGCACGCGGTGCACCCCGCCCTCGAACTTCAGCCGGGCCCACGGGGCCTCGCCGGGCTGCGCGGTGCCGCGCGCCTTCACCGACACCCGCACGTCCTTGTAGCCGCCGAGGTCGGACTCGGTCGCGTCGAGCACCTCGGTGCGCCAGCCGCGACGCTCGGCGTGCCGCAGGTACATCCGCAGCAGGTCGCCGGCGAACAACGCCGACTCCTCGCCCCCCTCCCCCGCCTTGACCTCGAGGATGACGTCGCGCTCGTCGTCGGGGTCGCGCGGGATCAGCAGCCGGCGCAGGCGGTCCTCGGTGGCAGCCAGGGTCGCCTCGAGCGCCGGAAGCTCCTCGGCGAAGGCAGGGTCCTCGGCAGCCAGCTCGCGGGCCGCGCCGAGGTCGTCGCGCGCGGCGACCCAGGCGTGGTGCGCGGCCACGGTGGGGGCCAGCGCGGCGTACCGCTTGCCCAGCTCACGGCTGCGGTCCGGGTCGGACGCGACCAGCGGGTCGGACATCCGGCGCTCGAGCTCGGCGTGCTCGTCGACGAGGGCCTTCGCTGAGTCGAGCACGACGGTCCTCCACTGGTCGGGGCGGGCGGGGAAACGCGACGCGCCGGCCCACCCCTGGGGTGGACCGGCGCGGTCGGGACAGCTACTTGGCGGCCTTCTTGCCGTAGCGGGCCTCGAAGCGGGCGACGCGGCCGCCGGTGTCGAGGATCTTCTGCTTGCCCGTGTAGAACGGGTGGCACTGCGAGCAGACGTCGGCGTGGATCAGGCCGTTCTTCGCGGTGCTGCGCGTGGTGAACGTGTTGCCACAGGTACAGGTGACCGTGGTCTCGACGTAGTCGGGGTGGATGTCCTTCTTCACGATTTCTCCTTGGATGCGTCCGGGTCGGCGGGCTCAGCACGGTGCTGCAAACCCTGTGGCGCCCCGACTGCGCCCCTCGTGAGGGAGGCGCTCAGGAAACGCGTCTGTTGCCGTGAACCGGTCCAGCGGTCAAGTGTGCCAGAGCGGGCACACGCGAACCTAAACGGCAGGGCCCGGGGCGGCATTCCCCGGTGGCCCGGCGGCCGGCGCCGCCGGCAGGACCAGTCGCACCGTCGTCCCCGCCCCGTCGACCGAGCTCAGCGACACCTCGCCCCCATGGGCCTCGACGACGTCACGGACCAGGGCCAGTCCGAGCCCGTCGCCCTCGATCCCGGATGCCGTCGCGTTCCGGGCACGGAACCACGGCTCGGTGAGGTGGCGGAGCTCGTCGAACGGGATGCCGATGCCGGTGTCGACGACCTCCACGACCACCCGGCCGCCCCCCTCGAACGTCCGCACGGTGACCCCACCGCCGCGCCGGGTGTACTTCACGGCGTTCCCGAGCACGTTGACGACCGCTCCCTCCAGGCGCAGGAGGTCACCCACCACCATCAGCCTCCGGCCGGAAGGTCGCTCGTCGAGCACGACGCCACCGAGCCGGGCCGTGGGGCGCAGCAGGTCGACCGCGGCGCCGACGACGGCGGTCACGTCGACCGCCCCCTGACCCGGTGCGGCATGCCCGGGGGCCACGGCGAGCGGGTCGCGGGCCGCCTGCGGCGCCTGCAGCTCGGCGAGGAGCGCGCGGACCCGCGCGGCGTTGCGGCCGACGACCTCGACGGCCCGCACCTGCTCGGCCGACAGCTGGCCCAGGGCGCCGTCGAGGAGGAGCTCGACCCAGCCCTCGATGGAGGTGAGGGGCGCCCGAAGCTCGTGCGCGAGGGCGGCGAGTCGGTCCGCCCTGTCGTCCACGGGGGCACGCCCGGGCTCGAGCTCGGCGCTCCCGTCGGTGGTCACGCGGACTCCTGCTCGAAACCCGACCGGGTCATCACGCCCCACACCTGGGTGCGGCCCCGCAGGCTGGCCCACCAACCCTCGAGGCGCCACACGACGGTCATCTGGCGGTAGCCGAGGTTCTCGAAGACGGCGGCGGCCACCGCGATGCCCAGGTCACGCCACCGGTCGTAGCGGTGGAAGGCCCACTCCTCGGCGGCCATCGCGGCCAGGGTGACGAAGATCGAGTACCCGTACGAGACCAGGAGCAGCACCACGGCGTACTCCAGGTTGACGACGCCGAAGGCCATGCCGAGGGGCACCAGCACCAGCCCGCCGGCCTCGATCAGGGGGGCCGCGAGCTCGAAGAGCCAGTAGTACGGCAGCCCGACCCAGCCGACCCGACCGTACCGGCGGCGGAACAGCATCCCGCGGTACGCGACCAGCGTCTCCCACAGCCCGCGGTGCCATCGGCTGCGCTGGCGGCGCAGCACGGCGCGCGAGCTGGGCACCTCGGTCCAGCACACCGGCTCCGGCACGAAGACGATGCGGTAGTCGCGCCCGGTGTCGCGCATCATCTTGTGCACCCGCAGGCACAGCTCGAAGTCCTCGCCGATGCTGTCCGGGTCGAGCCCGCCGGCCTCGATGACGATGTCGCGCCGGTAGACACCGAACGCGCCGCTGATCAGGAGCAGGGTGCCGAGCGAGGCCCAGCCGGTGCGCCCGATGAGGAAGCTGCGCAGGTACTCGACGACCTGGGCGCGGGCGATCCACGAGCGCGGCATCCGCAGTCGTACGATGCGGCCCTCGGACACCGTGCTGCCGTTGATGGCGCGCACCGTGCCCCCGGCGCCCACGACGCGGCCGGGGTCGTCGATGAACACCTGGGTCACCCGTACCAGCGCGTCCGGCTCCAGGATCGAGTCGGCGTCGATGATCGCGACCAGGGACTCACGGGCGGTGTTGATGCCGACGTTGATCGTCTCGGACCGTCCGGAGTTGTGCTTGGAGACGACCACCAGGCGGGTGCGGCCGTTGCGGGGCACCATCACCTCCCCGACCGGGACCCGGATCGGGATCTCGCCCGGGTGGTGGCTCGGCACCGTGACGAGGTCGAACGCCTCGACCAGCCGGCCCAGCGTGTCGTCGGTGCTGCCGTCGTTGACCACCACCACCTCGTGCTGCGGGTAGCGCAGGGCCAGCAGCGCCTGCACCGAGGGGACGATGAGCGCCTCCTCGTTGTAGGCGGGGACGACGACGGACACTCCGGGGGTCAGCTCCCCCGTGGCGCGGTCCAGGCGGGTGTCCTTGCGGTCCATGTGGGCCCTGAACTCGACGGCGGAGAGCAGCACCAGGACCAGGTAGGAGGTGTTGATGAGCAGGAAGTACGTGAGCACCAGTGGCGCGGTGACCGTGAAGATGATCTCGAGGGCCTGGTGGACGGCCTCGTACGCATCCGCCCCGGTCACACCCGCACGCCCTTGAGCCGCGCCAGGGCCAGGGCGGTGCCGGCCGCCGGGAGCAGCTCGTTCTCCACGACCGCGCGGCGACCCCTCGGACCGAGCGCGATGAGCGAGTCGGCCGCCGCCTCGGCGATCTGCGAGCTGGGGTCGGTGAGGTGGCGGGTCAGCACCGGCACGGCTGCCATCACGCCCAGCTCCCCGAGGGCCTCGATCGCGGCGTGGCGCACCTGGAAGGGGAAGAAGTGCAGTGCGGCGGCGGCGAGTGCGCCGACGTCCTGCACGCGGCCGACCTTGCCCAGTGCCGTCGCCGCGGCTGCGGCGACGGTGGGGTCGTCGTGCGACTCGAGCAGCGTCACGAGGAGGGGGGCTGCCGAGCGGACCCCGCCGATTCCGCACAGGTGGGCCGCCACGGTTCTTGCCCGGGGGTGCCCCGCGTCCAGGGCCTCGAGCAGGGCGTGGGAGATGCCGTGGCCCATCCCGACGAGGGCCTCCGCCGCATCACCGAGGTGCACGCCCTCGCGTCGCAGCGAGTGCAGCAGCGGCCCTGCGGCCCGGGGGTCCCCGATCTGCCCGACGGTGCGCACGGCCTGCCGGCGGACCCGGCGTGAGTGGTCCTCGAGCGCGCGCACCGCGACGTCCAGGGAGGCCAGGTCGCGGCAGCAGCCGATGAGGTACAGGCCGCGGACCCGCCGCGAGGGCAGGAGGTGGTGGGTCTGGCGGTTCGCCTCGTGGAGCACGCCGTGCGTGCGCAGCAGCTCGACGAGCTGGTCGGCCGGTTCGCCACGGACCTTGCCCAGCATCGCGAGGGCGAGGTCGTCCACGTCGCGGCGGGTGCGGACGGACACGTTGGCGAGCCTGCGCAGGGCCTCGCCGTCCTCGGTGTCCTCCCCCGTCGCGACCCGGATGACGAGCGGCCGCAGCGGTGCCAGACGGCGCTGTGCGGCGCGCTCGCCCAGGGTGCGCTCGATCTTGACGGTCACGACCGTGACCGCCATGGCGGCGCAGGCCAGCATCGTCGCGGCTCCGGCGAGCGCGATGAGGCCGGCCAGGGTCAGGGTCATCCGAGCGGTCGCGCCAGGATGCCGTTGACGCGGTGCACGAGCACTCGCGGGCTGAACGGCTTGACCACGTAGTCGTCGGCCCCGGCCGCGAAGCCGGCGTCGACGTCGGCGTCGCGGGCCCGCCCACTGAGCAGGAGCACGGGGATGCGGTACCCGGCTGCCTCCCGGACCTTCACGAGGAGGTCCAGGCCGGACATCCCCGGCATCATCACGTCGAGCACGAAGAGGTCCGGCGGCGAGTCGACGAAGGCGTCCCAGGCGTCCAGGCCGTCGCCCACGCAGGTGACGTCGAACCCGGCCTGGACGAGCTTGAACTCCACCAGGTCGCGGACATCGGGGTCGTCATCGGCGACGAGAACGCGAGCGGGGCGGGTCAGGGTCTGCACCGGTGACCTCCTTCGTGACGAGCGGCGGTTGAGTGGGCCGTGCGCCAGAATAGGAAGCACGACACGCCGCGCGACAGCCTTTGGTTCGCAAATGGACCGAACGGCAGCCCCGCGGCTGGCCGAACGGCTGAGGGACGCCGCGGGTCGGTCTGGCGGGACGGGGCCGGTGTCCGGGCCGCGCGCTACCGTCGTTCGATGAGGTTCGGAGCCGTCATCCCCTATGCCGACGAGCGTGAGTTCACCGAGCTGGCCGTCGTGGCCGAGGCCGCCGGGTGGGACATGGTCTTCTCGTGGGAGGCCGTCTGGGGCCAGGACGCCTGGGCCACCCTGGCCGCGGCAGCCATGGTCACCGAGCGGGTGCGGCTCGGCACCCTGCTCACCCCGGCCGCGCGCTACCGCCCCTGGGACCTCGCCTCACGGGTCGCGTCGGTCGACCGCCTCGCCCGGGGCCGGGTCACCCTCGGAGTGGGGCTGGGGGCCCTGCACGGCAACTGGCTGGCGTTCGAGCCCGACGAGGGCCGGGCGGTGCGGGCCGCGAAGCTCGACGAGGTGCTCGCGATCTACGCCGGGCTGATGGGTGGGCAGCCGTTCGAGTACGCCGGCGAGCACTTCAGCGCCCGACCGGTGCCCGAGCTCATCCCCCCGATGCCCGTGCAGCGGCCGCACCCGCCGGTCTGGTGCGTCGGCGCCCTCGTGCCCGGTCGGGCCCGCCAACGCTCCCTGGAGCGGGCGGCCCGGTGGCAGGGCGTCTTCCCCGCGGCAGCGGGGGGAACCCTCGACGCCCCGGGCTCGTACCTCACCACCGACTCGCTGCGCGAGATCGTCGAGCGGATCACCGCCCTGCGCGCCGAGGCCGGCCTGACGATGAACGGGTACGACGTCGTCGTCGAGGGAGACAGCCACGGCGACTTCGGGTCGGTCCGCCCGCCCGTGCAGCAGTGGGCCGATGCCGGCGCGACGTGGTGGGTCGAGTCCTGGTGGGACCTCCCCGACGCGCCCGAGGGCCGCGCCGAGACCCGCCGCCGCCTCGAGCTGGGGCCGCGCCGGTGACACCGGACGCCGTGCTGCGCGTCGCGGGCCCGGCCGACGCCGCGGCGCTGGTCGAGCTGCGGGCGGTCATGTTCGAGGGCATGGGCACCACGGCCGCCGCGATCGCGGACCCACGCTGGCGCAGGGCCGCTTCCGACTGGTTCGCCGACCGGGTCACCGACCTGCAGGCGCGCATCGTGGTCGCCGAGGCGGAGGGGAGGGTGGTCTCCTGTGCGGTCGGTGAGGTGACCGCGCTCATCCCGGGCCCCAACACCGTCACCGGCTCGGTGGGGCTGATCTCGAACGTCGCGACCACCAACGGCCATCGCGGGCGCGGGCTGGCCGCGGCCTGCACCGACGACCTGCTGCGCTGGTTCGTCGAGGAGACCGACGTGCGTCGGGTCGACCTGTTCGCCACCGAGGCCGGGGCGCGCATCTACACCCGGCGTGGGTTCACCGGGCGCGGGTTCGAGTCGATGTGCCTGCCCGTACCTCGCTGACCGGCTCGCTCGGGGGAAGGGAACACGCCGCCTCCCGCGAAGGGAGGCGGCGTGTTCTCCGCTCTCGAGGCGGGCGACGTCACATGTCGTTGTCGTCGTCGAGCTTGATGGTGGCGGTCTGCTGCACCTGGGTGAGGAACTCGTAGTTGGTCTTCGTCTTGCGCAGCCGGTCCAGGAGCAGCTCGATGCCCTGCTGGGAGTCCAGGGCCGCGAGCACGCGACGCAGCTTCCACATGATCCGAAGCTCCTCGGGAGCCAGCAGGATCTCCTCCTTGCGGGTGCCCGAGTTGTTGA
>DASQEZ010000341.1:0-22581 GCA_035633415.1 Ornithinibacter sp. | reverse complement strand
CCTCGTGGGGCCTGCAGACCCAGCACCGCATCGTCTACTCCAAGGGCATCCACCTCGTCGTCCCTCGGCTCACCACGACCCGCCATGACCGGGTCCTGGCTTTCTTCGACGACACCCAGCGGCTGTTCTACGTCATCCCGATGGGCCACCGGTCGGTCATCGGCACCACCGACACCCGCATCGACACCCCCTTCACGCACGTCACCGACGAAGACCGGGAGTTCCTCCTCGGCCAGATCAACGCCCGCCTCGACCTGCCCCAGCCACTCACGGCGGACGACGTCATCGCCGAGCGCTCCGGCGTACGACCCCTGGTGGTGCGCGCCGAGGGCGGTGACCAGAAGGACGCCGACTGGACCTCGCTGAGCCGCAAGCACGAGATCGAGCGCGACACCGCACGCGCCGTCGTCACCGTCTTCGGCGGCAAGCTCACCGACTGCCTCAACGTGGGCGAGGAGGTCGCAGATCACGTGGAGGCGCTCGGCATCCCGCTCGAGAAGGACCTGCGCAACTGGTACGGCGAGCCCGCGAAGGCCACCCGCAAGGAGTTCTACCGCCAGGCCCGGCTGATGCGGCTCGACGCGCTGCGCACCCGGCCCGAGACCGAGCCCCTCAGCGACCGGCTCTGGCGCCGCTACGGCCGCCGCGCCTTCGACCTGCTCGAGATGGTTCGCGCCAACCCGACCATGGGCCAGGACGTCATGGGCTCCACCGACTACCTGCGCGCCGAGCTCTACACCGCGGCCGAGCACGAGATGATCGTGACCCTCGACGACTTCATGCGGCGCCGCAGCAAGATCGACCTCGTCGTCAGCGACAGCGACATCCTCGGCTCCCCGGGCCTGCGTGAGGTCGCCGAGATCCTGTTCGGCGATGATGCCGACCGCCGGCTCGCTGCGTACGTCGAGTCCAAGGGCCGGCCCGACGCCGACAACCCCTGACAGCGACCCCACAGCCGTGACCGAGCCGGCACCCAACCGGCGACCCGAAGGTGGAGGGCACGGCGACGACCCAGCGGCCCTCCACCCGAGACCTCATCGTTGAGCTGGCGGACACCGAGGACGTGCTGCGCGGATGCCGTGCACCCGCCGGCGCCCGCGAACGCACCGCCCGCCGCCGCCAGGGACAGATCGTCACCGAGCTGCGCAGCCGGCACGGCGACGTCCCGGTGGCCTGAGGCGCCCGCGACCCTCGCCGTCGTCGCTCCCCCGTGCCAGTCTGGGGCGGCGAGCCCAACGACGCACGGAAAGGACGGCGTCATGTCACGACCGATCCACTTCGAGATCCAGGCCGACGACCTCGATCGGGCCAAGCGGTTCTACGCCGACGTCTTCGGCTGGACCTTCGAGGACTACGGGCAGTTCACCGGTTCGCCCTACTGGGGCGTCACGACCGGCGACCCGGCCGAACCCGGCATCAACGGTGGGCTCATGCTCCGGCCGGCCCCGGCATCCGGGCCCGGCTCGGGCACCAACGCCGCGGTCCTGACGATGGGCGTCGAGGACTTCGACGCGACGGCGGCGACCATCGAGGCCGCGGGCGGCCAGGTGGCACTACCCAAGATGGCGCTGACCGGCATGGCCTGGCAGGGCTACTTCCTCGACACCGAGGGCAACACCTTCGGCATCCACCAGCCCGACGAGAGCGCCGCCTGAGCAGCGGGCCTCAGTCGCCGGAGGTGTGCTTGGCGCGCCCCACGATCAGCGGGTCCGGTGCGAAGACGACGTCGGGGTCCTTGTCGGCGTAGTCGAACTGGTTCAGGAACGCGCGCAGGGCGTTGACCCTGGCCCGCTTCTTGTCGTTGCTCTTCACGGTGATCCACGGGGCGTACCGCTTGTCGGTGAACTCGAACATCGCCTCCTTGGCGGCGGTGTAGGCCTCCCACCGGTCCAGGCTCTCCAGGTCCATCGGCGAGAGCTTCCACCGGCGCACCGGGTCGATCTGCCGGATCGCGAACCGGGTGCGCTGCTCGTCCTGGGTCACCGAGAACCAGAGCTTGGTGACCGTCGTGCCTGACTCCACGAGCATCCGCTCGAACATCGGCGCCTGGCCCATGAAGACGTCGTACTCCTCCTCGGTGCAGAAGCCCATCACCCGCTCCACGCCCGCCCGGTTGTACCAGGACCGGTCGAACAGCACGATCTCCCCGGCGGTCGGCAGGTGGTTGACGTAGCGCTGGAGGTACCACTGGCCGTCCTCGGTCGAGGTCGGCTTGGTCAGGGCCACCACCCGCAGCGCCCGCGGGTTGAGGTGCTCGGTAAACCGCTTGATGGTTCCGCCCTTGCCGGCGGCGTCGCGGCCCTCGAAGACGACGACGTGCTTCGCGCCGGTGTCGATCGTCCAGTACTGGAACTTCAGCAGCTCGATCTGCAGCAGGTACTTCTCCACCTCGTACCCGTTGCGCGACATCAGCTCGTCGTAGGGGTAGTCCTCGCGCCAGGTCTCGACGGCCTTGCCGCCGGGCGCGATGAGCACCGGGTCGTCGCCGTGGTCGTCGCGCACCGTGTATCCCTCGGTGCGCAGCTGGTCGATGTAGGCACGCAGGGCCATCTTCTGGGGCATGGCCCCATTCCAGCGCCCGACGGCGCCCGGTGCCACCCCTAGGTGGCACGGGTCACCTCCGGGCGACGTCCTGTCAGCTCGTCGCGACGGACCAGAACGCCCGCAGACCGAGGAGGAGGCCGCGGGTGGCGAGCTCCTCGGCGAGGCCCACCAGCGGGCCGGGGTGCAGTCGGGGTCCGCTCAGGGTTGTTCCGGACAGACCGCGCCGGCCCTCTCGCGCCACGCTGGCTGGATGACGACGACGACCGCCAGCAGTCGACCGGCACCGACCGCGTCCCGGGCACGCACCCGCCCGGCCCGTGCCGTCGTCGCACACGACCGACGCACGGCTCTGGTGGCCGGCCTCGCCCTCGCCGTTGTCACCGCGCTCTCGATCCCGGCGACCGCGCTGCTCGACACCGCCGACCTACCCGTCACCCGCAGCATCGTCGGGGTCGCGTTCCTCGTCGTGGCGGCCCTCGAGGTCGTCGTGGGATGGGGGCTGTACGTCGTGCTGCGCGAGCGGGCGCAGTCCTCGGCCTACGCCGCCCTGGTCAGCCGGGCCGGGTACGCCGTGCTGCTCACCGCGGCGGCCGGCCGGTTGCTCTGGCCCGGCGGCGACGGCGTGGCCGGGTTCCGGGCCGACTGGTCGCTGGCACTGCTCGTGCTCGGGGTTCACCTGCTCGTGACCTCGGTCGCGCTCTGGCACTCGCGTGGAGTGCCCGGCGCCGTCGTGGCCGGCACCGCGGTGGCCGGCACGGTGGCTCTGCTCGGCGACGCGGTCGGCAGCTGGCCACTGCCCGACGTCGTCCCCGGTGCAGGGCCACTGCTGCCCGGTGTGCTCGGCGGTCTGGTGCTGGTCGCCTGGCTGTTTCTCGTGGGCGGCCGGGTCAGCTCGCGCGACGCCGGCTGAGCAGCAGGTGGGTCACGCCGGTCCCTCCGGGCAGCACCTCGATGTCGAACCGCTCCTCGAGCCCTTCCTGCCCGTCCCACAACCGCTGACCCCGGCCGAGGACGATCGGCACGACGACGACGTGCAGCTCGTCGACGAGGTCGGCGTCGAGAAAGGCCCTGATCGTCTCGGCGCCGCCGCCCAGGCGCACGTCCAGGCCCCCCGCGGCCTCGGCCGCCATCGCGAGGGCCTCCTCGGGCGTGGCCTGCACGAAGTGGAACGTGGTGCCGCCCGCCATCTCCAGACTCGCTCGGGGGTGGTGGGTGAGCACGAGGACGGGTGTGTGGAACGGCGGTTCGTCACCCCAGAAGCCCTCCCAGTCCCCCGGGATCGGGCCGCTGCCCACGTGGAACTTGCGGCGGCCCATGATCTCGGCGCCGATGCCGTCCCACGCCCGCTCGACGAGGTCGACGTCGACCGGTGCGGCAGTCGGTTTCCCGTCGATCGCGGCGAACATCCACTCGTGCAGCCGCTGCCCCGCGTGTCCGAACGGGTCGTCGTCGGTCAGGCCCTCCCCGGTGCCGAACCCGTCGAGCGAGATCGAGAACGCGTGCACCCTCAGCTTCGCCATGGCTCCTCCTCCTGGTCCGCTGCTCCCCCGGCCCGGCGCCCATCCTCGCGCAGATCCCGGCGGGTGGCCCGCGGAGTCAGGAGCACTTCGCGGGCGCAGGACGATCTCGCCGGGTCAGGGCCGAGTACGGCCCTGACCCGGCGAAGTGCTCCTGACTTCGCGGAGCACTGGCAACCGTGACCCCGGAACTCACTCCAGCGAGAAGCCCTCGATGTCGTCGTCACGCCAGCCGCCGCTGCCGTTGACCGTCCGGTCGACGGCGGTGGAGTGCAGGACGTAGCCGCACGCGGGCATCCCGGCCGTGTCGAACTCCCACGTGCCGGAGGTCCCCGCGGTCGGCGCGGCCGGATAGGCCGTCGCCCCGGTGATCGTCCACCGCGGGGTGCCGCCCGGGGTCGTGGCCGAGTAGGCCGTGCCCTCGACGGCGAACCCGATGCTGTCGAAGTGCTCGTCGGTCGCCGAGAAGGTGCCGGCGAGGATCGCCCCGACCGGGAACTTCATGCACGAACCCGCCGGGATGGACGGCTGACCCGGCATCCGGTAGCTGGTGATCTCGACGTCGGCGACGGGGTCCGCCTGGTCGAGGTGGAGCCGCACCCGCTGCCGCGTCGTGCTGTCCGGGCAGGTGATGACCTGCGCGGCGTACTCGGTGCCGAAGGGGTCCTTGGCGCGAAGCTCGACCTCCCACAGCCCGGTCTTGGGCTTCGACGACCACGAGTACAGCCGGCTTCCCACGACCCGACGCCAACCAGTGCCCGAGGGGTCCGGGTCGTCGAGGTAGGTGAACCACCCACCGGGGTCGGCCTTCTGCGTGACCGGGTACTGCGTGGGCGGCGCGCCGCCGACCGACTCGGTGACCCACACGGCGAAGTCGTCGTCGAGCACCTCGGTCGCGAGAACGGCTCCGCCGGAACCGATCTGGCGTGCGATGAGCTTGTACTTCATCGGTGGCGACGACCGGTCGGGTGCGCCGGGGATGAAGCCGGCGATCGAGATGCCACCGCCGAACGGACGCTGGTGGACGATCGTGCGGCCGGAGGCCGGGTCGATCTGGCAGGCGGCGTAGCCGCTGACGCTCTCGAGCACCGGGGCGAGCGGTGTCACCGCACCCGCCGGCAGCTCGAAGGTCGTCTCCTCGCGGTTGCCCCAGGTCGGGCGCCAGTTCGGGTCACCGGGCGGGGGGGCCTGCTGCCACGACAGGGTCGCACGCAGCCTGGGCTGCACCGGTCCGTCGGAACACGCTCGCCGGTGACCGTAGGAGCCGAGCGGGTGGTAGACCGAGTAGTGCAGGCCGTCGTCGGGCACGTCCTCGTCGTGAACGGTCGTCGACGTGGTGCCCACGTGCTCCCAGCCGCTGCCCCAGTCCACCCAGAACGTCACGTACTCGGTGGAGCCGGCGGTACACGGCCCGCCGCTGTAGCCCGAGCTTCGCTTGACCGTGAAGACACCGACCACGGCGTCCTCCGCTGGGTCGTAGCCGATGCAACCGAGCTCCTCGAAGGAGGTGTCGCCGTCGGTCTTGAACAGCTCGGCCAGGAAGCCCTTGGCGCTGAGGTCGATCTCGGCGAGCACGGTGCCGAACGCGCCGGCGCCCTTGACCGGTGCCACGGGCGATGCGGCCGCCGGTGGCGTCACCCCGGTCGCCGTCGCGGCGAGGTAGGCCGGCAGCGCGAACCGGTGCGCAGGCACCTGGGCCTTGGCGTAGGTCTTGGCCAGCTCGGCGACCGACGGGCTCGGGGCCACCTTGATGGTCACGGGGGTGTCGAGCACGAGCGAGTCGGCCAGCGCCTTGCCGAGCTTGATGGCTCCGGCGTCGACGAGGTCGAGCAGGATGGGCAGCCGGCGGGTGCGGGGTCGCACCCGCACCTCCACGACGTTGCCCCAGGGCGGCGACCAGCCGGGGCTGTTCGGCGGTGGCGCGATGTTCCACGACAGGATCGCCCGCACGAGCGGGTGGTTCTCGATGAAGCACAGCGTGTGCCGCAGCGGCGTGACGACGTCGACGGCGTGGTCGAGCGGGCGCGGCCCCGGCGTGTCGTGCACGGGGAACGAGTCCGTGCCGGCGTCGGCCCACGTCGTGCCGTCGTCGGTCGACACGTAGAAGCGCACGTGCTCGGTCGAACCCCCTGCGCAGAGCGGGCCTGAGTAGCCGGTGTTCGCGTGGATCCGCACGACTGCCGTCAGCTGGTCCATCGAGGGCGTGAGTCCGACGCAGGTGATCTCCTCGAACGTGGTGCTCCCCGAGACGGGCTCGTCGTCGAACAGCTCGGTCGGCAGGGGGCCGTCCGGGTCGGTGAACGCCGAGAGCGCGAGGGTGTGCTGGCGCACCCTGACGAGCTTCTCGGACACCTCCACCCGGATCGGACGCTCCCCCAGCGGTCGTCGTGGCTTCGTGGTCATGGTGGTACCTCCCCGAGGTGGGGGCACCCGTCCGGTCCCCCCGCTACGGCAGAGGAGGTGGGGAGCGCGACCGGTGATACGACAGGGTCGCCGACCTGCGCGGATGCCGGGTCAGGCGGCCGCGCCGCGGTCCAGCCCCAGCGTGGCGAGGAGGTCCTCGTGCAGCTGGATCCAGACCGTGTGGCACGAGTCGACCCCGGCCCCGTCGACCCAGGTGAGCTGGCCCGCCTCGGCCCGGGCGAGTGCCGCGGCATAACGGTCGTCGTAGCCGGCGAACCGGTCGAGGGCACCGCGCAGCGGCGAGCACAGCGGCCCGAGGCGACGCCGGTAGGACGCCAGCTCGTCGAGCACCCGCCCGTCCCACACCGGGTCGTCGTGCTCGTTCGCCGCGAGCCGGTCCCCCGGCTGCGGGCGGATCTGCCAGCGGGTCACGGTGGACAGGAACCGCTCGTTGAGCCGCGCGAAGGTGTCGTGGGCGTCCTCCACGGCCCGTCTGGCACCGGTGCGATCGAGCTCCTCCTCGAGAAGGCGTTCGCCCTCGAGCCGACCGGCGTCGGTCAGCGACCACCCCGCGAGGTCGGCGAAGGCGACGCGCCGCACCCATCCGAGGGCCTCGTCGTCGAGGAGCAGCTCCTCGGCGAGGTCGCGGCCGAGCCCGGTGCGCCGGGCGATGCCGGCGGCGTCGGTCATCCCGCTGACGCGGACGGCGTGCAGCGCGAGCAGCTCGGGCGAGGAGGGGGTTCCCACGCCCGGAGCCTAACCTCGCAGGTCAGCCTGACTCGGCGACCCGCTTGAGCCGGGCCAGCCCCTTGTCGAAGTCGGGACCGATGAGGGAGTCCATCGACCTGACGATCGAGAACAGGCGCATGAAGCCGCTCAGCTCGCCGTGCATCCGCCACTCGACCTGCGTGACCGTGCTCCCGGCGGGGGCGAGCAGGAACTCGATGCGGTTGCGCTCCTTGAACGGCTTCTCGAAGCGCAGAGCGATGTCGACCTGCTCCGGGGTGTCGGCGGTGATCGTCATGTCGCCCTTGCCTGCCTTGCGGTTCCCCTCCCAGGCGTAGGCCGCGCCGACCCCGGCATCCGGTCCGGAGTAGGTGCGCCGCATCTGCGGGTCGAGGTCCTCCCACGGCGACCACTGCGGCCACTCGTGGAAGTCGTCGAGCAGCGCACGCACGCGCTGCGGTGGGGCCTGGATCGTGATGGTGCGGGTCACGGTGTAGGGCTTGGTCATGAGGTCGAGTGTGCCCGCCGGGTGACCCGCTGACCAGCCGCTCGGGAAGCCTCACTGAGCGAGCAGGGTGGCCATCTTCTTCGCGACGAGGTCGGTCGCGCGCTTCGGTGCGAGGCGGGAGATCCGGTCCAGGCTGCGGGCATCCTTGCCGATGACGACCCGGTAGCTGCCCTCCTCGATGCCCAGCACGATCTGGCGTGCGGCCTCGCGGGGCGTGGTCAGGTCGGCGGCGAGGTCGGCGGTCGCGACGTCCAGGCCGGGGATCGAGACACCCGAGTGCTGCGCGATCCCGGTGTTCACGCCGCCGGGGAGGACCACCGTGACCGCGACCGAGGTGTCGCGCAGCTCGGAGTAGAGGCCCTCCGTGAAGAGCTTCACCGCGGCCTTGCTCGCGCCGTACACCGTCTGCCCGGGGACCGGAGCGAGCGCCCCCATGCTCGAGACGTTGACGATGCACGCGTCCCGACGGGCGAGGAGGTGGGGCAGGAACGCCTTGCAGGTGTGGATGACCCCCCACAGGTTGACCGCGAGCACCCTCTCCATGTGCGGGTAGTCGAGCTCGGCGAACGTCACGAACGGCTGGATGACGCCGGCCACGTTGACCAGCCCGTCGACCCGACCGTGCGCCTCGCGCACCGCCTCCGGGAGTGCCTCGACCGCGGCCCGGTCGGTGATGTCCACGACGTGGGTGCTGAGCCGGTCGGTGGATGCCGTGGTGGCCAGTTCCGTTGTCTCGTGCAGCCCTTCGCGGCTCAGGTCGGCCGCGGCGACCCTGCCGCCTCGGGCGAGGAGGGCCAGGACGACCTCTCGACCGATGCCGTTGCCGCCCCCCGTGACCACGAAGACGTTGTCGGGGATCTGCACTGGGCGCTCCCTCCGCAGTGGGTGGGGCCGACGGGTACGGCTCTCGTGGTCAGGCTATCCCCGTTGTGCCCGACCGGAACCCGGATCGTGGTGGACCAGACAGACCGCACCGCGGGGCTGAGGGCGGCAACCGGTCAGGCGGCGACGGCATCCTTCGCGTCGGCCGTGCCGAGGATCTCCGCGCGACGGTCGTAGGCCCAGCCGGGACCGCGCAGGAGGAAGGACCAGCGCTCGCGCCAGGTGCTCGCGCCGGCGACGTCGCGGCCGATGTCGCGCCACTCGTGGGTCGCGATGGTGACCGGGTTGAAGGTGTCGATGTTCGTGGTCAAGCCGTAGACGACCCGCTCCTCCTCGCGCTCGAAGGTGCCGAAGAGGCGGTCCCAGAGGATGAGGATGCTGCCGTGGTTGCGGTCGAGGTACTGCCGGTTCACACCGTGGTGGACCCGGTGGTGCGAGGGCGTGTTCAGCACGTTCTCGAGCCAGCCGATCGAGCGCACCGCCTCGGTGTGGATCCAGAACTGGTAGATCAGGTTGAGCGACCGGGCGTTCTCGATGACACTCGGCCGCACCCCCGCGAGCGCGAGCAGGCCGTAGGGCACGCTCATCGTCAGGCCCTCCGCGACCGGCTGGCGCAGCGCGGTCGACAGGTTGTAACGCTCACTGCTGTGGTGCACCACGTGCATCGCCCACAGCCACCGGCTCTCGTGGTTGAAACGGTGGTTCCAGTAGTAGATGGCGTCCCACCCGAGGACGGCGACCGCGTTGGCGGCCAGGCCGGTGCCGAGGTCCCGCTTGGTGACCGCGAACAACCGGGTGCCGCTCGTCTGCGCCGACCACGTCGTCGCGACGGTCAGGGCGGTCGAGGCGACGGCGGCCACCGCGGTGGCACCCGTGACCCGGCGTACCAGAGGGGCGTCGCGCAGGTGCGGCGCGGCATCCGGGCCGCCGCGGGGCGCCCGTGGGTCTGCGGCCGGGAGGGTGCCGGCGTCCGGGAGGCCGCCCTGCTCGCGCCGGCGGCGCACGACGTCGACGATCGTGGTCGCTGCCGACGCCACGACGGCGGTCCCCATGAGCACCTTGGCGTAGCGCCCACGACCCGGCGTGACGGGGTCGAGCAGGCGCGCGGAGACGAACGGGGCGACCAGGCTGCCGACTCCCATCGTCAGGCTGGCGATGGTGTCGGCCAGCTCGTAGTCACCCGCCCGGGTCGTGCCCGCGGGCGCCGGGTTGCGGCGCTGCCAGACGTACTCGGCCGCGATCGCCCCCACGAAGGCGGGGATGGCCAGCACGGTGAGGTCGGGTCGGCGCATGCCGCAGAGTAGCCCGGCCGCTGGCGCCCGGCGAGGGCTCGCCGTGGTGACGCGCACCACCCGGTGGGGGGTGTTCACCCGCGCTGCGAGGAGGAGAATCAGTGGCGGGTGCCCTGGCCGTCGTCACCGCCCCGGCACCCCCGTGGCACGGTGACGACGCGAGTGAGGAGCAGCCATGAGGGCCACACCGGGAGACCAGATCATCCTGGCCGGCGAGCTGGTCGACCAGCCCACTCGGGCGGGGGAGGTGCTCGAGGCGCGCGGCGCCGACGGCGGGCCGCCCTACGTCGTGCGCTGGGACGACGGGCACACGAGCACGATGTTCCCCGGGCCCGGGGCCGTGCTCAAGGTGACCGAGTCGGCATCCGTGCACCACGAGGAGGTCGTGGCGCGACCCGAGCTGGGCACCCTGCGGGAGTGGTCGGTGCGGGTGACCATCTTCGAGCAGGGTGACGACACCACCGCCACGGTCGCACTGCTCGCGGACTCGCCCGAGGCCCTGACCGCCCGCGGTACGAGCCGGCGCAGTGGGTCCGACACCGAGGTCAACCACATCGGTGACGAGGTGGCAGTGGCCCGAGCGCTGCGACGCCTGGCCGACCACCTGCTCACCCGGGCGGAGCACGACATCGAGGCCACGACGGGCGAGCACGACGTGACCGTCCGTGCCCGCTGACCCGGTTCAGTTCTTGGGCAGGGCCCTCAGCCACTGGACGACGGGAGATGCCGCGACCGGAGCCGAGTAGATCTCGCCGTGGTCCGCCCCGGGGACGATGCTCAGGGTCACCGGGTGGCCCCCGGCGCGCAGGGCGGCCGCGAAGTCCGTGCTGAACTGCGCCGGGACGACCTCGTCCGCGTCTCCGTGCAGGAGCAGCACCGGCACGTCGCGTCGGCGGTCGGCGAGGAGCACCGGGTTCGCGGCGTCCCAGGCGGCGTCGTCGGCGTCGGCCGCGAAGAGGTTCGCCGCGGCGTCCGAGAACTCGCGGATGTCGTACGGACCAGCGAGCCCGACGAGTGCGTCAGGTGCCACGAGCGGGTCGTCGCACTCGGGGGCGTACTGCTCCGGTGCCAGGGTGGCGACGGCGGACAGGTGGGCTCCCGAGGAGTGGCCGAGCAGCACGAGCGACGTGGGCACGATGCCGGCCGCCGTCGCCGTGGCCGCGCCGTCGGCCAGGGCGCAGAGCACGTCCTCGAGGGGGGTCGGGTGCACGACCTGGTCCTCGGCGGCCCGGATCACCACCGGCATCGCGACCACGCCCTGTGCGGCGAGGGCCGCGGCCAGCGGCTCCAGCCCCGTCGGGTCGGCGCTGCTCCACCCGCCGCCGGGGATCATGACGACCACCGGGGCCGAGGTCACGCCCTCGGGCAGGTGTGCGAAGGCGGCGAGACCGGGCCGGTACTCGTGCGAGACGGGGCCGGCACTGGGCGTGCGGATCGGGCCGCTGCCGGATCGGTCGGCGTCCGTGCCGGAGCAGCCGGCGGGTGTGGCAGCGAGGAGCGCGACCACCACCGCGAGGGAGGCGCGCCGGGGAACGGCCCGCGTCATCACGTCACCAGTATCGGGCGTGACGCCTCGGCCCGCCGGTCGGGTGCGAGCCGGGTCACCTCCGCGATCCCGGGCCTCGATCGGCGCGTGGGACAGTGGGGCCATGTCCCTGCGTCGTGTCGACCGAGCCGTGGCGGACTACACGGCGCTGCGCCCGCGGCTGCTGTCGGCGACCGACGAGTTCGTCGAGCAGGTCACCGGCACCATCGACGACGCCGGCATCAACTACCTCAGCGTCACGGGGCGAACCAAGACCATCGGGTCGTTCGCCGCGAAGGCCCGCGGGGTCCTCGCCACCGACGGCGGCGCCGACCCGCTGCGGGCCGTGACCGACCAGGTCGGCGTGCGGGTCATCACGTACGTGCAGCGCGACATCGACGCCGTCGCGGGGCTGCTCGCCGAGCAGTTCACCGTGCTCGACGACCGCGACCTCGGCGAGGAGACCGCCGCGGCGGGCCGGTTCGGCTACGCCAGCCGGCACCTGCTGGTATCGCGAGCGCCCGGCGGCCCGACGGCCTACGACCCGCTGTACTGCGCGTCGATCCAGCTGCGCACCGTGCTGCAACACGCGTGGGCCGAGTTCGAGCACGACATCCGCTACAAGGGCACCGTGCCGCCGGAGCAGCTGCCCGACCTCGACCGGCGGTTCACGCTGGCGGCAGGGCTGATCGAGCTCGCCGACAGGGAGTTCGAGGCGATCCGCGATCGGCTCCAGGCCGGGCTCGGCGACAGCGACGTCGACGGTGGCGGCCAGCTCGACCCGCGGATCAGCTCGCAGGAGCTGGCCACCTTCCTCGCCGGGCGGTACTCGAGCGCCGGCTGGTCGCGCACCGAGCACTACGAGTGGATCTCCGGGCTGCTGCTGGAGCTGGGCATCGCCTCGCTCGACGAGCTGAGCTCGACCCTGCGCGACGTCGACAGCGCGGCCGTGACCGCCGCGATGGACTACCGGTACCCACCGGGCGCCGTGCGCCGGCTGGACGACGACCTGCTCTCGCGCTTCGGCGAGACCTACGTCGCCCTGCACGGCAACGCCCATCGCCGCGAGTCGCTGGAGTCCCGCCGCTCGCACCTTCCCGGATGACCGGGCGGGCGAGCGACGGGACCTGCCCGGCGTGCTAGCCGGTCGTCACTTGACCTCGGCGCGGCGGACGATGACCAGGCCGATCGCCAACGGCATCAGGAACCAGAGGATCCCCGAGACGGCGAGCTGCTGCCACTGCTCGCTGGTGACGCTGCCCATGAAGAGCGCGGTCTGCGCGAAGTTGTAGTCGACCCACGGCTGCAGGTCGGCGAACCACTGCTGGTTCATCGCGAGCAGGCCGAGCAGCGGGGGCAGCACCAGCGTGTAGACGAAGTAGGCGACGATGGCGCCCGCCGAGTTGCGGATGACGACCCCGAGCATGAAGCCGAACAGCATCCCGAGCACGCTGCCCAACACGATGAGCGCGAACTCGGTGACGGTGCCGTTCCACACCGGGTCCCGCCCGGTGAGGAGGCTGCCCACCAGGGTGCCGAGGGTGCCGACGACCAGCGCGATGAACATCGCGACGATGCCGACGAGCACGGCACCGACGAACTTCGCACCGAGCACCCGGCCGCGGTGCGGCACCAGGGTGAAGGTGGTCAGGCCGCTGCGCTGGCTCCACTCGCTCGTGACGGCGAGGATCGCGATCATCGGCAGGATGACCGTCATGGGTGCCCCGATGGCGGCGGCGAAGTTGTCGAAGGTGAGCTGGTCGTCGGGGGCGAAGACGATGATCGCGGCGGTCGCGAGCACGCTGGTGATGACGATGCTCGCCATCAGCCAGAACCCCGAGCGGGTGTCGAACATCTTGCGCAGCTCGACCCCGACGATCCGGGTGAGGGGGATGCGGGCGGATGCGGTGCGCGTGCGCCCGCGCTCGGCGGTCGCTCCGGCCGGGGCCGGGTCGAGGACGGTGGTGGTGGTCATGCTGCTGCTCCTTCGCGCGAGGTGTCTGCGGTGAGCTCGAGGAACATCTCCTCGAGCCCTGCGCCGTCGGCGGCGCGGAGCTCGGTGAGGGCCAGGCCGGCGCGGAGCGCGACCTCGCCGACCTGCTCGGGGGTGGCGTCGGTGTGCACGCTGCCGTCGGAGTGGGTGACCGTGAGGCCGCCTCGCTCCATCGCGGCCGCGAGGGCTGCGTTGTCCCGGGCTCGGGCCACGGTGCCCGCGGAGGCGAGCAGCTCGGCCTTGGTGCCCTGCGCGACGATGCGGCCGTTGCCGATGACGACGAGGTCGTCGGCGATGACCTCGATCTCGTGCAGCAGGTGCGACGAGAGGAGCACGGTGCCGCCGCGGTCGGCGTAGCCGCGCAGCAGGTCACGCATCCAGCGGATCCCGGCCGGGTCGAGCCCGTTGGCGGGTTCGTCGAGGATGAGGACGTGCGGGTCACCCAGGAGCGCCGCGCCGATGCCGAGGCGCTGGCGCATGCCCAGGGAGTAGTTGCGCACCCGGCGGTCGGCCTCGTCGTCGGTGAGGCTGACCAGCGCGAGCATGTCCTCGACCCGGGTGCGGGGCAGGCCCATGGTGCGCTGGACGAGGGTCAGGATCTCGCGGCCGGTGCGGCCGGCGTGCTGTGCCGAGGCGTCGAGGAGGACCCCGACCTCGGTTCCCGGGTTGGGCAGGTCGACGAAACGCCGCCCGTCGATGGTGGCCGTGCCCGAGGTGGCCGGGGTGAGGCCGACCATGACACGCATGGTGGTGGACTTGCCGGCGCCGTTGGGCCCGAGGAAGCCGGTGACGCGGCCGGTGGCCGCGGTGAAGGAGACGTCGTCGACGGCGGTCAGGCCGCGGCCGTAGGTCTTCGTGAGGTTCTCGACGGTGATCATGCCGAGGAGCCTGTCGGTCAGGGAGGGTCGGGCACATCGGGGACACACCTGACCCCGACCCTGAGTCGACCCTGAGGCCTCTCGGGGCGAGGGTCTCTCGGGGCGAGGGTCTCTGGGGGCGAGGGTCTCTGGGGGCGAGGTCCCGCGACACGCTGATCGTCGGCGCGACCGGTCAGCGTGTCGTGAGATGTCGATGGGTCAACGGCACCATGGACCGATGAGCGCACCACGCATCGTCCACCAGCTCCGGGTCGTCGTCGAGGCCGACGACTACGAGGCGGCCCTCGCCTTCTACCGCGACGTGCTCGGGATGCCGGAGCTCGCGGCGTTCGACGAGGGCGGAGACAGCCGGGTCGCCATCCTGGACGCCGGTCGCGCCACTCTCGAGCTTGCAAACCCGGAGCACAAGCGCAACATCGACGCCGTGGAGGCCGCCGGGCGGCCCAGCCCACGCATCCGGATCGCGCTCGAGGTCGACGACACCGCCGGCCAGACCACTCGCCTCGTCGAGGCGGGGGCCGAGCTCGTCGCCGAGCCGGTCATGACGCCGTGGCGGTCGCTCAACTCACGGCTCGACGCCCCCGCCGGGCTGACGATCACCCTGTTTCAGGAGACCGAGGACGACGCGACCCGCACCGCTCGTGCCGGTGACGACTGACGGCATCCGGGTCGCGCCGGGCGAGCGGGTCAGAAGCCGCCGTCGCGGGCCATGTTGTTGAACCGTGAGTAGTGGCCCTGGAAGGCCAGCACGATGTCCTTGGTCGGGCCGTTGCGGTGCTTGGCCACGATCACGTCGGCCTCGCCGTCTCGCTCGGGGTCGGAACGGTCGCGGTGCAGCAGGATGACGAGGTCGGCGTCCTGCTCGATCGAGCCCGACTCACGAAGGTCCGACATCTGCGGGCGCTTGTCGGTGCGCTGCTCCGGGCCACGGTTGAGCTGGCTGATCGCGATGACCGGCACCTCGAGCTCCTTGGCCAGCAGCTTCAGCGCCCGGGAGAACTCGGAGACCTCCTGCTGGCGCGACTCGACCTTCTTGCCCGAGCTCATCAGCTGCAGGTAGTCGATGATCACGATCTTGAGGTTGTGCTGCTGCTTGAGCCTGCGGCACTTGGCCCGGATCTCCATCAGCGACATGTTCGGGCTGTCGTCGATGAACAGCGGACTGTCGGAGATCTTGCCCATGATCCGCGCCAGCTTGTTCCACTGGTCCTGGCTCTTCAGGCCCTTGCGCAGGTCCTGGAGCTGGATGGTGGCCTCCGCCGACAGGATGCGCATGGTGATCTCGGTGCGGCTCATCTCCAGCGAGAAGACGGCGGTGGCAAGGTTGTGCTTGATGGCCGCCGCGCGGGCGATGTCGATGCCGAGGGTGGACTTGCCCACGGCCGGTCGCGCCGCGACGACGATCATCTGACCCGGGTGCAGCCCGTTGGTCAGCTCGTCGAGCTCGAGGAAGCCGGTCGGCACCCCGATCATCTCGTCGCTGCGCCCGGAGGCCGCCTCGATCTCGGTCAGGGTCTCGTCGAGGATGTCGCCGAGCACGTGGTAGTCCTCGCCGCCTCGCTTCTCGGCGACGTTGTAGACCTCGGCCTGGGCCCGGTTGACGATGTCGGCGATGTCGCCCTCGCCCTGCGCATAGCCCATCTGGACGATGCGGGTGCCCGCCTCGACGAGCCGGCGCAGCACGGCGCGCTCGTGCACGATCTCGGCGTAGTAGCCGGCGTTCGCCGCCGTCGGCACGGCCTGGATCAGCTGGTGGAGGTAGGCCTGCCCCCCGATGCGGGTGAGGTCGCCGCGCTTGGACAGCTCGTCGGCGACGGTGATGGCATCGGCCGGCTCGCCACGGCCGAAGAGGTCGAGCACGGCGTCGAAGATCAGCTCGTGCGCGGGCCGGTAGAAGTCGTGCGCCTTGACGGCCTCCAGGGAGTCGGCGATGGCGTCCTTGTTGATCAGCATCGACCCGAGCACCGACTGCTCGGCGTGCAGGTCCTGGGGCGGGACGCGGTCGTCCGCCCGCCCCTCGGTCGGCCCACCGAACGCCGCGCTCAGCTCCGCGATGGACACCCGCTCAACCCCTCACGTCCGGCGTGTACCGGGCTCGATAGACCACTGCTCGGGCCGGACCGCCCGGTCCTGGACGAAGCACACCAGAGCCCACCGACAACCAACCGCCGCTCACCGTAGGCGCACCGGGCGCCACCCTCCAAGCCCGGCCGGGCACATCGGCCGAACGGCTGTGTACAACGTGGGGACAAGGTGTGCAAAACGCCGGGCCACCGTGTGCACAGCCGGTGGAGAACCCTGTGGACGGTCGTGCCGCGCGGCTCCCCTCGGCTCGTTGACCTGCGCAAACGTCGTCCACCCCATGTGGAGCCGAGAAAGTTTCGGGCGTGTCAGGATCCACATGGTGTGGGTCACAGGCGGCGGCCGAACCGACCCACGACGCGGCGGTAGCAGCAGTCCCAAGGGCCCCGCCCGTCGCGGCGGAGAGCTCAGCCGGCCCGGCCGTAGCGCTCGGCCGAGCGGGCCCGGGCCTTGGCGGCCTCGACCTCGCGGTCCTTGGGCGCGGCCGTGGTGACGAGCGAGTCGAGCAGCCGGGCGGTCACCTCGGCGACCTCCTCGACGGCCCGGTCGAACGCCTCCTGGTTGGCGGCCGAGGGCTTGGTCGTCCCACTCACCTTGCGCACGTACTGCAGGGCGGCGGCCCGCACCTCGTCCGTGGTCGCCGGGGGCACGAAGTTGTTCAGCGGTCGGATGTTTCGGCACATGCCTCCACGGTAGGTCGCCGACCGCGCCCGTGCCCGTCATCGGCGGGGGCCGGCTTCAGCCGCCGGTGTACCGCCCGGGCCGGTGGTTCATGGCGATGACGAGGTTCAGCAGCACGGCGCCCGCGGCGGAGGCCAGCGCGAGGCCGACATCGCTCACGGCGGCGAACGCGAGGACCACCATGAGGTCCAGGCCCATCTGCACGTAACCGGCCCTCCATCCCAGGCGCTCCTGGCACAGCAGTGCGACCACGTTGAACCCACCCAGGCTCGATCGGTGGCGGAAGACCACGAGGATGCCGACGCCCGCCAGCAGGTTGCCGACGAGGGCCGCGTACAGGGGGTCGATGGTCGCGACGCCCAGCAGGCGCGGCTGGAGGCCGGCGAAGAGCGAGACCATCGCCAGGGCGGCGGCCGAGCGGACCGTGAAGGGCCAGCCCTTGCCGCGGATCGCCAACCCGACGAGGGGCAGGCTCACGACGAGGAAGGTGACGGCGAACGGCCAACCGGCGGTGTGGGCGAGGAGCAGGGACAGGCCGGCAGTCCCGCCGGTGGTCACCCCGCCCGAGGCGAGCACGAACAGGCCCAGCGAGGCCAGGAAGGCGCCGGTCACGACGCCGGCGACGTCCTCGAGCAGCGTGTGCGGCGGCGCCAGGGGCGTGCCCGGCGCGGCACGCTCGATGGCGGGCGGCGACAGGGACATGGCTCGACTCTGCGGCACGTACGGCACTGTGCACAACTTGGCGCAGCTTCGCTGTACACCACCGCACTGAATCGGACTTCGGGCTGTACATGATGCGTGACCCGCACGGCATCCAGCCGACGTCGAAGAAAGGTCAGCCGAACCTCACCTGAAAACTGGTCGCGGGCGGGGAATGATGGGGGTCATGAGGACCCTCAGTGTCGAGGAGCTAGGCCGCCACTTCGCATCCCTGCCGGGCAAGCCCCGGGTGGTCGTGTCCGGGAACGTGGCCGTTCCGTGGGCCGGCGTGCGTGCGCTCGACGAGAACAAGGACACGTACACGATCCACGCGCTCAATGCACCGCCCGGCATCCCCGACCGCGAGGGAGTGACGGCGGAGACCTGCTTCGTCGGGTCCGGCATGCGGCGCCACTCCGACCTGTCCTACGTGCCGAGCCGGCTGTCCCTGGTGCCGGTGCTGCTGCAGCGCCGCATCCCCCCGGACGTCGTCATCGTGCACTGCGCCCCGCCCCGCGACGGCCAGCTGAGCCTCGGCATCGAGGTCAACGTGCTGCCGGCCGCCATCGAGGGATGCCGCCAGCGGTCCGGTCGCGTCGTGGCGGTCATCAACGACCAGATGCCGTACACCTTCGGCGACGCCCAGGTGCCGGTCGAGGCGGTCGACGTCGCCATCGAGGTCTCCGAGCCGCTGCCCGCGCACGACCCCCTGGTCCCCGACACCGACAGCGCCGCCATCGGTGAGCGGGTCGCCAGCCGGGTCAGCGACGGCGCGACGCTGCAGATGGGCATCGGCGGCGTGCCCGACGCGACGCTCAACGCGCTCACCGGCCGTCGCGGGCTGCGGATCTGGACCGAGATGTTCTCCGACGGCGTGCTCGAGCTCGACCGGGTGGGTGCGCTCGACAAGCACCACCCCCTCACGGCGTCGTTCATCTTCGGCTCCCGCGAGCTCTACGACTGGCTCGACGGCAACCACCGGGTGCGGATGATGCGCACCGAGCACACGAACGACCCCGGCCTGATCGCCCAGCAGCGGATGATGACCTCCGTCAACACCGCACTCGAGGTCGACCTGTTCGGCCAGGCGAACGCCTCGCGGATCAACGCCCGCATCTACTCCGGGTTCGGCGGGCAGACCGACTTCATCGTCGGCGCGCTGCACTCCGCGGGCGGGCAGTCGTTCATCGCACTGCGCTCCTGGCACCCCAAGGCGAACGTCTCGACCGTCGTGCCGTTGGTCGACGAGCCGGTCACCAGCTTCCAGCAGAGCGCGATCGTCACCGAGAACGGCATCGCCGAGCTGTGGGGCTACGACCAGCAGGCGCAATGCCGGCACATCATCCGGGACGCCGCCCACCCGCAGGTGCGCGAAGAGCTGTGGGAGGAAGCCGCCCACCTCGGCCTGGCCTGACGGACTCGCATCCCTTCGCCGAGCTGGGTGCTGAGATGGCCGCCATGACGACCACCTCGGCACCCGACTCGGCACTGGCGGTGGCCGTCCGGCACGCGCTCGCCGGTGCCGGGAACCCCGAGCGTGCCGCTGGGCAGCAGCGCTACATGAAGTCGGCGATGCCCTACCGCGGCCTCACCTCACCCGAGCTGCGGGCCCTGCTGAGGCCACTCCTGGCCGATGCGTCGTTGGCGCCGGCGTCGCGGGAGGCGTGGGAGGCGGACGTGCGCGCGCTGTGGGACGACGCCGCCTACCGCGAGGAGCGCTACGCCGCTCTCGCGGTGACGGGCCACCGTGCGGCCCGGCCGTGGCAGGACCCGCAGTCGCTCGGCCTGTACCGCCACCTCGTCGAGACCGGCGCGTGGTGGGACTACGTGGACCTGGTCGCGGCCGACCGGGTCGGCCCGATCCTGTTGCGGCACAGGGATGTCGTGACGCCAGAAATGCGGTCCTTTGCGGTCGACGACCACCTCTGGGTGCGCCGGACCGCCATCCTGGCGCAGCTCAAGCACCGCGAGGAGACCGACCTGGACCTGCTGACCGACGTCGTGGACGCGAACCTCGAGGGGTCACGCTTCGGGGGGGAGTTCTTCGTCCGCAAGGCCATCGGGTGGGCACTGCGCCAGCACGCGCGGGTCGATCCCGAGTGGGTGCGGGCCTTCGTGGAGGCCAGGGGTGACCGGCTGTCCGGCCTGTCCAGGCGCGAGGCGCTCAAGCACCTCTGACCCCTCCCCTCCCCCCGGGCCACGGCCCTTCCGCGAAGTCAGGAGCACTCCGCGGGCTCAGGGGTGTATTCGGTCCTGAGCTGGCGAAGGCCTCCTGACTCGACGAAGTGCTCCTGACTTCGCAGGGCTCCGCAGAGGGTGCGCGGCCAGGCGAGCGGGGGACGTGTTCCTCAAGAGGCGGACCGGGCGCCCAGGTCGAACCAGGTGCTGACCGGCAACGGGCGGATGCCGTGCTGGGCCAGCAGCGCGCCCAACCGCACCCGGTCGACGGCGATCGCCCAGGTCCACCGCGCGACCCGCACCTGGCGGCGCAGCCGATCCTCACGCTGCTTCTCACGCCAGACGATCTCGGCCGCCTCGGCAGGGGAGGCGCCCTCGGGCACGCGGTACTTCACCTTGCCGTCGAACTCCCCAACCACACCGTCCCAGCCAAAGTCGACGAAACCGACCAGCCCCTCCGAATCACGAATCGCCCTCTGCAACTGAGGCTTCGGCAGGTTGAGCAGGAACATCTGCACGCGCGACAGGCTCTCGCCCGGGCTCATGCTCGACGGGTCGGCCAAGGCCCCCACCAGGCGAGCGGTGTTGCGGCCGCGCACGCGCGGTGGCACGGCATCGACCTCGCTCCTGAGCTCGTCGAGCGTGCACAGTTCGTGTCGCAGAGCGTGGTCAGCCGCTGCGACAGCGGTGTGGAGTGTGCCGGTGCGGGCCAGGTCCACCACTGTTCGCGCCGGGCTCGTCACCCGGAGGGCTCCCAGCCGGACCGTGTCGGCCTCGCGGCCCACATGCGGCCGGACGAGCGACGACCCGCGACCCCGTGCCTCGGTGGCGACGAGCACTCGCACCCCGTCAGGCCACTTCTCGATCCGCGGCAGCCCCCACACCGCGGCCGCCGAGGTCAGGGCGAACACCGGGTCCTCGCGATCAAGGCACAGGCCGGTGGCGTGGACGAGCGCGGCGTGCTGGTGCTCGGGGGTCAGGTGGCCCCAGGCCCGCTCGGTGACCCACACGCCGTTTCGCACCTGGTGCCAGCCGCCACGCGTCGGCTCGACTCCCACGGATCGCAGGTCACGCCCACGACGCAGGAGGCCTGCGTCGAACGGGGTGGGGGGCGCGGGACCGAGCATCCAGCCACCGTGCCAGAACCCGCCGGGGCCACCGGCGTGTTGTCCACAGGCCCGGTGCGCCGGCATCCGGGCGGCGCGCCCGCGAAGTCAGGAGCACTTCGCCCGCTCAGGAGGTTCTCGCCGAGTCAGGATCGAGTACGGCCATGACTCCGCGAAGTGCTCCTGACTTCGCGGGAAAGCGGGAGCGGGACCCGGGCGGGACCCGAGCCGGAGCCGAACACCACCTCCACGGCCACGGCGGCGCGCCTGTCTCGGGGGGTGGGCTGCTGCGGCGCGGGCGGCGGTACCGGCCCCGCCGCCGTGGAACAGTGCCACCGTGAGCGAGCCCGCACCGAGCCAGCACCGTGAGGTGTTGCGGCTCGCCCTGCCCGCGTTCCTGGCGCTGGTCGCCGAGCCGCTCTTCCTCCTGACCGACTCCGCGATCGTCGGCCGGCTCGGGGTCGCGCCCCTCGCCGGCCTGGGCGTCGCCAGCGCCGTGCTGCTCACCTCGGCCAACGTCTTCGTCTTCCTCGCCTACGGCACCACGGCGGTCGTCGCGCGCCAGCTCGGCGCGGGCTCGCGCGCGGGCGCCATCGCCGCCGGCATCGACGGCACGTGGCTCGCGATCGCACTCGGCACCGTCACGGCCGCCCTGGTCGCCATCTTCGCCGAGTCGCTCGCCGGCGTCTTCGGCGCCTCCGACGCCGCGCTCGCCCAGGCGACCACCTACCTGCGGATCTCGGCCCTCGGCATCCCCGCGATGCTCGTCGTCCTGGCCACCACCGGTGTGCTGCGCGGCCTGCAGGACACCCGCACCCCCCTCCTCGCGGCCGTCGGGGGGTTCGGCCTCAACATCGTCCTCAGCGTCTGGTTCGTGCACGGCCTGCACTGGGGCATCGCCGGTTCCGCATGGGGCACCGTGATCGCCCAGACCCTCATGGCCGGTGCCCTGGTCGTGGTCCTGGTCCGCTATGCCGGGGGCACGTCGGTGCCGCTGCGCGCCCATCCCGGGCGGGTGCTCGCCGCGGCGCGCGGCGGCATCCCCCTGCTCGTGCGCACCCTCGCGCTGCGAGCCGTGCTCCTGGTGACGACCTGGGTGGCGGCCGGCCTGGGCGACGTGCCGCTGGCCGCCTACCAGGTGACCGCCACGATCTGGACCTTCCTCGCCTTCTCCCTCGACGCCCTGGCCATCGCCGCACAGGCGATCACCGGCAAGGCCCTCGGCGCCGGCGAGGTCGCCCGCACCCGTGAAGCGACCACCCTCGTCGTGCGCTGGGGCATCGTCGTCGGCATCGTGCTCGGGGTGGTGGTGCTCCTGCTGGCGCCGGTCCTCGGCCCCCTGTTCACCCCGGACCCCGCGGTGCAGGCCGCCATCGCCGGCGGGCTGGTCGTCGTGGCCCTGGGCCAACCGCTCTCCGGGTTCGTCTTCGTCGTCGACGGGGTGCTCATCGGCGCCGGCGACGGCCCCTGGCTGGCGCGGGCCATGCTCGTGGTGCTGGTGGCCTACCTCCCGGTCATCCTCGGGGTGCACGCCGCGGGCGAGTGGCTGCTCGAGGGCGGCACCACG
>DASQEZ010000340.1:0-3626 GCA_035633415.1 Ornithinibacter sp. | reverse complement strand
GGTCGCCACCTACCTCGCGAGCCTGGGGCTGTCGTGGGTCATCTTCACCCAGGTCCTGGGCTTCGAGAAGCTCGACGACGGGGTGCCGCTGCTCGCGTTCGTCTTCCTCGTGGCTCTCGGCGTCGACTACAACATCTTCCTCGTCACCCGTGCGGCGGAGGAGGCCCGCGGGCACGGTGCGAAGCAGGGGATGCTGCGTGCCCTCGCGGCGACCGGCGGTGTGATCACCAGCGCCGGCATCCTGCTGGCCGCCGTCTTCGCGGTGCTCGGCGTGCTGCCGCTGGTGGTGCTCGCCCAGCTCGGTGTCGTCATCTGCGTCGGCGTGCTCCTGGACACCCTCGTCGTGCGCACCGTGCTGGTGCCGGCCCTGGCGCTCATCCTCGGCGACCGCTTCTGGTGGCCCCGTCGGGTGGGTGCGCCGGAGACCGGCCGCGACGCCGCCGCCGGCGGTCACACGGCCGGGGGCGATCCCGTCGAGGACCTCGCGCTGGAGGTCGGCGCCCGGTGACCGCGCAGCGGGTCGGCCTCGTCGTGGCCGTGCTCGTCGTCGTCGCGACGTACGCCGTGCTGGCGGTGCGGTGGACGGGCGCGGACCCGGGGTGGTACGCCTCGCTCCCGCGCCCCCGGTGGCAGCCGCCGGACCTCGTCTTCGGCGTCGTCTGGCCACTGAGCTTCGGTGCTCTGGCGGTCGTCGGGGGCGTCGTCGCGCTGCAGGGAGCGCCGGGTGACGGGGTGCGCTGGGTGGTGCTGCTCGCCGCCTCGGTCGCCCTCGCCCTCGGCTGGGCGCACGAGTTCTACGTCCCGCACCGGCTCGGCCGTGCCGCGGTGCTGCTCGCCGGCGCGGCGCTGCTCACCTGGCTGCTCGTCGCCCTGACCGCCGCCATCGTGCCCTGGGCGGCCTGGCTCCTCGTGCCGTACGCCTCGTGGCTCAGCGTGGCGACCGGCCTCGCCGTCGGCTACTGGCGGCTGTCGACACGGCCGGCCGTGACCGCCTCGTGATCTTTCTCGTCCCGGGTGCATCCACGCGGGGGTGGGCGGCGGAAGTACGGGTGAGGTCGCAGTGCTGCGACCACACCCCACGAGAGAGGACCTTCCGATGATTCTTCGTCGCCTCGGCGTCACCGCCGCCGTACTCGGCCTTGCCGCCGCTGCCGTTGCACCCGCCGCGTCCGCGTCCACGTCCGCCTCCGGCTCCGCCGGCACCGGGACCCGCAGCCTCGCCGAGGTCCTCACCTCGGACGGCAACCAGTTCGACCACAACTGGTACGACTACGACATCGTGACCGAGGCCGTCCTCGCCGTCCTCGGTGCCAAGCCGGACAGCAAGGTGGGCCTGCTCGCCGACGGCAACGTGGCGCTGACGGCCTTCATCCCGAACGACCGCGCGTTCCAGGTGCTGGCCCGCGACCTCACCGGGAAGTGGCCGTCGACCGAGGCCAAGACGTTCTCGGCCCTCGTCGACGCCGTCGGGGTGGACGCCATCGAGCAGGTGCTGCTCTACCACGTCGTGCCGGGTGACGCGATCACCAAGAAGACGGCCGTCAAGGCCAACGGCGCGGTGCTGACGACCGCCCAGGGCGGGACGTTCTCGGTGCGCGTCTACAACCGCTACCTGCCGATCATCGAGCTGCGCGACCAGGACAAGAACGACGTGAACCCGTTCCTGAACCCGCGGGCCCTGGACATCAACAAGGGCAACAAGCAGGTTGCGCACGGCATCGTCTTCGTCCTCCGGCCGCTCGACCTCTGAGTCGGGAGCCCACGCGCCGTGGTCGTGACCACGACCGGGATGGGGGTGGCCGCCCTGGTGGCGGCCACCCCGCTCGGTCGTGCCCACCCGGCGGGGAGGCCGGCCGTCGTGGCCGGCCTCGCCGCGACCCCCGGTGTTGTGACCATTGGCGCTGCGATGACCACGAGGGGCGGGTGGCCGCCTATCGTGGAGCAGGTGAGCACCGGTGAGCAGGTCGAGGTCGAGGACCTGGCCGCGCGACTGCGCGACGGGTCCCGCGACGCGCTCGCCGAGGCCTACCGCGAGTGGTCCTCGCTGGTCCACACGCTGGCGTTGCGCTCGCTCGGCAACCACCACGACGCCGAGGACGTCACGCAGCAGGTCTTCGTCGCCGCGTGGCGCAGCCGGCACACGCTGCGCCCCGAGCGGGGTTCGGTCGCCGGCTGGCTGGTGGGCATCACCCGCCACACGGTCGCCGACATGCATGCGAAGCGGGCGCGTCAGGCCCGCGATGCCGCGGCGGTCGCCGCCCACGAGCTCCCCCAGGAGCACGCGGCGCCCCCCGACGACCAGCTCGCTGCTCGGCTCGTGCTCCATGACGAGCTCGGCCGGCTGGGCGAGCCGCGGGGCACGGTGGTGCGCATGGCGTTCCTCGAGGACCTGACCCACGAGGAGATCGCCCGCCGGCTCGAGCTGCCGCTCGGCACCGTCAAGAGCCACGTACGACGAGGACTGACCCGACTGAGGACCCGCCTGGAGGAGGTGAACCGTGACCCATCCTGACGACGACGTGCTCGCCGCCCTCGCCCTCGGCGAGCCGGCTCCGTCCGGCGTCGCCGAGCACGCGCACGGCTGCCCGTCGTGCTCCGGCGCCCTCGCCACGCTGCGCGACACGAGGACGATGCTGCGTGCCCCGGCCCCGGTGCTGGTCGCGCCGCCCCCCTTCGTGTGGGAGGCCGTCGAGGCCGAGATCAACCGCGAGCCCGCGGACCACTCGACCCCGGCCCCGAGCCGTGCGCCGCTCCCGGCCGCGCGACCGGTGCCGACCGCCGAACCGGCGCACCCGGCATCCGACGTGGTCGGTGACGACCTGGCCGTTCGCCGGGCCCAGCGCTCCGGCCGACGGCGGTTCCCGGCGGCCTGGATCGCCGGTGCTGCCGCTGCCGGGCTGGTCGTCGGTGTCGCCGGCACCCGGTTCCTGGCAGCCGAGGACACCCCGGTCGCGCCGGTCACCGTCGCGAGCACGAGCCTGGACACCCTCGACACCCAGCAGGCCAAGGGCACGGCCGACGTCGTGCGCCGCGACGGCCACCTCGACCTCACCGTGAGCACCCAGCCGATCGACCCCGACGGTGGCTACCTCGAGGTCTGGCTGATCAACGAGGACCTCACCCGGATGGTGTCGGTCGGCGTGCTCGAGCCGAGCCTGGCCGACCAGTCGTTCACGATCCCGCAGGAGCTGCTCGACCAGGGGTACGTCATCGTCGACATCTCGCGCGAAGGGTTCGACGAGGCACCCGAGCACTCGGGTGACAGCGTCGTGCGCGGCACCCTGGCGACCTGAGCGGACCCCCGAGGGGACGACCTCGCGGACATCTCCCGGAACGCCACGGCGGCGCAGCAGACGGGTACCTAGGATGGGCGGCATGACGACGTCCCCCGACATCAAGCCCCGCAGCCGCGACGTCACCGACGGCCTGGAGAAGGCCGCCGCGAGGGGGATGCTCCGGGCCGTCGGCCTCGGCGACGACGACTTCGCCAAGCCGCAGATCGGCGTGGCCAGCTCGTGGAACGAGATCACCCCGTGCAACCTCTCGCTCGACCGGCTGGCGAAGGCGGTCAAGGACGGCGTGCACGCGGGTGGGGGGTACCCGCTGGAGTTCGGCACCATCTCGGT
>DASQEZ010000339.1:0-11597 GCA_035633415.1 Ornithinibacter sp. | reverse complement strand
GGCGAGGGACGAGACCATCGTCATCCGCCCCCTCGTTTAACCGACGCAAGGTCACCTTGTACCTGCTTCAGTCGGGATTTCGTCACCTTCACTCCCGGACGCGCGCTGGCGAGGCAGGGCGGGCCAGAAGGCTGTGCACGGCTCGGCTCGGTGCGCGCCGCATCTGACAGGCTCGACCCATGCCAGACGCCACCAACCGGCAGGTTCCGTTGACCGTCCGCCCGGCGGCTCCGGTCGACCATGCCCGGATCGTCGCGGTCCTCGACGACTGGTGGGGCGGGCGCGCGATGGCCGACATGCTGCCGCGGCTGTTCCTCGATCACTTCGCCTCGACCAGCCTGGTGGCCGACGCAGCTGACGGTGCGCTGGCTGGCTTCCTCGTCGGCTTCCTCTCGCCGGACCAGCCCGGGACGGCGTACGTCCACTTCGTCGGCGTCGCCCCCGAGTACCGGCGCGGCGGCCTCGCAGCCGACCTCTACGAACGCTTCTTCAGCCTCGCTCGGGCGGCCGGGTCGGTCCAGGTGAAGGCCGTCACCGCGCCGATCAACGAGGGCTCGCAACGGTTCCATCAGTCCCTGGGCTTCACCGTGTCCGAGCCGGTGGTCGGATATGACGGCGAGGGCGGGGACCGGGTCGTGATGACGTACGGCCTGGCGGGGGAGCCGTCACCCGCTGGGTCGGCTGTCGCGCTTCCGGAACTTCCGCTCTTCGCACCCCGCACCGACTCCCGGCCGGAGGACGCGGCCTGGCCGGAGGCGAGGTGGCCGCCGCCGGCCGACACGGTGCTGCGTGGCTCGACGGTGGAGCTGCGCCCGACGTCGATCGAGGACGCCAAGGAACTCTTCGCCGCCCTCGACGACTCGCGAGTCTGGGCCCACGTGCGTGGCCGCCCGAGCTCTGCCGGTGGCTGGCGCACGATGCTCGAGGCCGCACCGACCGTCGGTCGATTCCCGTGGACCCTGCGGTTGGTGCGGGCCGTGGGTGACCTCCCCGGGGGAGCAATCGTGGGCTCCTCGTCGTTCCTCGAGGTCGCGCCAGCCGACGCCCGGCTGGAGATCGGCTGGACCGTGTGCGCGCCTGCGGTCTGGGGTACACACGTGAACCCTGCGGCGAAGTTGCTCCTCCTCGGATACGCCTTCGACACCCTGAGCATGGGCCGGGTCCAGCTGAAGACCGACATCCGCAACGTCCGCTCCCAGCAGGCGATCGCCCGCCTCGGCGCCCGCTACGAGGGCGTGCTGCGCCGGTACCAACGGCGCGCGGACGGCACGGTGCGCGACACGGTGCTCTTCTCGATCACCGCCGAGGAGTGGCCCGCCGTGCGCAACCGACTGGACGCGCGCTTAACAGACGCAAGGTGACCTTGTGTCCGCTTCAGTCGAGGTTTCGCCACCTTCACTCTCCCGGAGGGCTCGCGAGCACTCCTGACACCTTGTCGGTCGATCGGCTGGATCGCTGACACCCTGCCCCTCGCGCGCGCCCGGTCCGGGCACCTACGCTGACGCCCGTACGGCTGCCGTCGGCCGGTCCCGGCCCGTGACGAGCCGTACGCCGACCGCCAGCCCCAGCACCGCCCCGAGGAGCCCGCGATGACCCAGCTCACTCCCGACCCCGCCCGCGGTGCTGAGGTCGTCGCGCTTGACCGCGATCATGTCTTCCACTCCTGGAGCGCCCAAGCCGCGCTCAACCCACTAGCCGTCGCCGGCGCCGAGGGCTCCTACGTCTGGGACTACGACGGCACCCGCTACCTCGACTTCTCCAGCCAGCTGGTCAACGTCAACATCGGTCACCAGCACCCGAAAGTCGTCGCCGCGATCCAGGAGCAGGCCGCCAAGCTCTCGACAGTGGCGCCTCAGCACGCCAACGACATCCGCGGCGAGGCCGCCCAGCGCATCGCTGCGCTGGCCCCGCCCGGCCTCAACAAGGTCTTCTTCACCAACGGCGGCGCCGACGCCAACGAGAACGCCATCCGGATGGCCCGCATCCACACCGGCAAGCACAAGGTGCTCAGCTTCTACCGCAGCTACCACGGCAACACCGGTGCGTCCGTGACCGCGACCGGCGACCCCCGTCGCTGGCCCAACGAGTACGCCTACGGCCACGTGCACTTCTTCGGCCCATACCCGTACCGGACGCCGTTCTGGTCCACCTCTGAGGCCGAGGAGTCCGAGCGCGCGCTGGCGCACCTCGAGCAGGTCATCCAGTTCGAAGGCCCCGGCACCATCGCCGCGATCCTCATCGAGACCGTCGTCGGGACCGCCGGCGTGCTCATCCCGCCGCCCGGCTACCTCGAGGGCGTCCGCGCCCTGTGCGACCGCTACGGCATCGTCTGGATCGCCGACGAGGTCATGTGCGGCTTCGGCCGCACCGGGAAGTGGTTCGCCTACGAGCACTTCGGCGCCGAGCCCGACCTGATCACCTTCGCCAAAGGCTCGAACAGCGGGTACGTCCCCGTCGGCGGCGTCATCATCAGCGACCCGATCGCGGCCACCTTCGACGACCGGGTCTTCCCCGGCGGCCTCACCTACTCCGGCCACCCGCTTGCCGCAGCGTCCATCGTCGCGAGCATCGACGCGATGAAGGAGGAAGGCATCGTCGAGAACGCGGCGCGGATCGGCGAGGACGTCCTCGGCCCCGGCCTGCGTGACCTCGCCGACCGGCACCCCGTCATCGGCGAGGTCCGTGGCCTCGGTGTCTTCTGGGCCCTCGACCTCGTCACCGACCGAGCGACGCGCGAGCCGCTCGCGCCGTACGGCGGCTCGAGCCCGGCGATGACCCAGCTCGCGGGGGAGTGCAAGAAGCGAGGGCTCCTGCCGTTCGTGAACTTCAACCGGCTGCACGTCGTGCCGCCGTGCACAGTCACCGACGCGGAGTCCAAGGAGGGTCTCGCGATCCTCGACGAGGTCTTCGCCGTCGTGGACCAGCACTACACCGGGGCGTGACCTCTCACGTCCGCACCGTCGTCCGGCCCGGGCTGCTGCTCGACGTCGACTCCGGTGAGCTCCTCATGCGCCGCGCGATCGTCATCGTCGACGGCCTGATCGAGACGATCGTCGCAGCCGAGGACCTCACCGAGGCGGACGTGCGCGATGTCGAGGTCCTCGACCTGCCGGAGCTGACCGTGCTCCCGGGCCTCATCGACTGCCACACGCACCTGGTCGGCGAGCCCGAGTCGGCGGCCGGCTACGCCGCGATGCTCCAGCGCACCGGGGCACAGGAGGCGCTCTCCGGCGTGCGCAACGCGCGCGCCACCCTGCACGCCGGGTTCACGACCGTGCGCGACGTCGGCACCTTCCGCGCCTTCGTCGACGTCGCCCTGCGCGACGCGATCGAGGCCGGCTGGGTCGAAGGCCCGCGGATGCTCTGTGCCGGCGCCTACGTCACCTGCTCCGGTGGCGGGGGTGACATCACCGGCATGGCGCCCGACGTCGACGCGGTCGTGCCGCGCGACCTGCGGGTGGGGGTCGCTGACTCGGTGGATGAGGTCCGCAAGGCCGTACGCAGCGTCCTGCACGGCGGCGCCGACCTCGTGAAGGTCATCGCGACCGGTGCCGTCATGACCGAGGGCACCAACCCGGGAGCGCCGGAGTTCTCCGAAGCCGAGATCCGCGCGGCGGTCGAGGAGGCCGCGTTGTACGGCGCCGACGTCGCCGCGCACGCCCACGGAGCCGAGGGCATCAAGCGAGCGGTCCGCGCCGGCGTCCGCTCGATCGAGCACGGCTCGATCATGGACGACGAGGGCGTCGCCCTGATGGCCCAGCGCGGCACCTACCTCGTGGCCGACGTCTACTGCGGCGACTACATCGCCGAGACCGGCCGGGCGGAGGGGTGGTCACCCGACGCCCTCCGCAAGAACGACGAGACCACTGACACCCAGCGCGTCGCGTTCGAGAAGTGCGTCGAGGCCGGGGTGCGGATCGCCTTCGGCACCGACAGCGGCATCTACCCGCACGGGTGGAACGCCCGGCAGTTCGCCTACCAGGTGCGCCACGGCCAGACCCCGCTCGAGGCGATCCGCAGCGCCACCGTCCACGCCGCTGCCTTGCTGCGGCGCGAGGACACCCTCGGCCGGATCGCCCCCGGGTACGCCGCCGACCTGATCGGCGTGGTCGGTGACCCGACCGACGACGTACGGCTGCTGGAGGACGTCGCCTTCGTGATGAAGGCCGGCCGCCCCTTCGTCGGCGCCCCCACGCCCTGACCCGTCGCGCCTCGTTTAGGCTCCGCGGCGTGAAGGTCCTCGTCATCGGGTCCGGTGCCCGTGAGCACGCCCTCGTCCGCGCCCTCCGCCAAGACCGCACGGTCTCCGAGGTGCACGCGGCTCCCGGCAACCCCGGGATCGCTGCGGAGGCGACGACCCACGCGGTCGACCCGCTCGACGGCACTGCCATCGCCGCCCTCGCCCAAGCCCTCGGGGTCGACCTCGCGGTCATCGGCCCGGAGGCCCCGCTGGTCGCCGGTGTCGCCGACGCCGTCCGCGCACGCGGCATCGCCTGCTTCGGCCCGTCAGCCGCGGCCGCGCAGCTCGAGGGCAGCAAGGCCTTCGCCAAGGAGGTGATGGCTTCCGCTGACGTACCCACGGCTCGGGCGTACCTGTGCACCACCGAGGCGGAGGCGGTCGACGCCCTCGACGCCTTCGAGCCGCCGTACGTCGTCAAGGACGACGGGCTCGCCGCGGGCAAGGGTGTGGTCGTCACCGAGGACCGCGCCGTGGCCCTCGCCCACGCTAAGGCGTGCGGCCGCGTCGTGATCGAGGAGTACCTGGCCGGCCCCGAGGTGTCGTTGTTCGCGGTCACTGACGGCGTCACCGTGGTGCCGCTCCAGCCGGCCCAGGACTTCAAGCGGCTCAGCGACGGCGACACCGGCCCGAACACCGGCGGGATGGGCGCGTACTCACCGCTGCCCTGGGCGCCGGCTGATCTCGTCGACGACGTGCTCGCCCGCGTCCTGCAACCGACCGTGGACGAGATGCGACACCGGGGCGCCCACTTCGCCGGGCTCCTCTACGCCGGCCTCGCGCTCACCTCGCACGGCACGCGGGTCATCGAGTTCAACGCCCGCTTCGGCGACCCCGAGACCCAGGTCGTCCTCGCTCGCCTGCGCACCCCGCTCGCCGGGCTTCTCCTCGCGGCCGCGACCGGCCGCCTCGACCAGCACCCGCCGCTGGTCTGGGACGACGTCTGCGCCGTCACCGTCGTGGTCGCCAGCGAGGGCTACCCCGACGCCCCGGTCACCGGCGACCCGATCACCGGCGCTGACGACGACGCAGTGCTCCACGCGGGTACGTCGCGCGGCGAGGACGGCGTCGTCCGCTCCGCCGGCGGCAGGGTGCTGTCGGTGGTCGGTACCGGTACGACCCTGACCGCCGCGCGCGAAGCGGCGTACGCCGTCGTCGACCGCATCGAGCTGCGCGGCAGCCAGCACCGCACCGACATCGCTCGGCAGGCAGCCGAGCCCGTGGCCGCGGCGATCGAGGAGGACACCGCATGACCGAGCCCACGAACGACGCCACCAACCCCACGAGCCCCTCGCTCGACCTGAGCGACGAGCGGCGGCTGGCCGTCGAGCTGTTCAACCACACCTGGGACCTCATCGCCGTCCCGCGGCGTACGGCTGAGCAGGACGACGCGATGATCCACGCCGCCCACGCCAGCCGATGGCACTGGGGCAACGCCGGCGGGCCCATGGAGTGGGCGGTCGGTGAGTGGATGTGCAGCCGGGTGTACGCCGTCCAGGGGCTGGGCGAGGCGTCCCTCCGCCACGGGCTGCGTTCCCTGGCACTGACGGAGACGTACGGCATCGGCGGCTACGTGCCCGCGTCCGCCCACGAGGCCATCGCGCGGGCGTACGCCGTCGCCGGCGACCGCGACGCGGCCGTGCGCCACCGCAACCTCGCCGCCGGGCTGGCCGTGCAGCTCGACGACCTCGACGACCGGGCCGTGGTTGACGCCGACCTGGCGACCCTCCCGCTGGACTGATCGCCGACGTCCGGGTGAGCGCTCGCGATGCCGCCCCCCGCACGTCGAATGGCATCGAACCGGGCGATTTGACCGCCCCGATGGCCCGGTTCGCGACCATTCGGCGCCGCCGGACCCGGAGACCCGACAACCAGTCTGAGTGCGGGATGATGGCCGCGTGATCCCCAATGTCCTGGCTGCGCGGTACGCCTCGTCGGCGATGACCGACCTGTGGTCGCCCGAGCACAAGGTGGTCCTCGAGCGCCAGCTCTGGATCGCCGTGCTCATCGCGCAGCGCGACCTCGGGGTCGCAGTGCCCGACGGAGCGGTCGAGGACTACACCGAGGTCGTCGACAGCGTCGACCTCGCCTCGATCGCGGCGCGCGAGCGGGTCACCCGCCACGACGTGAAGGCGCGCATCGAGGAGTTCAACGCCCTCGCAGGGCACGAGCAGGTCCACAAGGGCCTCACGTCCCGCGACCTCACCGAGAACGTCGAGCAGCTGCAGATCCGCGGCGGGCTCGAGATCGTGCGCGACCGGGTCGTCGCGGCGCTCGTACGGCTGGCGCGCCTCGCGACCCAGCACGACGCACTCGTCATGGCCGGTCGCTCGCACAACGTCGCGGCGCAGGCCACCACGCTGGGCAAGCGCTTCGCCTCGGCTGCCGAGGAGCTGCTCGTCGCCTACGACCGGCTCGACGAGCTGATCGCCCGCTACCCGCTGCGTGGCATCAAGGGCCCGGTCGGTACTGCTCAGGACATGCTTGATCTCCTCGACGATGACACAGCCAAGCTGGCCGACCTCGAGGGCCGGGTCGCCGGCCACCTCGGTTTCGCCCGGGTGCTGGACTCGGTCGGCCAGGTCTACCCGCGCTCGCTGGACTACGACGTCGTGACGGCGCTCGTCCAGACCGCCGCCGGACCGTCCAGCCTGGCCACCACGATCCGGCTGATGGCCGGCCTCGAGCTGGTGACCGAGGGCTTCCAGCCGGGCCAGGTCGGCTCGTCGGCCATGCCGCACAAGATGAACACCCGGTCCTGCGAGCGGGTGAACGGCCTCACGGTCCTCCTGCGAGGCTACGCCTCGATGGTGGGCGAGCTCGCTGGCGACCAGTGGAACGAGGGCGACGTCTCGTGCTCGGTGGTGCGCCGGGTCGCGCTGCCTGACGCGTTCTTCGCAGCCGACGGGCTGTTCGAGACGTTTCTCACCGTGCTGGACGAGTTCGGGGTGTTCCCAGCGGTCGTCGAGCGCGAGCTCGCGCGCTACCTCCCCTTCCTCGCCACCACCAAGGTCCTGATGGCTGCCGTGCGCGCCGGGGTGGGGCGCGAGACCGCCCACGAGGTCATCAAGGAGCACGCGGTCTCCGTCGCGCTGGCGATGCGCGAGTCCGGCGCTGAGGGCAACGACCTCTTCGACCGGCTGGCTGCTGACCCGCGGCTGGGACTTCCCCGCGACGACCTCGAAACCCTGGTCGACGCCCCTCTCGCCTTCACCGGCGCGGCCGTCGACCAGGTCGCCCGGGTCGTGGCTCGCGTCGAAGCTGTCGCCGCAGCGCACCCGGAGGCGGCCGGCTACGGTCCGGGCGCGATCCTGTGAACGTTGAGGTTCACGCGAGCACGTACGGCGATCCCGACGTCGTGACGCTCATCGGCGAGGTGCAGCAGGAGTACGTCGTTCGGTACGGCAGCGAGGACGCCACCCCGATGACGCCGGAGGAGTTCGTGGCGCCCGAGGGGACGGTCGTCGTGGCGTATGTCGACGGTGGCCTGGCCGGGTGCGGGGCGTTCCGACGCCACGACGCCTCGATCGCGGAGATCAAGCGGATGTACGTACGTCCGGAGCATCGTGGCCGTGGGGTGGCCCGGGCCGTGCTCGCCGACCTCGAGGCTCGCGCCCTCGCCGCCGGTTACACCAGCATCCTGCTGGAGACCGGCGCAAAGCAGCCGGAGGCCATGGCGTTGTACGCGAGCTCGGGCTACGCCGAGGCCGAACCTTTCGGCCACTACCGGTGCAGCCCGCTCAGCCGTAGCTACGCGAAGGACCTCCCGCGCGCATGACGCGGACGGTGACCCTGGCCCTCGTCGACGCTGACGGGGTCCTGCTCGGAGCCCTCCCGCCCTACCCCGTCAGCGTGCCGTACTGGATGGAGACGCCCGACGTCGTCGCGGAGGCCGTACGGCTGTACGGCGTCACGGTCGACGTGCTGCGTCTGCTGACGGCTGAGCAGCCGATGCCTCACGGCGGTGCGGTGACTTACCTCGCCGAGATGGCTCCGGGTGGGGGGACGGCGCCGCTCCCGCTCACCCCGGTGACGGACGACGTGGCGGCCCTGGCCTTGGACGACGAGCCGCTTCGGCTGCCGTACGCCCGGCTCGGCGGTCCTGCAGCGAGCGTCGGTTGGGCACGTTCGGTCCTCGGTGCGGACTACGCGGCGACCCAGGAACGCACCTGGAACTTGTCGGCGATCTGGCGGCTGGACGCGCCGGGTTCGACGGTGTGGCTGAAGCAGGTGCCGGGCTTCTTCGCCCACGAGGCGGCGGTGCTGGCCTGGGCGTGGGCCGCGGTCCCCGGGGCGACGCCACGTCTGCTCGCCGCGGGTGCCGACGGCCGGATGCTCCTCGAGCACGTGGACGGTGGGGATCTCTACGACGCGGCAGCCCCGGTGCGCGAGCGGATCGCCGAGACGGCCCATCGGATTCAGCTCGCCTCGGTGGGCGACATCGAGGACCTGGTGGTGGCCGGAGTGCCTGATCGGCGCGGTGATCGGCTGGTCGAGTGGGTGCGCGAGTCGCTGGCTCCGCATGCCGTGGGACACCGGGCGGAGGCCGTCCTCGACAGCCTCGGACGGCGGATGGCTGCCGTCGGGGAGTGCGGCCTGCCGGCTGCCCTCGTGCACGGTGACCAGCACCCCGGCAACGCGATCGGCTCGGTGGACCGGACGGTCATCATTGACTGGGGCGACTCCTTCGTCGGCAACCCGGGATTCGACGCGCTCCGGATCGGAGTGGGGCTTGACGCGCCGGACGCCGACCGGCTCGTCCGGGCCTGGGTCCGGCGCTGGGAGGTGGCAGCCCCAGGGAGCCGTCCGGCGCGAGCCGTCGAGCTGCTCCGCCCCGTGGAGTGCCTGCGGCTGGCGGCGGTCTACGCCTCCTTCGTCGCGCACACCGAGCCCACCGAACGGCCGTACCACGCAGCTGACATCACCGACTGGCTCGACCGCGCCGTTGAGGCGAGCGCTGTCAGCTCGGGGCATGACTCGGGGCATGAGTAGTCCGAAACCTCGAATGAAGCAGGTACAAGGTGACCTTGCGTCGGGTATCCGGGCGGGGGCCTATCCTGCGCTGATGCCTGGGGACCTCGTGCTCGCCGACCTTCCGCTCGTCTACTCGGGCAAGGTGCGCGACCTCTACGCCCTGCCGGACGGGCACCTGCTGTTCGTGGCGAGCGACCGGATCTCGGCCTATGACCACGTGCTGCCCACGCCGATCCCCGACAAGGGCCGGGTGCTCACCCTGCTGTCGCTGTGGTGGTTCGAGCAGCTCGCTGACGTGGTCCCCAACCACGTGGTGTCCCTCCACGTGCCCCCCGAGGTCGAGGGCCGGGCGATGGTCTGCGAGCGGCTCGACATGTTCCCCGTCGAGTGCGTCGTGCGCGGCTACCTCACCGGCTCCGGGCTCGTCGAGTACGTCGCGGGTGGCGCGGTCTGCGGCGTCCCGCTGCCTCGAGGGCTGGTCGACGGGTCACGGCTGCCCACGCCGATCTTCACCCCCGCCACCAAGGCGGCCCTCGGGGAGCACGACGAGAACGTCTCGTTCGAGGCCGTCGTGGCCACCGTCGGGCGGGCCGACGCCGAAGAGCTGCGCAGGATCACCCTGGCGGTCTACGACCGGGCCGAGGCGGTCGCCAGGGACCGAGGCATCGTGCTGGCCGACACCAAGCTGGAGCTGGGACGTTCGGCGACTCGTGGTGTCGTGCTGGCCGATGAGGTGCTGACGCCGGACTCCTCGCGCTTCTGGCCTCTCGATCTCTGGGAGCCGGGACACGCGCAGCCTTCCTATGACAAGCAGTACGTGCGCGATTGGCTCACGTCGCCCGCCAGCGGCTGGGACCGCGCGTCGGACACAGCGCCCCCGCCGCTGCCGGACTCGGTCGTCGAGGCCACCCGGGGGAAGTACATCGAGGCCTACGAACGACTGACGGGGAGGACCTTCGCATGACGACCTGGTTGGTGACCGGAGGAGCCGGCTACATCGGCTCGCACGTGGTGCGCCAGTTCCTCGAGTCCGGCCGCGACGTCGTGGTGCTCGACGACCTCTCGACGGGGCTCGAGCGCTTCGTCGCGGCCGACGTACCCCTGGTGCGCGGCTCGGTGGACGACCCCGTGGCAGTGGCCGCAGCGCTGAAGCGCGGTGGAGTCCCGGTCGACGGCGTGGTCCACATCGCCGGCTTCAAGTACGCCGGGGTGTCGGTATCGAAGCCGCTGGAGACTTACCGGCGCAACGTCGTGGGAACCGTCGTCCTGCTCGAGACGATGGCAGCGGTGGGTGTGGACCGGCTGGTCTTCTCGGGGTCCGCCGCGGTCTTCGGGACCCCGCTGACCGAGCTCGTCACCGAGGAGACGGCCCATGCGCCGGAGTCGCCGTACGGCGCGTCGAAGGACATGGACGAGCGGATCGTCGTCGACGCCGTGGCCGCCTCCGAGGACCTCGCGGCGGTCACCCTGCGCTACTTCAACGTCGTGGGCTCGTCCTACCCCGACATCTGGGACGTGTCGCCGTACAACCTCTTCCCGGCCGTGATGCGCGCCCTGGCGGCGGGGGAGACCCCGATCGTCTCCGGCACCGACTACCCCACCCCCGACGGCTCGTGCGTGCGGGACTACGTCCACGTCGGCGACATCGGCCTCGCCCACGTGACGGCAGCCGAAGCGCTCGAACAGGGCCGCGCCCTGCTGCCGGCGTACAACCTCGGCAGCGGTGACGGACTGTCGGTGCTGGAGATCATGGACGCTTTCCGGCGGGTCACCGTCATCGACTTCACTCCTGCGCTGCGCGAGCGGCGCCCCGGTGACCCCGCGCGGATCGTCGCCTCGGGCGAGGCCGCCGCCCGCGACATCGGCTGGGCCATGCGCAACACCGTCGACGACATGGTCAGGTCAGCCTGGGAGGCCTGGCCGCGATGACCGAGGTGGTCCCGGAGAACCGGGCCGTCCGATGGCTGAAGCGGCGGTGATCGCCGACGAACTCGTGCTGCGGGCGATCCAGCCGCAGGACGTCGATCAGACTGCCGAGCTCCTCGCCGAGCGGGGCGAGCCCGCCGACGCCGAGGATTTGAGGTTGGTGCTCGCGGATCCCAGTGCTGGTCCCGACGGCACGGCCGTCGTCGTCGACGGTGACCGCGTCGTCGCGACGGCGTCGCTGCTGGACGAGCACCTCGAGCTCGGGGGCTTCGGCATCCCCGCTGGCCAGGTCGAGCTCGTGGCGACGGCGGCCAGCCATGAGGGTCGTGGCCTCGCCAGGGCGCTCATGGACTGGTGCCACGACCGGTCGGCCGCCCGGGGACACCTGGCCCAGGTGATGATCGGGATCCCGAACTTCTACCGACAGTTCGGCTACGGCTACGCCATCCCGATGCACCCC
>DASQEZ010000338.1:0-4787 GCA_035633415.1 Ornithinibacter sp. | reverse complement strand
CCGCACGCCCGCCACGACAAGGAGCACGCCTTCGTCGACGCGGCGTTCGGCATGCTCGGCCTCGAGACCGCCTTCGCCGTGCTGCACGACCTGCTCGTCGCCGACGGCCGGCTCGGCTGGGCCGACCTCACCCGGCTGATGTCGACCGCGCCCGCACGCATCGCCGGGCTGCTCGACCACGGTCACCCGGTCGCGGCCGGTGCCCCGGCCAACCTCGTGCTCGTCGACCCCACCGCCGAGCTCAGCGTCGACCGCGACGCCTCCCAGTCCCTGTCCCGCAACACACCGTGGCACGGCCAGACCCTCACCGGCGCCGTCCACACCACGATCCTGCGCGGCCGCGTCACGGCCCGTGGAGGGGAGCCCACCGCATGCTGACCACCCGCGAGCCCGCCGTGCTGATCCTCGAGGACGGCCGCACCTTCTCCGGCCGTGCCTACGGACACCGCGGCACGACCGTCGGCGAGGCGGTGTTCTCCACGGGCATGACCGGCTACCAGGAGACCCTCACCGACCCCAGCTACCACCGGCAGGTCGTCGTCATGACGGCACCGCACGTCGGCAACACCGGCTGGAACGACGAGGACGACGAGTCCGGCCGCATCTGGGTCGCGGGCTACGTGGTGCGCGACCCCGCGCTGCGACCCTCCAACTGGCGCTCGCGCCGGTCCCTGGAGGACGAGCTCGACGCCCAGGGCGTTGTCGGCATCTGCGACCTCGACACCCGCGCGCTGACCCGGCACCTGCGCGAGCGCGGTGCCATGCGGGTCGGCATCTTCTCCGGGGATGCCGCGAGCGCACCGCGCGAGCGACTGCTCACCCAGGTCATCGACGCGCCCGCGATGGCGGGGGCGTCCCTGGCCGAGCAGGTGGCGACCGACACGGCCTACGTCGTGCCGGCGGTGGGGGAGAGGCGACTCACCGTCGCGGCGGTCGACCTCGGCATCAAGTCGATGACGCCGCAGATGATGGCCGAGCGCGGCATCGAGGTGCACGTGCTGCCGGCCACGGCGTCGATCGACGACGTGCGCGCGGTCGAGCCCGACGGCGTGTTCTTCTCCAACGGTCCCGGCGACCCGGCGACGGCCGAGGTCCAGGCCCAGCTGCTGCGAGAGGTCATGGGCGACGGCACCCCGTACTTCGGCATCTGCTTCGGCAACCAGATCCTCGGCAAGGCCCTCGGGTTCGGCACCTACAAGCTGAAGTACGGCCACCGCGGCATCAACCAGCCCGTCATGGACCGCACCACCGGCAAGGTCGAGGTCACCGCGCACAACCACGGCTTCGCCGTCGACGCTCCGCTCGACCGCGACACCGACACACCGTGGGGCACGGCGTCGGTCAGCCACGTCTGCCTCAACGACGACGTCGTCGAGGGCCTCGAGGTCCGCAAGGACGGGCGGCTGGTCGCCTTCTCGGTGCAGTACCACCCCGAGGCCGCGGCCGGCCCGCACGACGCCGCCTACCTGTTCGACCGCTTCGTCGATCTCATGCAGTCCAGCTCGGAGGTGGCGGTCTGATGCCCAAGAGAGACGACATCACGAGCGTGCTCGTCATCGGCTCCGGCCCGATCGTCATCGGCCAGGCCTGCGAGTTCGACTACTCCGGCACGCAGGCCTGCCGGGTGCTGCGCGAGGAGGGCATCCGCGTCATCCTGGTCAACTCCAACCCGGCCACGATCATGACCGACCCGGAGTTCGCCGACGCGACCTACGTCGAGCCGATCACCCCGGAGATCGTCGAGAAGATCATCGCCAAGGAGCGCCCGGATGCCGTGCTCGCCACCCTGGGCGGCCAGACCGCGCTGAACTGCGCGATGGAGCTGCACGAGCGCGGCATCCTCGAGAAGTACGACTGCCCGCTCATCGGTGCCAACGTCGAGGCGATCATGCTCGGCGAGGACCGCGAGAAGTTCAAGGGCGTCGTCGCGCGCTGCGGCGCCGAGTCGGCCCGCTCGTTCATCTGCCACACCATGGACGAGGCACTCGTGGCGGCGGCCGACCTCGGCTACCCCGTCGTCGTGCGCCCCTCGTTCACCATGGGGGGTCTGGGCTCGGGATTCGCGCACGACGAGGACGAGCTGCGCCGCATCGCCGGCGCCGGCCTGCAGTACTCCCCGGTCACCGAGGTGCTCCTCGAGGAGTCGATCATGGGCTGGAAGGAGTACGAGCTCGAGGTGATGCGCGACCACGCCGACAACGTCGTGGTGGTCTGCTCGATCGAGAACCTCGACCCGATGGGCGTGCACACCGGCGACTCGATCACGGTGGCCCCGGCGCTCACCCTCACCGACCGCGAGTACCAGCGGCTGCGCGACATCGGCATCCAGGTCATCCGCGAGGTCGGTGTCGACACCGGCGGCTGCAACATCCAGTTCGCGGTCAACCCCGCCGACGGCCGGATCATCGTCATCGAGATGAACCCGCGCGTCTCCCGTTCGTCGGCGCTCGCGTCGAAGGCCACGGGGTTCCCGATCGCCAAGATCGCCGCGAAGATGGCGATCGGCTACACCCTCGACGAGGTGCCGAACGACATCACCCGCGAGACCCCGGCCTCCTTCGAGCCGACCCTCGACTACGTGGTCGTCAAGGTGCCCCGCTTCGCGTTCGAGAAGTTCCCGGCCGCCGACGACACCCTCACGACCACGATGAAGTCGGTCGGCGAGGCGATGTCGATCGGGCGCAGCTTCACCGAGGCGCTCCAGAAGGCGCTGCGCTCGCTCGAGAAGAAGGGCAGCAGCTTCCACTGGGACGGCCCGCGGCCCGGGACCGAGGAGGCGCGCGCGATCCTCGACGAGGCCCGCCGCCCCACCGACGGCCGCATCGTGCTCGTGCAGCAGGCGCTGCGGGGCGGCCTCTCGGTCGAGGAGGTGCACGAGGCCACCGGCATCGACCCGTGGTTCCTCGACCAGATGGCGCTTCTCGAGGACGTCGCGGATGCCGTCGTCGAGGCACCCGCCCTGACGCCCGACCTGCTCCGCCTCGCCAAGCGGCACGGCTTCAGCGACGCGCAGCTCGCGTCACTGCGGGCGATGCCGGAGGCGGTCGTGCGCGGGGTGCGTCACGCCCTGGGGGTGCGCCCGGTCTACAAGACCGTCGACACCTGCGCCGCCGAGTTCGCGGCGCTCACCCCGTACCACTACAGCACCTACGACGAGGAGAGCGAGGTCGCCCCCCGCGAGCGCCCGGCGGTGCTCATCCTCGGGTCCGGACCCAACCGGATCGGCCAGGGCGTCGAGTTCGACTACTCGTGCGTGCACGCCAGCTTCGCGCTGCGCGACGCCGGTTACGACACGGTGATGATCAACTGCAACCCCGAGACCGTCTCGACCGACTACGACACGAGCAGCCGGCTCTACTTCGAGCCGCTCACGTTGGAGGACGTGCTCGAGGTCGTGCACGCCGAGAGCCTCGCGGGACCGATCGCCGGGGTCATCGTCCAGCTCGGCGGGCAGACCCCGCTCGGCCTGGCCAAGGCGCTCAAGGCCGAGGGAGTGCCGATCGTGGGCACCAGCCCCGAGGCGATCGACCTCGCCGAGGACCGCGGCGCGTTCGGGCGGGTGCTGCACGAGGCGAAGCTGCCGGCCCCCAAGCACGGGACCGCCTACAGCGCCCCCGAGGCGGTCGAGATCGCCCATGAGATCGGCTACCCGGTGCTCGTGCGGCCGTCCTACGTGCTGGGTGGGCGCGGCATGGAGATCGTCTACGACGACGAGACGCTGTCCGGCTACGTCGAGCGGGCGACCATCGCCAGCCCCGAGCACCCGGTGCTCGTCGACCGCTTCCTCGACGACGCCATCGAGATCGACGTCGACGTGCTCTACGACGGCACCGACATGTACCTCGGCGGCATCATGGAGCACATCGAGGAGGCCGGCATCCACTCCGGCGACTCCTCGTGCACCCTGCCGCCGGTCACCCTGGGCGCGGCGGAGCTCGAGCGGGTCCGCGAGTCCACGCTCAAGCTGGCCGAGGGCATCGGGGTGCGCGGCCTGATGAACGTTCAGTTCGCGCTGGCCCAGGACATCCTCTACGTGCTCGAGGCCAACCCCCGGGCCTCGCGCACCGTGTCGTTCGTGGCGAAGGCGACCGGGGTGCCGCTGGCCAACGCCGCCGCCCGGATCATGCTCGGTGCGACCATCGCCGAGCTGCGGGCCGAGGGCGTCCTGCCCGCTCACACCGACGGCGGCCGGATGCCGGTGCACGCACCGATGTCGGTCAAGGAGGCGGTGCTGCCGTTCAAGCGGTTCCGAACCAAGGAGGGGCTCGTGGTCGACAGCCTGCTCGGGCCGGAGATGCGCTCCACCGGGGAGGTCATGGGCATCGACACCGACTTCGGTCGGGCCTTCGCCAAGGCTCAGCTCGGTGCGATCAGCGGGTTGCCCACCAAGGGAACGGTGTTCGTCTCCGTTGCCAACCGCGACAAGCGCGCGATCATCTTCCCGGTCAAGCGTCTGGTGGACCTCGGCTTCCGCATCGTGTCGACGTCAGGCACCGCGGACGTGTTGCGGCGCAACTCGATCGAGGCCGAGGTCGTGCTCAAGCACGCCGAGCGCGGCCCTGAGGGCCGCTCGATCGTCGACTGGATCAACGCCGGCGAGATCGACATGGTCGTCAACAGCCCCAGCGGGCCGAGCGCCTCGGCGCGCGCGGACGGATACGCCATCCGCGCGGCGACCACGGCGATGGACAAGCCGATCATCACCACGGTGCAGCAGCTCGCCGCGGCGGTGCAGGCGATCGAGGCGGTCATCACCGGCGACCTCGACGTCACCTCGCTGCAGGACC
>DASQEZ010000337.1:0-37204 GCA_035633415.1 Ornithinibacter sp. | reverse complement strand
CGCGTCGCTCGCTTTGGGTCCTCGCGCCTGCCGTCTCCACCGCCAGGGCATGAGAAGAGGACCGGACGACATGCGTGTCCGGTCCTCTTCTCGTGCGGAGCCGGTGACGGGAATCGAACCCGCGTGTCCAGCTTGGGAAGCTGGCGCTCTACCATTGAGCTACACCGGCGTGCCGGGTCGCAGGCCACACGGCGACCGCCCCGGCGCCCGGAAGTCTAACCCAACCGCGGACTCGTCCGGCAGCCGCCTCCCCCACCCGGGCCGGCCTCGCAGGTACCCTGACGCCGTGCTGCTCTCCGACCGTGACATCAGGGCCGAAATCGAGTCCGGACGGGTCCGTCTGGACCCGTGGGACCCCGACATGGTCCAGCCGAGCAGCGTCGACGTGCGGCTCGACAAGTTCTTCCGGCTCTTCGACAACCACAAGTACCCCGTCATCGACCCGTCGCTCGACCAGGCCGACCTCACCCGGCTCGTCGAGGTCGATCCCACCGAGGGGTTCGTGCTGCACCCGGGCGAGTTCGTGCTCGGCAGCACCCTCGAGATGGTGTCGCTGCCCGACGACCTCGCTGCCCGGGTCGAGGGCAAGTCCAGCCTCGGCCGGCTCGGCCTGCTGACCCACGCGACCGCCGGCTTCGTCGACCCGGGCTTCACCGGTCACGTCACCCTCGAGCTGTCGAACGTCGCGACCCTGCCGATCATGCTCTGGCCCGGGATGAAGATCGGCCAGCTCGCCTTCTTCCGGCTCTCCTCGTCCGCCGAGAACCCCTACGGCTCCGAGCGCCACGGCTCGCACTACCAGGGCCAACGAGGGCCGACGGCCAGCCGCAGCTTCCAGAACTTCCACCGCGCGGACGTCTGAACCGCACGTGACCGATACGGCCCGGGTCGTCCCGCCACCGGCGGGCACGGCATACGTCGAGGTCCACGTCCTCGAGCGCTCTGCCACCCGCGGCGGCGACGGCTCCGAACCCCTCGAGGTGGAGTCCCTACCCGGCGCGGAGGTTCGTCACCCATGACCAAGCGGCACCGCAGCGCGGCCTCCACCTCCGACCGGGCCGGCGGACCACCGACGACGGACCGAAGTGCGGATCGACGCACCGCCCTGCTGACCCCGCACGGGGGCGCGGGCGCCGAGCTTCGAGGGCACGTGCCGACGGACCCCGTCGGCGTCGTCCTCATCCTGCACGGCGGTGCCGAGGCCAGCCGGAGGCCGATGGCCTGGTGGCGCCTCGCAGTGCTGCGGATGGCGCCGTTCGCCTCCGCGATCGCGCGCAGGGCACCCGAGGACCTCGTGGTCGTGCGCCTGAAGAACCGGGTGCGCGGCTGGAACGGCACCCGCCAGGACCCCGTGCAGGACGCGCGCTGGGCGCTGGACCGCATCCGGCGAATGATGCCCGGGCTGCCTGTCGTCGTCGTGGGGCACTCGATGGGTGGGCGCGTCGCGCTCCACCTGAACGGGGAGCCGGCCGTGATCGGCGTCGCGGCGCTGGCGCCCTGGATCGAGAGCGACGTGCGCCAGGCGCGTCCCGGGGGGGCCGTGCTGCTCATGCACGGCTCGAACGACCGCGTCACCGACCCGCGCCGCACGGCGGTGCTCGCCCGCCGGTTTGCCGAGCGCGGGGTCGACCTGCGCTACGTCAGGGTGGAGGGCGGCAGCCACGCGATGCTCAAGGATGCCCGCCTGTGGCACGACGTGGTCGCCGACTTCGTCACGGACGTGCTGTTCGACCCAGACCGAACCAGCTGACGACCCCGCCCGCCGCGAGCAGGCCTGCGCACCAGAGCATCGCGCCGCGGTAGCCGTCGGACATGGCGGCGAGGTCGAGGTAGTCGTCACCGGTCAGGCCGACGACCGCGGGCAGGGCTGCGACCGCGAGCAGCGAACCGGCCCGCGCCACCGCGTTGTTCACGCCACTCGCCACCCCGGCAGTCCGGTCGGGGGCGGCAGCCAGCACCGCTGCGGTCAGGGGTGAGACGAGGAGGGCGAGCCCGAGGGCGAAGACGGTCATCCCGGGCAGCACGTTCCACCAGGTGGCACCCTCGCCGACGCCGAGCAGGAGCAGCGCACCTGCGGCGCACACGAGCGGACCAACCGTCATCGGAACCCTCGGGCCGATCCGGGCCGAGAGGGCGGCGGTCCGGGACGACAGCAGCAGCAGCGAGAGGGTGACCGGCATCCCGGACAGGCCGGCCTCCAGCGCGCTCCACCCCACGGCCTGCAGCTGCAGCACCGTGAAGAGGGAGACCCCGCCGAGGGCGCCGTAGACGAGCAGGGTCATGGCATTCGCCGCAGAGAAGATGCGCGACCGGAAGAGACGGAGCGGCACCAGCGGGGATGCCGTGCGCCTCTCCACCAGGACGAACCCGGCCACCGCGGCGGCGCTGACGACCCAGGCTGCGACGAGGAGGGACCCGTCCGCCTCGGTGGACGCGGTGAGCGCGTAGGTCGCGGCGGCGAGGGCGACGACGGTCAGTGTCGCCCCGGGCAGGTCGAAGCGGCCGGTGACCTCGGGGTCGCGGCTCTCCGGCGCGGCGTAGCGGGTCAGGGCGAACACGCCGACGCACAGCGGCACGTTGATGGCGAAGATCCAGCGCCACGAGGCGTTGTCGACCAGCCACCCGCCGAGCAACGGCCCGATCGCCGCCGCGACACCGGACAGCCCTGCCCAGGTGCCGATCGCCGGGGCGCGGTCCTGCGGCCGGAACGACGCCTGGATGAGCGCGAGCGCCCCCGGGGTGAGCAGCGCCGCCCCCACGCCCTGGAGCACCCGCAGCCCGATGAGCTGGGCCGGGCTCTGTGCGAGGGCGCACAGCCCGGACGCCAGGAGGAACCACACGACGCCCACGAGGTAGACCCGCCGCCGGCCGAACCGGTCGCCCAGCGCGCCGCCGACGAGCACGAGCGAGGCGAGGGCGAGCAGGTAGCCGTTGACCACCCACTGCAGCTGGGCCAGCGACGCGCCGAGGTCCTGCCCGATCGTGCGCAGGGCGACGTTGACGACCGACCCGTCCAGGATCGCGACGCCCGAGCCGAGGGTGACGCCGGCCAGCATCAGCCGGCCGCGGGTCGAGGCGCGGTCGAGCGCCCCGGGCGCGGCAGGTGTGGCGGCCGCCCCGTCGGTCATCGCGCAGCCAACCGGACCACCGGGATGTCGCGGCTGGTGCGCCGCACGTAGGTGCGCATCTGGGGGATCGTCCGCAGCAGGGCGGGCCAGTGGAGGTCCCGTTCCGTGGGAGTGAGCTCGACGGCATCCACCTCGAGCTCGCGCCCCGGCAGCAGCACGCAGGCTCGGGGTTCGGCACGCAGGTTGAGCAGCCAGTCGGGGTGCCGGTCCTGCCCCATCGCACTCGCGACGACCAGCCAGCTGCTCGTCGACTCCTCGAGGTGTGCCAGCTGCACCGAGCGGGGCAGGCCGCTGCGCCGGCCGGTGGTGGTGAGTACGAGCATCGGCAGGGTCGGCACACCCGTGACCGTCACCCGGCCGTGCGACCACCGGAACAGGGTGGGATCCACCTTGGCCGCGACGTGGGCGACCAGCCACGACCCGGGGCGGGTCGCGGAGAACGCGTTCACCGCGCGCGCATACATCCCGTATGGGTACCACGTCACCGCGGCACGTCGACGGATCGGCGCTCCCGCACGTTGGACGGGCGCGGACGTCGGTGCCGCGCAGGGCTGCTCCCTTCAGCGCGAGCCGCTAGGTTGTGAGGTCACGTCACCGACCTCGTGAGGGGCCACGCATGATCCGGTTCGATGCCGTGACCAAGAAGTTCCCCGACGGCACCGTCGCGGTCGACGAGCTGACGCTCACCGCCCCGACAGGCAAGATCACCGTGCTCGTCGGGCCCTCCGGGTGCGGCAAGACGACCAGCCTGCGCATGGTCAACCGGATGATCGAGCCCACCCGCGGCACGATCACCCTCGACGGCCAGGACACCGGGCGGATGAACGAGGCCGACCTGCGGCGGGGGATGGGTTACGTCATCCAGCACGCCGGTCTGTTCCCGCACCGAACGGTGCTGCACAACATCGGCACCGTGCCGCGCCTGCTGGGCTGGGACAACAAGCGCATCCGCGAGCGCTCCCATGAGCTGCTCGAGCGGGTCGGGCTCGCCCCGGAGCTCGGCGACCGCTATCCCTCGCAGCTCTCGGGTGGGCAACAGCAGCGGGTGGGGGTGGCCCGGGCACTCGCGGCCGACCCCCCGGTGATGCTCATGGACGAACCGTTCTCGGCCGTCGACCCGGTGGTGCGCGAGCAGCTGCAGGACGAGTTCCTGCGCCTGCAGGCCGAGCTCGGCAAGACCATCGTCTTCGTCACCCACGACATCGACGAGGCGATCAAGCTCGGCGACCAGGTCGCGGTGCTGCGCGTCGGCGGTCGGCTGGCGCAGGTCGCGGAGCCGGCGTACCTGCTCGCCCATCCTGCCGACGACTTCATCGCCGACTTCGTGGGCCGTGACCGCGGCTACCGCGCACTGCAGTTCCAGGACGCACCGCGCCTTCCGCTGCGTTCCGAGCCGACGGTGCTGCTCGACGAGCGTCCGGAGCGCACCGGTGCCGGGTGGCTCCTCGTCGTCGACCGCGACCGGCATCCGTTGGGCTGGGTCGAGCCGCACCGCATCGGTGACCGCGCGGTGACCGAGTCAGACCTCCACCGCGGAGGCACCGTCGCCCGCGAACACGGCTCTCTGCGTGGTGCGCTCGACGCAGCCCTGTCGTCACCGAGCCGCAGGGGCGTCATCGTCGACGAGTCCGGCGCCCTGTGCGGCACGGTGCTCGCGGCCGAGGTGCTCACGGCGATCGAGGACACCGAGCGGCCCGAGCGCGACGAGGCCGACCCGGTGCACGGCGGTGCGGCGGCCGTGGCACCCCAGGACGCCGCACCGTGACCTGGCTCGCCGACAACTGGACGACGGTGCTCGAGCTCGCGCGCTCGAGCCTCTATCTCGCGGGCGTGCCGCTCATCATCGGGCTCGTCGTGTCGCTGCCCCTGGGGTGGGCCGCGAAACGCTGGTCGCGGTCGTACCCCGCGATCATCACGACGACCGGCCTGCTCTACACGATCCCGTCGCTCGCCCTGTTCGTCGTCATGCCGATCATCCTGGGCACCAAGATCCTCGACCCGGTCAACGTCATCGTCGCCATGACGATCTACACCGTGGCCCTGCTCACCCGCACCGTCGCCGACGGGCTCAAGGCGGTGCCCGACCACATCGAGCAGGCGGCCACCGCGATGGGGTACCGCGGGCTGCGCCGGTTGTTCGGGGTCGAGCTGCCCCTGGCGGTGCCCGTCATCGCCTCCGGGCTGCGGGTCGCGGCCGTGAGCAACGTCAGCATCGTGAGCGTGGCGTCGCTGATCGGCGTGAGCCAGCTCGGCGACCTGCTCGTCGACGGGTACAACCGCGTCATCTGGGGCGAGCTCGTGAGCGGCGTGGTCGCGTGCATCGTGCTCGCCCTCCTGCTCGACGCGGTGATCGTGGCGGGCACCCGCGTGCTGACGCCGTGGCTGCGCGCCCAGGGCGGTCGCGCATGATCCCCTCGCTCGTGTCGTGGTTCACCGACCCGGAGAACTGGACGGGGGAGGACGGCATCCCCCATCGGCTCCTCCAGCACCTCGGGTACACCGCCGTCACCCTCGCCATCGCGGCGGCGATCGCCATACCGATCGGGCTCTGGATCGGGCACTCCGGGCGCGCGCGGTGGCTGGTCTCGGTGGCGAACTCGCTGCGCGCGGTGCCGACCCTGGGGCTCCTCTTCGCCGTCGCGCTGTGGCTCGGGCCGAAGATCTCCGGCGACCTCGCCTTCACGATCCCGAGCATCGCCGTGCTCGTGCTGCTCGCGATCCCGCCGCTGCTGGCCGGCACCTACGCCGGGATCGACGCCGTCGACCCTGCCGCCCGGGACGCCGCCAGGGGCGTGGGCATGACCCCCACCCAGGTGCTGCGCCAGGTCGAGCTGCCGAACGCGCTGCCCCTGCTGTTCTCGGGCGTGCGTTCCGCCACCCTGCAGGTCGTCGCGACGGCGACCATCGCGGCCTACATCGGGCTCGGCGGCCTCGGGCGCTACCTCATCGACGGAATCGCCCTCGGTGACTACCCGCAGACCGCGGGGGGAGCGGTGCTCGTCGCCGTGCTCGCCGTCGTGCTCGACGGCCTCCTCGCCCTGGTCCAGCGGCGCGCGGTGTCGCCGGGCATCTCGGGTGGCCGCGCACGTGTCAGTGGTGGGGGGAAGGATTCGCGCAGTGTCGGGGTTGAGGCCGACAGGCCGTCGGCCGATGTCGGCACGCCCGCCTGACCGCTCCGCCCGAACGCAGACCGATTGCAGACCGACCGCAGCACCACAGACGAAGGGACCACCCCATGAAGCGCAGAACCTCCGCCGTGGCACTGATCGCCGCCTCGCTCGTCGGGCTCACCGCCTGCGGCGGCTCCGGCGACCCGCTCACCTCGTCGACCCCGACCGGCTCGGCCTCCGCGAGTGCGTCCGGTGGCCCGATCGTCGTCGGCGGTGCGAACTTCTCGGAGTCGACGCTGCTCGCCGAGATCTACGCCGGTGCGCTCAGGGCCAAGGGCATCGACGCCACGACCAAGCTCAACATCGGCTCGCGCGAGATCTACCTGCGCGCCCTCGAGGACAACTCGGTGCAGGTGTTCCCGGAGTACACCGGTGCGCTGGCGTTCAACTACGACAAGGCCTACACGGGCACCGACCCCGACGAGGTCTACACCCACGTGCAGCAGGTGCTGCCCAAGACGCTGGTCGTGCTCGACAAGTCCGCCGCCGAGGACAACGACTCGATGGTGGTCACCAGGAAGACCGCCACGGAGAAGAACCTGGCGACGGTCGACGACCTCAAGGCCGTCGCCGGTGACCTCACCCTCACCGCGCCGCCGGAGTTCAAGGAGCGACCGCAGGGCATCCCGGGGCTGGAGAAGACCTACGGCATCGTCTTCAAGTCGTTCCGTCCGCTCACCGGCCAGGGCATCGTCCAGGCGTTGAAGAACGGCCAGGCCGACGTGGCCAACATCTACTCCACCGACCCGGCGATCGCCGCCAACGACTTCGTCGCGCTCGAGGACACCAAGAAGAACTTCGGGTCGCAGAACATCGTCCCGCTCGTGCGGGCCGACCGCGCCGAGGAGGTCAAGGCCACGCTGAACGCCGTGTCGGCCAAGCTGACCACGCAGGCGATCTCGGACATGCTCAAGCAGACCGACATCGACAAGCTGGACCCCAAGGCAGTCGCCCAGGAGTTCCTCACCGCCAACGGTCTCGGCTGACCACAGCCCACCGCTGACGACGGCGCCCGGCCCCGGAAGGGGCCGGGCGCTTCGTCGTGACCGACGCGAGTGGGCCGGTCGCTTCGCCAGCCCGCCGGGGGCTCTCGCGAAGTCAGGAGCACTTCGCCGAGTCAGGGCCGTACTCGGCCCTGACTCGGCGAGAAGTTCCTGAGCCCGCGAAGTGCTCCTGACTTCGCGGATGCCGCTGGTGGGTCAGGCGCCCGGCCGGCGTTCCAGTGCAGTCGTCGGAGAAACCGGGGTCATGACCCCGGTTTCTCCCACCGCTCTGCTGCGGTCAGTCCCAGGGGTCAGGCTCGTCGAGCAGAGCAGCGTCACCGGGGGACCCGGTGGAGGCCGCCGTCGGCTGAGGGGGCGCCTCCGCCTCGGGCTCGGGCTCGGCAGCTGGCTTCTCAGCCGAAGCACCCGTAGCGGTTGGTGCCGGCTCGTCCCAGGGGTCGGCCTCGGTCTCGGCCGGTGCCGGTGGTGCTGCGGCTGTGGGGGCTGTGGGCTCGTCCCAGGGGTCGGCCTCGGTCTCGGCCGGCGCCGGTGCCGCAGCCGGGGCGGCAGCTGCAGCGGCAACCGTCGCCGCGGCGGTGGCCGCTGCGGCAGGCGCCGTGACCTCGGGCGCCGCGGACGGCATCCCCGCGGCCACCTCCGGCTCCGCGACCGAGCCGTCGGAGGGCTGACCGCGGCGCACCGCAGCCAGGAGCATCTGTGCGACGTCGACGACCTCCACCGCCTCGGCCTCACCCTCGGCCTGCTTGGCCGTGAGCCCGTCGGAGATCATCACCCGGCAGAACGGGCAGCCGATGGCGATCCGCTCGGCACCCGTGGCGATGGCCTCCTCGGTGCGGTTGGTGTTGATCTGCGTGCCGAGCTTCTCCTCCATCCACATCCGGGCACCCCCGGCGCCGCAGCAGAACGACTTCTCACGGGTGCGCTCCATCTCGCGCAGCTCGACGCCGGGCAGCGCGCCGATCAGCTCGCGCGGCGGCGCGTAGACGTCGTTGTGCCTGCCCAGGTAGCACGGGTCGTGGTAGGTCACCGTGGCCGCGGTCGAGGCGGGGTTCTTCGCCGACGACATCCCCGCCACGTCACCCGGAAGCGCCACCGGCACGAGCTTCTTGTCGCGCACCAGCCGGTTGAGCAGCTGGGTGTGGTGCACGACCTCGTAGGACCCCCCGAGCGGGGCGTACTCGTTCTTGATGGTGTTGAAGCAGTGCGCACAGGTCACGACGACCTTGGTGACCCCGAACTCCCCGAACGTGGAGACGTTCTGCGCAGCCAGGGTCTGGAAGAGCAGCTCGTTCCCGGCCCGCCGGGCCGAGTCGCCGGTGCAGGTCTCCCCGTTGCCGAGCACCGCGAAGGTCACCCCTGCGGTGTCGAGCAGCTCGGCCACGGCGCGGGTGGTCTGCTTGGCCCGGTCCTCGTAGGCACCGGCGCAGCCGACCCAGAACAGCCACTCGACGTCCGACGCCTTCTCGACGTCCTGGCCGAGCACCCTGACCGGGAAGGGAAGGTCCTTGGCCCAGTCGAGCCGGGCCCGCGCGCCCATGCCCCACGGGTTGCCCTTGCTCTCGAGGTTCTTGAACAACCCACCCAGCTCGCTCGGGAACGCCGACTCGATGAGCGTCTGGTAGCGCCGCATGTCGATGATGTGGTCGACGTGCTCGATGTCGACGGGGCACTGCTCGACGCACGCGCCGCACGTCGTGCACGACCACAGCACGTCGGTGTCGATGATCGCGCCCGGACCGGTCGGCGTGTAGGCGGCGAGGGAGTCGCCGTCGTACCCGGTGTCGCCGATGAGCGGCACGTCGTCCCAGGACAGACCTTCCGGTGCCGGGTGGCCGTGGTGCGCCGGCACCGCGGTGACGCCTGCGGGCACGTTCTCCCGGTCTCCACCGGCCTTGGCCAGCGCCTGCAGGTAGGGCGCCTTGGCGTTGGCGTGGTCGCGCAGCCCCATGATGAGCAGCTTGGGGGACAGCGGCTTCTCGGTGTTCCAGGCGGGGCACTGGCTCTGGCAGCGGCCGCACTCGGTGCACGTCGTGAAGTCGAGCAGCCCCTTCCACGTGAAGTCCTCCACGTGGCCGACGCCCAGGGACGCGCCCTCGTCAAGCTCGTCGATCTCCTCCATGGAGAACGGCTTGCCCGCGACGATGAGCTCCTTGGCCGCGCCGAGCGCGACGGGCCGCCGGCCGAACATGACGTTGATCGGCGCCACGAAGATGTGCAGGTGCTTCGAGTGCAGCACGAAGATGAGGAAGACCAGCATGACGCCGATGTGGAGCAGCAGGCCGATGTGCTCGAGGAGGGTGGCGACGGACTCACCCAGCGGCTCGATCGCCCGACCCACCGCGTGCGAGGCGAAGGCGGCGTTCCCGTACGGGAAGTTGCCGGTGGCCACGCCTGCCCCGCGGAACAGGAACATGGTCCAGATCACGTTGAAGATCATGAACAGCGTCAGCCAGGCGCCCCCGAGGTGCGAGCCCTGGAACCGGGAGTCCCGGCCGAGCCGCGCCGGTGAGTTCTTCACCCGGATGATCGCAAAGACGAGGATGCCGAGCAGGCCCATGACGGCGATGAAGTCCTGCGCGAAGCCGAGCACGCCCCAGTGGCCGACGACCGGGATGGCGAAGCCCTCCTGGAACAGGGAGCCGTACGCCTCGAGGTAGACCGTCGCCAGGATGAGGAACGCCCAGAACACGAAGAAGTGGGCGATGCCCGGGATGGTCCACTTGAGCAGCTTGCGCTGTCCGAAGACCTCGACGACCTGCGTCTTCACCGCGGCGGCCACGCGGCCCGTGACGCCCTCGACCCGGTCGGGCGCGGGCTGCCCGCTGGCGATCAGCCGGTAGATCCACGACACCCGTCGCGCCGCGAGCGGCAGGGCGATCGCGGTCATGAGGAGTCCGATGACGAGGACGGCGGTCATGTGGTGCTCCATCCGGCGGGGGTGGCGGCTGCGTGGCAGAGCGCCGGCTGCGGTACCGCGGCCAGCGCCTTCCGAGTCTATCCACCACTAAGCGCTTGCATACCTCGGTGTGACTCTCACCCCACCGGCGGGTAGCCGCAACTCCTCGGCCCCGGTGCCAGGTGTCGAAGGCCGCCGCTCACCAGCCCGTTCTCCACCTCAGGACGTGGGTGGGAATCGCCGCCGAGCCGACCATCCTCACCACGATCGCAGGGGAGGGGCCGGGTGGCGGATGCCGAGTTGTCCTTCTCGCCGCACCCCGTTCGTCTCTAGGGTGAGGCCGGACACCGGTGCGGCCCGTTCACCCGAAGTCGAGGAGTTCCCATGACCCAGTACGCAGCCCTCATCTACACCCGTGACGTCGACTGGACCTCGCCCGACTACGTCTCGGAGATGGGCGAGTACAACGCCTTCGCCGAGGCCGCTGGCGCCGTCATCCGCGGCGGCGCCGCGCTCTACCCCACCTCGACCGCCACCACCGTGCGGGTCGCGGCCAAGGGCGGCGCGCCGATGACCACCGACGGGCCCTACGCCGAGACCAAGGAGGCCCTCACCGGCTTCTACCTGCTCGAGTGCGCCGACCTCGACGAGGCCGTGCGGGTGGCCGCCACCATCCCCGCGGCATGGGACGGGGTCGTCGAGGTGCGCCCCGTCATCGAGTTCCCGATGTGAGCACCGTTGCCTCGGGGGCGGGTTCGCCCGCCCCCGAGGACGCGCACCGCGCCCTGGCCGGGATCGTCCGGGTCGCCGGCCGTGACGTCCTCGCCACCCTCGCCCGTTGGACCGGCAACCTCGCGCTCGCTGAGGATGCCGTGCAGGACGCCAGCGTGCGCGCGCTGCAGACCTGGCCGCGCGACGGCATCCCCGACAACCCGGTCGCATGGTTGCGCACCACCGCACGGCGCCGTGCCGTCGACCTGATCCGCCGTGAGGTCGCCCGTGGCCCCAAGGAGGCCCTCGCCCTGCGCCCGCTGACCGACACCGTGCTGCCCGAGGAGGACCCCGGGCCGGAGGTCGTCGAGGACGACCTGCTGCGGTTGGTCTTCACCTGCTGCCACCCCAGCCTTGCGCCGGAGACCCGGGTCGCCCTGGCCCTGCGCACCCTGTGCGGGTTGAGCAACGAGGAGGTGGCTCGCGCACTCCTGGTCTCCGAGCCGACGATGGCCAAGCGGCTCACCCGCGCCCGGCAGAAGATCCGGCTGGCCGGCATCCCCTACCGGGTGCCGTCGGAGCACGACCTCCCCGAGCGCTGGGACACCGTGCTCGCCACCACATACCTCATGTTCAACGAGGGGTATGCCGCCACGGCCGGCCCGGAGCTGACCCGTCCCGCGCTCGTCGCCGAAGCGCTGCGGCTCACCCGGCTGCTGCGCCGCCTGCGCCCGCAGGACCCGGGGGCGACAGGCCTGCTGGCGCTCATCCTGCTGCAGGACTCGCGCCGGGGCGCCCGCACCGACGCGGCCGGCGGCGCCGTGCTGTTGGCCGACCAGGACCGTGCCCGCTGGGACCGCGCCGCCATCGCCGAGGCCGTGCCGCTCGTGGGGGAGGGCCTCCGGCTCTCCCCCGCCCACCCCGACCCGTACGTCGTGCAGTCGGCGATCGCGGCCTGCCACGCGCTCGCGCCCGCGTGGGAGGAGACTGACTGGGCGGCCATCGAGTCCTGGTACGACGTGCTGCTGCGGGTGGACGACGGGCCGGTGGTGCGGCTCAACCGTGCCGTCGCCGTGGCCGAGGCCCGTGGGCCCGCCGAGGCGCTGGCGCTCGTCGACGAGATCGACGGGCTGCGGGAGTACCCGCTCTGGCACGCCACCCGGGCCGCCCTGCTGCGCCGGCTCGACCGTCGCGCCGAGGCCGACGCGGCCGACGACCGGGCTCGCCGGCTGCCGCTCAACGCCGTGCAGCGCGACCTGCTCGACCGCTGAGGGCGGGGCGCACCAGCACGAGACGTCGTTGTGTGAGCCGATAACTCTCTGTTGGAATACGCATAAGCAGGCGATGGTTGCCACCAGCGTCCGCACGTCCGCGCCGGATGCCGTGTGCCCACCCGGGCGCCCGGGTCGGCCCCGTTCCACCGAAAGGCCCCGCGATGCCCATCCTCGACGACGTGACCCAGGCCGTCGGCAACACCCCGCTCGTCCGGCTCAACCGGATCATCGACGGGGACGCGATCGTTGCCGCCAAGCTCGAGTTCTACAACCCGGCGAGCTCGGTCAAGGACCGCATCGGTGTCGCGATCATCGACGCCGCGGAGGCCTCGGGTGAGCTCAAGCCGGGTGGCACGGTCGTCGAGGCCACCTCCGGCAACACGGGCATCGCCCTGGCCATGGTCGGCGCGGCCCGCGGCTACAAGATCGTGCTCGCGATGCCGGAGTCGATGAGCAAGGAGCGTCGCGCGCTGCTGCGTGCCTACGGCGCCGAGCTGATCCTCACCGACCCCTCGGTCGGGATGAAGGGTGCCGTCGCCAAGGCCGAGGAGATCGTCGCCGAGCGCGAGGGCGCCGTGCTGGCCCGCCAGTTCGCCAACGTCGCGAACCCCGAGATCCACCGCAGGACCACCGCCGAGGAGATCTGGAAGGACACCGACGGCGAGGTCGACATCGTCGTCGCCGGCATCGGCACCGGTGGCACCATCACCGGTGTCGGCCAGGTGCTCAAGTCCCGCAAGCCCGGCGTGCAGATCGTCGCCGTCGAGCCCGAGGAGTCCGCGATCCTCAACGGCGGCACCCCCGGCCCGCACAAGATCCAGGGCATCGGCGCCAACTTCGTGCCGGAGATCCTCGACACCACCGTCTACGACGAGGTCATCGACGTCAACGCGGAGACCTCGGTGAAGTGGGCGCGCCGCGCCGCCACCGAGGAGGGCCTGCTCGTCGGCATCTCGTCCGGTGCCGCCCTCGCCGCCGCCAACCAGGTCGCCTCCCGCCCGGAGAACGCCGGCAAGACGATCGTGGTCATCATCCCGAGCTTCGGCGAGCGCTACCTGTCGACGATCCTGTTCGAGGGTCTCGTCGACTGACATGGGCCTGATCCGTGACGCCCGGGCGATGGTTCGCGAGGACCTCGACGCCGCGATGCTGCGCGACCCCGCTGCAGAGACGCGTGCCGACGTCGCCGTGAACTCGCCCGGGCTGCACGCGATCTGGGCCTACCGAGGCCTGCACCTGTTGTGGCAGAAGCCCGGTGCTCGCCCGGCGGCCCGCGTGCTCTCGACGGTCGTGCGGTCGGTGACCGGGGTCGAGATCCACCCCGGCGCACAGATCGGCCGCCGCTTCTTCATCGACCACGGGATGGGCGTCGTCATCGGTGCCACCGCCGTCGTCGGGGACGACGTCATGCTCTACCACGGGGTCACCCTCGGTGGTCGCACGCTCGCCCGTGGCACCAAGCGGCACCCGACGGTCGGCGACCGGGTCACCATCGGTGCCGGCGCGCGCGTGCTCGGCGACATCGAGATCGGCGACGACGTGCAGATCGGCGCCAACTCGGTCGTGGTGAAGCCGGTGCCCGCCGGTGCGGTCGCGACCGGCATCCCGGCCAGGGTCCGCTTCCCCGAGCGGCCCGACGAGGACCCCTACGACGCGCTGTTCGCCGAGCCCGCCCTGTTCATCTGAGCGAGGCGTCGCCGCTCGTGGCGCTCCAGTCGGAGCCGTAGAGGCAGAACACGCCCGTGGCCGGCTGCTCACGCACCACACCCGCCCACGCCTCCGCGGCGTCGGCCCCGGTGGACAGCACCCGGTGGTAGGCCACCATCGCGTCGGCCGCGACGTGGTCGGCGACCGGGGAGACCGCCGCCAGCACGCTGGTCGCCCCGAGGGCCATCAGGGCGATCGCCAGGCCGAGCGGCTCGTCGCCGGGACGCGTCGAGAACTGCCCGACGTCGCAGGCCGCCAGCGAGACGTGCTCCGCGGCGACCGGCCGGGGGAACTCGTGCGCGAACACCGGACCGTCGGCCATCTGCACCGACGAGAACAGGGGGCTCTGCGCCTCGTGCACGCCGTGGGCCGCCAGGTGCACGACCCGTGCGGTGCCCAGGGCGCGGACCACCTCGTCGCTCGTCGACGGGGCGATCTCGGCGGGCACCGGCTCGGCGGACCAGAACGAGCGGATCGCCCGGATCTCCGGCCCGGTACGCGCCAGCCCGGGGCCGTACAGCGCCGCGACCGGCGCCACCCACTCGTCCCCGGATCGGCGCAGCGGTCCGCGGACCCACCGGGTGAGCGACGGAGCCACCGTCACCGGGCGCCCCAGCAGGCTCGGCATCAGGCTCCACGGCACTGCGGCGAGTGCGCTCGACGGGATGACGACGACGCGTCGGTCACGCGAGCAGCCCAGCCCCAGGCCCGCCGGGTTGAGGGTGGCGTCGACGGCGGCCAGTGACGAGGTGACCGCCCGCTGCAGAGCGGCCTCCATCGGTGAACCCGCCGCCACCATCACGCGGGCCCGCAGGTCGCGGCGCAGCCGGGCGATCTGCTCGCGGACAGGGGTGAGCCTTCCGGTGCGCACCACCTCGAGGTTGCCGTCGTCGAGCACGATGGTCCACAGCTCGCCGTCGGCCTCGAAGAACTCCACCACCGTGGCCGCCCGGTCCGATGATGCGGCGCGCGCCTCGTCGGCGTCCACGGGTGGGAGGGTGCCTTCCGAGGTGCCGCCGACGGTGAGGGTCCACTCGCGTTGGGCCACCTGGTCCTCGAGGTGGGCGATCTCGCCGACCAGCTCGGCGGAGGCGTGGCCTTCTCGTTCGGCGGCCACCCGGCGCAGCCGCCTGAGATCTCGGGTCATCGAGGTGAGCTCGGGGTCGGTGGAGGTGGTCACCGGGTTGATCCGGTGCGAGATGGCGCGCCAGCGCTCGATGCTGGTGAGGATGCCGTCGCCGTCCTGGCCGTGCAGCGCTCGTTCGACGTCGAAGGCGGCGAGCCGGCGGCCGTGCAGGGCCAGCGCCGCCCGCACGTCCAGGCTCGACGACTGGAACTGGTGGGCGGCGAGCAGGCGGTTGCCCGTGGTGATCCGCCGCTCGGCCTCCACCTGCCGGCCGCGGGCGTGGTCGAGGCGGGCTCGCACGAGGGTCTCGTGCAGTCGCGCCGCGAGCGAGTCGCGGTTGGTGCGGCCCAGCGTCGCGAGGCGGCGCTCGGCGCCGTCGACGTCGCCGTGCAGCAACCTGGCCTCGGCCTCCAGGCGTACGGCCGCCCGGTCGCCGACCGCACCGGTCTCGACCGTGTCGTTGCGACGTGCGAGGTCGGTGATGACGGCGCCGAGGTCGTGACCGGCGGCGACGTCGATGCTCGACTGGATGAGGGTGGCGTCGCGTACGAGCTCGTCGACCTGTCGGGTGCGGTAGGCCGCCAGCGCCAGGCGGATGTGACGCCGGGCGCCCTCGAGGTCGTTCACGAGCAGGTCGCAGCGGGCCAGGCGTGCACTGACCTCACCCACCTCCAGGCGGTGCCCGTCGGCGCGAGCCGACTCCAGCGCCTCCTGCAGCACGCTGCGCGCCTTGTCGACCAGGCCCGCCTCGAGCAGCACCTCGGCGTGGTCCAGGCGCGCGCGGTCGCGGCTGACCGCGGCATCCATCCGGTCGGCGGCGCGCATCAGCACCAGGGCGCGCGCGAGGTCTCCGTCGACGAACGCCAGGCAGGCCAGGTTGTGCCGCGCCTTGAACTCCTGGTCGGCGAGCCCCTGCGCGGCGGCGAGCTCGGCCGCCCGGGTGAGGTCGGCCTCGGCCTCGGCGCTGTGTCCCAGCCCGAGGTGGGCCATCCCGCGGTTGATGAGCAGGGCGCACCGCTGGCTGGGGTCGAGCGCCTGCTCGTCGTCGCCCACGCCCTCGAGCGCGGCCAGGGAGGCCGCCCAGTCGCCGCCGCGGACGTGGATCACGCCCTCCTGGATGTGGCTGAGGGCCACGAGCAGGCGGTCGTCGATGGTCGCCGCCTGCTCGCGCGCGTCGTGCAGCATGGCCAGGGCCGAGCCGAGCCCGTTGACCTCGAGCTCGGTCCACGAGCGGGTGATCAGCACCCGGATGCGGAGCCGCTCGGCGCCCTCTCCGGTGGACCCGTTGAGGGCACCCAGGGCCTGGTCGAGCTTCGCGACGGCGTCGTCGAAGCGTCCGACCTCGTTGTCCTGTCGTGCAGCCGTGAGGTAGGCGTCCGCGAGTGCGACGGGGTCCTGGATGAGGGCTCCTACAGCTCGATGGCCGGAGTGATGATCGGCGGCGCCTCGGGGTCGCTGTGGCGCCGCAGGACGAAGTTGACCAGGCCGCGCTCCACCGCGGTGAAGGAGAAGCGGCCCTCCTCGTCGACCAGCGTGGTGCGGGTGCGGCCGCGCTCGCGCAGCTCGACCTCGACGTTCGCCTCACTGACCCAGCCCACGATGTCGGCCCGGGTCGACGGCCCGTGCTCGATGCTGACCATGACGCTGAGCCCGTCGCTGGCGAAGGTCACGGTGTCGGCGCGGTCGTAGTCGGTGCCGCGGACCGTCTCGAGCGTGGCGCTGGAGACGATCTCGGCCACCTCGGCCTCGAGGGCCGCGACGGACATGGCGAACTTGACCCGGTCGACCAGGTCGACCGGTGCGGGGTCCAGAGCCTCGTGGAGGTGCCGGATCTGGTCCAGCAGGTGCGCGTCGACGTCGTCGAGGGCACCGGCGGCCAGGATGATCTCGGGGTCCGGGCTGGCGTTCATGACGGCATCTCCCAACGAGGGTCGGCGACGAGGGCTTGGCGGAGCTTGGCGAGGCAGCGTCCGCGGGTCGGGCCGATGCTTCCCACCGGCATGCCGAGCGCCTTGGCGACGGCCGCGTAGTCGGGTCGCTCGGCGAACGCGATGACCCGCAGCAACGACTGGCAGCGTTCCGGCAGGGAGGCGAAGTGGCGCCACACGAGGCGGTCGTCGACGTCGGCGAGCACGGTGGTCTCGGGCGACGGCGCCGTGGTGTCGGACTCCTGGTCGCGGACGTCGGCGTAGCTGGCCGGCTCCTCGCGTCGTCCTCGCGACGAGGTGCTCCACGAGTCGCGTCGGGTCGTCGTGATGAGCCACTTGAGCACCGACTGGGGATCGGCGATCTCCCCCGCGTGCTCGACGAGCTTGAGCCAGGTGTTCTGCACGACGTCCTCGGCCGCCTGCCGGGACAGGCCCTGCTGGCGCGCCACCGACCACAGCAGCGGGGTGACCTCGTCGACCAGGCTGGACATGCCCGAGGAGTTGCCGTCGCGGTAGGCGCGGAAGGAGTTGGCCGCGCGCACGGCCAGGCTCTCGGCGCCGGTCTGCATCATGCCCCCTCCTTGACGGCCCGCTCCACGATCTCGGTCATCTTCTCGACGCGCGACCGGGTGTCCTTGACGAACGACTCCTCACTCATCATGTGGGCCATGTCGCCCGCGCACGCGGGTGAGGCGAACGAGCTGCCGCTCCAGATGCCGAACCCGCTCGAGTAGTCGTCGGGGTCGGGCGTGCCGCGCTCGGGGCGACCCCGCTGGGCCGCCACGTTGACCCCGCCGCGCAGCGAGCCGTCGAACGTCTCGGGCATCGTGCTGACCACGGCGACGCCGCAACGGTAGGTGCGCACCCAGTCGCCGGTGTTGGAGAACGCCGCCACGGTGCCGTCGTTGGGGTTGCGCGCCCCGACGCTGAGCACGGGCACGCGCCCGCCCTTGACGTCGGCACGGTGGTCCCCGGCGAGGGCGGCGGGCCAGAACGGCAGTGTCGTCGCGCCGTTGCCCGCCGCGGCGACGACGCAGACGCCGTTCTCCTGGAGGGTCCGCACCGCCTTGAACAGGCCGGCCTCGTCCTCCACCGCGTTGGGGGTCTCGTGGTAGTAGCCGAACGACAGGCTCACCACGTCGAGGGGACCGTGGTCCTCCTTGCCGTCGACCCCCACCCAGTGCCAGAGCAGCAGGCGCTGGAGGGCATCGATGATGTCGGCCTCGTCGGCCGCGCCGTCGCCGTACATGACCGGCACGATGACCAGCGTCGCGCCGGGGCAGTGCTGGCGCACCATGCCCGCGATGAAGGTGCCGTGCCCGGCCATCGGGTCCAGGAAGCGGTTGATCCTGTCGAGCGTGACGCCATCGACCTCGGGGTCCTCACCAGGCGCGAACGCGACGCCGATCGGCTCGCCCCCGACGGTGGGGTGAGGCACCACGAGCGGTGAACCGTCGAACCACGGGTGCGCGCCCAGGCCGGTGTCCAGGATCGCCACGGCCGGCGACGGACCACGCGCGGGAGCAGGCGGACCGAGGTGCAGGGCCACCGGGATCCGACCGTCGGCGGAGCCGGGAACCCCGACGCCGGAGCCGTAGCCGACACCGGAGCCGTAGCCGACACCGGAGCCGTAGCCCACGCCGGAGCCGTAGCCGACGCCGGAGCCGTAGCCCACGCCGGAGCCGTAGCCCACGCCGGAGCCGTAGCCCACGCCGGAGCCGTAGCCCACGCCGGAGCCGTAGCCCGAGGCCATCAGGATGTGACAGAGGCTCCAGGCCCGCGCCCGGGAGCCCGAGTCGCCATCGCCCTGGGCGGCACGGGCGCGCTGGAGCACCTCCCAGGCGTCGATCGGCGGGCCGACGCGGCCGGCATCCGGCACGAGCTTGACGACGACCCGGGCGACCCGGTCGAGCTGCTCGAGGTAACCGAGCCGGCGAGCCAGGTCGACGAGGCTGCCGCGGTCGGGGTCGGGCCGGTCGCCGGGGGCCTGGGGGTCGTCCTCGACCACCGGTCGGAAGCCCATCTCCTTGCCCAGGCGTCGCAGCTCCTCGAGGGGGCCGGCGTCCAGGGACTGCCCGGGGAGCCCGGGCAGGAGCAGTCGGTCGGGGCGGTAGACGGTCGGGTGCGGCGTCTCACCGTCACCGATGACGTCCGCACCGTCGGGGGACAGCACCGTGGCGTGGAACCGCCGGAAGGCAGACGCGGGAACGCCGAAGATGGGGAAGTTGTGGGGGGTCCGCGCCGCGGCCTCCGCGGAGTCGTTCTCAGGGGTGGTGCCGCTCATGAGCTGCTCCTGTGGGGGCGTGGCGGGGGCGCGAACGCGCTTGCCCCAGCGTAGTGATGAACCTGTTCACTGCACAGGAGTGCCGGAGGTGCCCGGTGATACACCCGACCAGCGCAGATGCCCTCCGGCGGCGCGGGCCGAAGGTTCCCTCGGATGCGGTGTATCAGGGCGGCGCTCGCCGGCTCCTTCTCCCCGTCGGACCCTTGCAGGGACCGCGACGTCGACCGGCTCGGTTTCAGGGGCCGGCCGGTCGGCCGCGGAACCGAGGGGCGTGACGGCACCGCGAGTTCAGAGGCGCGGTGTCGTGACGACGGTTCCGCAGCACGGGGAACCGGCCACGCCGAGCACAGCGCCGCAGGGGGCGCGGAGCCCGGCGTGGCCGGTGTGCCGTGTGGAGTGGGAGCCGAGTCGACGCGCAGGGTCGTGGACGCGACAGCGATCCGCCCGGGCGGAGGGGCTCAGGCGGCGCCGTCGGTTCGCGTGGCGTCGGCCCACGGGTCGGCGCCGGAGCCGGTCGGCGCGGGTGTCGGTCGGCCGTTCGTGGTCGCACCGGGGCCGGTCTCGATCGCCTCGGCCTCGACCGTGCGGCTCGAGCGCAGCTTCTCGCCGGTGGCTCGGGCGGCGTCGGCCACCATGTCGGCGACCACGGGGGCGGCCTTGGTGCGGGCGACCTCCTTGGCGGTCGCGACCTGCTTCTGCACCGGCCCGGAGTTCCACACCTTGCCCGAGGTGCGCCGGATCTGCTCGTAGCGGTGCTTGCCCGCGCGCGCACCGAGCACGTAGCCGGCGGCCATGCCGGCGATGAACGTCAGCTTCCCCATGGTGTGGCTCCTCTCGTCGGCCTCCGACCCTACCTGCCGCCCGCGGCCGGATGCCGTGCGCTTCCCACCGCGTCCCGGCATACCCTTGTCCTCGCCCGGCCCACGCCGGGTCTGGAGGGCTCGCATAGTGGCCTAGTGCGGCGGTCTTGAAAACCGCTATGGCGGCAACGTCATCGTGGGTTCGAATCCCACGCCCTCCGCCAGGTCCGGGGGAGCTCGCGACCCGCGGACGAGGTCCCACGACACGCTGATGACCGGGCCGGTACGTCAGCGCGTCGCGGGACCTCGCCGGTCGCCGGGGGGTCGAGCCCCGGGCTCAGGCCGGCGGTGGGATCTCGCCCGACCCGCGCACGACCAGGGTGGGTTCGTGCACGACATGGCGAGGGGGTGCGGTGTTGCCCCCGATGCGGTCGAAGAGCAGGTCGCCCACCGTCTTCCCGATCCGCGCGACGTCCTGGCGGATGACCGTCAGAGGCGGGTCGAGCAGGTCGGCCAGCGGGAAGTCGTCGAACCCGACGAGGGCGACCTCGCGCCGCAGGCCGCGCTCGGCCAGTGCACGGACAGCCCCTGTGGAGAGGATGTTTCGTGCGGTGAAGATGGCGGTTGGCGGGTCGTCGAGCGCGAGCAGGGCGTGCATCACCTCGGTGGCCTCGTCGGTCGACCGGATGCCGGTCACGACCAGGCGCGGGTCCGGGCGAAGGCCACGCTCGGCGTACGCGTCGGTGAACCCGGCGAGGCGCCGCGCCGCCGTCGGAATGGTCGGGAGGTCGACCAGCGCCGCGATGCGGCGATGGCCCTGCGCGAGCAGGTGCTCGGCCGCGACCCGACCGCCGCGGTGGTTGTCGACCGTGACCGAGTCGACGTCGATGCCACGAGGCGGGCGGTCGACGAACACGGCGGGGGTGCCCGACCGCAGCTCGCTGACGAGGTAGTCCTGACGCTCGCTGGCGGGCATGATCACGAGGCCGTCGACCCTGCGGGTGACGAGGTCGTGGACCAGCTCCTGCTCCCGGTCGGCGCCCTCGTCGAGGCTTGCCGCGAGCACCGCCGTGCCGTGGCGCCGCGCCGAGTCCTCCAGGGCGCGAAGCAGGCTGGCGGAGAACGAGTTCGACAGGTCCTGCACCAGCGCGCCGATCAGCCCGGTGCGGGCACCGGTGCGGCGCAGGTTGCTGGCGGCCAGGTTGGGGCGGTAGTCGAGCCGGTTGACCGCGGCCGTGACCCGCTCGCGGACGTCGGGTGAGACACCGGGCTCGTCGTTGACGACGCGCGACACCGTCTTCAGGCTGACGCCGGCCAGCGCCGCCACGTCACGCATCGTGGAGCGGTTGCTCTGACCTGACAACGATGTCACTTTCACATCACGATGTGTAGACCATGGGTTGACCCCAGCGCAAGTACACGCTAGACAAGCCCCTGACAACGTTGTCACAACGGGGTCGGCCCAGGTACAGCACTCAAAGGAGAGTTCGCCCCATGCACATCCGTCACGTTTCGTCCTCGCGCACGGCGCGCAGGGTGCTCGCGTCCGTCGGCATCGTCGGCCTCGCGCTCGGCGCCGCAGCTTGTGGTTCCGACGACAGCGGCTCCGGTGACGCCGGCTCCGGTGGCACCGAGAAGATCGGCGTCGCGCTCATCACCAAGGACTCCTCGAACCCGTTCTTCGTCGCCATGCAGAACGGCGCCAAGGCTGATGCCGAGAAGAACAACGTCGAGCTCACCATCGCCTCCGGCAAGCAGGAGGGTGACGACGCCGGCCAGATCGCCGCGATCGAGCAGGCCGTCGTCCGCGGTGACAAGGGCATCCTGATCACCCCGATGTCGACCGGCGTCAACGACGCCATCAAGAAGGCCCGCGACGCCGGGCTCTTCGTGATCGCCCTCGACACCCCGCCCGACCCGCCCGAGACCGTCGACATCACCTTCGCCACGGACAACCGCCTCGCCGGCCAGCTCATCGGCAAGTGGGCAGCGACGACCCTCGACGGCGCGCCCGCCACCATCGCGCTCCTCGACCTGTTCAACGACAAGATCGTCTCGGTCGACTACGACCGTGACCAGGGCTTCCTCGAGGGCATGGGCATCGACGTGGCCGACCCCAAGAAGAACGCCGACGAGGCCGCGACCGGCAAGTACACCGGCGGCAAGGGCGGCGACTACACGATCGTCTGCAACGAGCCGAGCAACGGCGCGGAGGACGGTGGCCGCACCGCGATGGAGACCTGCCTGACCAAGAGCGACGGCATCAACGTGGTCTACACGATCAACGAGCCGGCCGCGGTCGGCGCGGCCGCCGCGCTCAAGGCGGCCGGCATCACCGACGCCCTGGTCGTCTCGGTGGACGGCGGCTGCGCCGGCGTCAACTCGGTCAAGGACGGCACCATCGGCGCCACCGCGCAGCAGTACCCGCTGAAGATGGCGACCCTCGGCATGGAGGCGATCGCCAAGATCGCCCGCGGTGGCGAGAAGCCGACGACCTCTGAGGGTCTCGACTTCTTCAACACCGGTGTCGCACTCGTCACCGACAAGCCGGCCGAGGGTGTCGAGAGCATCACCTCGGACGAGGCCCTGAAGATCTGCTGGGGCTGAACCTGATGTCGTCGTCCACATCTGCTGCCGCCGCCGAGTTCGCTCGGCGGCGGCAGAGCCCCGTCCAGAAGATCCAGCACCTGCTGCACGGCCATCCCTGGCTGAGCCCGCTCTTCCTGCTCGTGCTGACGTTCGTGGTCTTCTCGATCCTCAACCCCCGGTTCGCGTCGCCCAACGCGCAGTCGCTCCTGCTCCAGCAGGTCGCGGTCGTGGCGTGTCTCGCGATCGGTCAGACTCTCGTCATCCTCACGGCCGGCATCGACCTGTCGGTCGGCGCGATCACGATCCTCGCGATGATGGTCATGGCCACGCTGGCCGCCGACCAGGGCGTGCCCGGTTTCCTCGCGATCCTCATCGGTATCGCGCTGGCGGTCGGCGCGGGCTTCCTCAACGGTTTCCTCGTGACCCGGGTCGGGCTGCCGCCGTTCATCGTCACCCTGGGCACGCTGTCCATCTTCACGGCGATCGCGCTGCTGTACTCCGGTGGCTCCAGCATCCAGAACAACCGGCTGCCGGACATCATCAACTTCACCGGTGAGTCCTTCGCGATCGGCCCCTTCCGAGTCACCGTCGGTGTGCTCATGGTGCTCGCGCTGTACTGCATCGTCGGGTTCGCCCTGACCCAGACCGCGTGGGGCCGACACATCTTCGCGGTCGGTGACGACGCAGAGTCGGCCCGCCTGTCCGGTGTCGCCAGCAAGCGCATCCTGCTCAGCGTCTACACCGTGGCCGGTCTGATCTACGGCTTCGCCGCGTGGATCCAGATCGGGCGCGCGGGCTCCGCCACGGCAAACGGCATCCCGGACGCCAACCTCGACAGCATCACCGCCGTCGTCATCGGTGGCACGAGCCTGTTCGGTGGTCGCGGTGGGCTGATCGGCAGCCTCCTCGGTGCGATCATCGTCGGGTCGTTCACCCTGGGGCTCTCGCTCGCGGGGGTCGACCAGCAGTGGCGGCTCTTCGCGATCGGCGTGCTCGTCATCGTCGCCGTCTCGGTCGACCAGTGGATCCGGAAGGTCAAGGCATGAGCACCATGGAGCGGTTGCCCCTCGCCGTCGACCAGATCCCCGAGGACAAGCGGGCGAAGTACGAGGCCGACCCGATCCTGTCGGGCCGCGACCTCGTGATCACCTTCGGCCGCGTCGTCGGCCTCGACGGCGTCAACGTCGACCTCTACCGGGGCGAGGTGCTCGCGGTCATCGGTGACAACGGCGCCGGCAAGTCGACGCTCATCAAGTGCCTCACGGGCGCGTACCAGCCGGACTCCGGCGACATCCAGCTCGACGGCCAGCCGGTCAGCTTCAAGCGTCCGCAGGACGCCCGAGAGGCCGGCATCGAGACCGTCTACCAGCAGCTGGCCGTCATCCCGGCGCTCGACATCGCCAGCAACCTCTACCTCGCCCGCGAGGAGCGCCGTCCGGGCCCGCTCGGGTCGGTGCTGCGGATGCTCGACAAGAACGGCATGAAGAAGCGCGCCGGTGAGGCGGTCGAGAAGCTCGGCATCCAGACGATCCAGAACATGGGTCAGGCGGTCGAGACGCTCTCGGGCGGTCAGCGGCAGGCGGTCGCGGTGGCACGCGCCGCAGCATTCGGGAGCAAGGTCGTCGTGCTCGACGAGCCGACCGCAGCCCTGGGTGTCAAGGAGTCGGGGATGGTCCTCGACATGGTCAAGCAGCTGCGCGACAGCGGCCTCGCCATCATCCTGATCAGCCACAACATGCCGCACGTGTGGGAGGTGGCCGACCGCATCCACATCCAGCGGCTCGGCGGCTGCGCGGGGGTCATCACCCCGCAGTCCCACGACATGGGCGAGGGCGTGGCCATCATGACCGGCGCGAAGACGCTCGCGACGGCCGAATGACCGGCCGCACGCGACCCTCGCCCCACTAGACGCGGGTCGCCGCACCTGACGGACGACCAGGTGCGGCGACCCGTCCCCATCGCGACCACTCGTCCACCGCGGCCGGCCGACCCGATCGGCCGGCCGCCCCCGTACCCGCGCTCCACCCCACCGAATCCGGAGAACCGTCATGACGATCGTCGTCGGATACATCCCCCGCCCCGAGGGCCTGGCCGCCGTCGACGCCGCCATCGTGGAGGCCGAGCGCCGCGGGGAGCGCCTCGTCGTGGTGAACACCGGCCACCACGGCGACAACACCGACCCCAGCTACGCCGCCCCCCAGGATCTCGACGCGCTCGACGCGCAGCTGACCGCGCGCGGCATCGACCACGAGATCCGCCAGCCGACGCGCGGCCGGGCGCCCGCCGACGAGCTGCTCGATGCGGCCGACGACGTCGGCGCCACGCTCCTCGTCATCGGGCTGCGGCGGCGCAGCCCGCTCGGCAAGCTGATCACCGGGTCGACCGCGCAGCAGGTGCTCCTGGACGCCTCGTGCGACGTGCTCGCCGTCAAGGCGCCCACCGCCTGACCGGTCACTTCCATGACGGGCGCGCGCCGCGGCTGCGTGCTATTTTCGCTCTCGGTTGCAGCATCAGGCTTTCCTGGCAGGTCGGACACCAACGCGCCACAAGGGGACTGGAGTTCGCATCCACGGTCGGTGCGACGTGTGCCGATCGCGTGACACACACAGAAAGAGTTACCCCCGATATGGCACAGGGCACCGTGAAGTGGTTCAACGCTGAGAAGGGTTTCGGTTTCATCGCCCAGGACGGCGGCGGCCCCGACGTGTTCGTTCACTACTCCGCCATCGACGTCCAGGGCTACCGGTCCCTCGACGAGGCCCAGCGGGTCGAGTTCGAGGTCACCCAGGGGCCCAAGGGTCCGCAGGCCGACCAGGTCCACCCCATCTGACCCGGGTCCCCCGAGTCTCGCGAGGCCCCGTCCGGCACTCCGGGCGGGGCCTTCGAGTGCCGTTCAGTCGCGGGCCAGGTTGGTGAGGAAGTCCTTCGCGATGGGCGCCGCGACCGTGCCGCCGCTGCGGCCCTCCTCGACCAGCACCGCGAACGCGACGTCGCCCTGGTACCCGGTGAACCACACCCGCGGCGGCACGTCCGGGTCGCTGCCGTGCTCGGCCGAGCCGGTCTTCCCGCGAACCGGCCCTCCCGGGGTTCCACGCAGCGCGGTGCCGGAGCCCGACGACACCACCGAAGCCATCATCGAGCGCAGCTGCGCCACGGCGCTGCCGTCGAGTGCCGCCGGCCGTGGAGCGGGGTTGCCGGGGCCCTTGACGAGCACCGGCGGCACGAACGTGCCGCGCCCCACGCTGCCCGACATCACGGCGAGCGACACGGGCGAGACCTCGACCCTGCCCTGGCCGATCGCGGCGGCGGCGGTGTCGGTTCCGTCCCCGGTGGTCGGCACGCTGCCGGCGAAGGTGCCCGCGACGCCGAGCGTGTCGCCCCAGCCGGCCCCGATGCCGAGCGCCTTCGCGGCGGTCGTCAGGTCGTCGTCACCCAGCTGGTCGGAGAGGCCGACGAACGCGGTGTTGCACGACACGGTGAAGTTCTGGAAGAACGTGGGCGAGCCGCTGATCGCCTCGCCGGCGAAGTTGGTGAACTCGCGTCCGTCGACGGTGACGGATGCGGGGCAGCGCACCCTGGCCGTCGGTGTGGTGATGCCCTGGGTCAGGTAGGCGTAGCTCGTCGCGACCTTGAACGTCGACCCCGGCGGGTAACGACCGGTCAGCGCCCGGTCGAACCCGCTGGTCGGGCTGTTGGCCACCGCGAGCACCTGCCCGGTCGGCACGTCGAGTGCCACCACGGCACCCGGAACCGTGAGGTCGGCGTCGGCGAGGGCCTTCTCGGCCGCGTCCTGCACCCGCGGGTCGAGGGTCGTGACGAGGTCCTCGCCGTCGGTAGCCGCCTTCTCGAAGAGGGTCGCCCCTCCGTCGCCGCTCTCGGTGACCCGGATTCCCGTCGCCCCGGCCAGCGACTGGTCGTACTGCGCCTGCAGGCCGCTCCGTCCGGCACGGTCACCGACGGCGTAGCGCCCGTTGCTCTTCTCGATCATCTCGGCGGTCACCTCACCGAAGCTGCCGAGCAGCGGCTGCGCGAAGGTACGGGTGCGCCCCAGGGGCTGCTCGGTCGTGGGAGCGATGACGCCGTCGAGGTCCTCGATTCGTGCTGCCCGCGGCGCCCAGTCCGCGTCGCGATAGCTGATCACGGGGATCGGTGCCTTCGAGCCGGATGCCGTGGCCTTCGCGAGCGCCCCGGTCAACGACCCCTTGGCGGCGCCGACGACGACCTCCAGCTCGGCCGCGGACTCGGGCGTGGCGTTGACCGGGTCGATCTGCACCGCGTGGACCGTGCCGAGCGGCATCAGCGGTTCGCCGTCACGGTCGAGCAGGTCGCCGCGCTCGCCGCTGGTGCGCTCGAGCTCGAAGGTCGCGTCCGCGGCCAGGTCGGGGTGCCAGGGGGAGCCCGTGCTCGGCGTGGCCACCAGCCACCGGTCGCCGGACTGCTCGAGCCGCACCGGTACGGCATACGACCACGGCACGTCACCGGGCAGGGTCCAGGTCACCGACAGCGTGCTGGTGGCGGTGTCGCCGTCACGCTCCACGTCACCGGCGTCGACCTCCACCGCCGCGTCGCCGAGCTCCTCGACCGCCGGGGTGAACGAGGCCCTGACCTCGTCGTCGGCGAACGGCACGTCCTTCAGGTCCCCGGCGGTCCATGCCGTGGCGTAGGCCGTGACGGCCGCCCGGGCCGCGGCATCGCGGTCGGCCTCGCGCTGGCGCCACCACAGGACACCAGCCAGGCCCACGGCGAGCACCAGGACGGCGGCGACGACCAGTGCGATGCGAGACCTCATGGCCCCAGTCAACTACGGGATCGTGCACCCAGCGTTCTCTCAGGCAGCGGGCCTAGACTCGGATGATCGTGCGCGATCTCTGACGCACGGACCCGCCCGCACGAGTTCTCGCTGACGCGGCAGGGATCGCCGGAAATGGAGCCGCGTTGACCGACGCCACCCGCCGCGAGCGCGCCGACTCAGACGCCCTCGAGCACAAGCACACCCGTCGCCGACGGGTCATCGCCGGGGTCGGCGTGCTGGTCCTCGTCGTCACCGTGGGCCTGGGCTTCGCCTGGTGGCGCCTCAACGGGAACATCTCGCGGGTCGACGTCAGCAGCGACCTCGGGGAGCGCCCCAGCGAGACCACCGGGCCGCTCAACATCCTGCTCATCGGCTCCGACAACCGTGAGGGCGAGGGTGTGCCGGGCGAGTCGCTCACCTCGGGCGCCCGCTCCGACACCACGCTCATCGCGCACGTCTCCGCCGACCGCGAGCACGTCACCGTGGTGTCCATCCCGCGCGACTCGATGGTGCCGGCCCCGCCCAACTGCACGACGTCCACCCCGAAGGACCAGTGGGTCGAGACGCAGTGGAACGCGACGTTCGCACTCGGGGGCCCGGCCTGCCTGATCACCACGATCGAGGGCAACACCGGGCTGTTCATCAACCACTTCGCCGTCGTCGACTTCAACGGCTTCCGCGAGATGGTCGACGCCCTCGGTGGCGTGCCGATCTGCACCAAGGAGGCCATCGACGACCCGAAGGCCGGCCTCACGCTCACGGCGGGCACCCACGTGCTCGACGGGGAGCAGGCCCTGGGCTTCGTCCGGGCCCGCAAGACCCTCGGCGACGGGTCCGACCTCGGGCGGATCGAGCGCCAGCAGGCGTTCCTCGCCTCCGTCGTGCAGGAGGCCACCCGCACCTCGCTGCTGCTGCGTCCCGACAAGCTGTTCGGCTTCCTCAACGCCGCCACCCAGTCGCTGACCACCGACTCCGACTTCGGCCTCGGCACGATGCGGGACCTGGCGACCAGCGTCAAGAACATCGGCATCAAGAACGTGCAGTTCATCACCGTGCCGATCACCGAGTACGCCCCCGACCCCAACCGCGTCGCGTGGTCTCCGGACGCCGAGGCGCTGTGGCAGACCCTGCGCGACGACGAGGTCGTCGGCGAGGCGCCGTCGACCAGTGCCTCCGCCTCGGCCGAGCCGCTCACCGTGAGCCCGACCGGGATCGCGGTCGAGGTCGTCAACGCCACGGGTGTGCAGGGACTCGCCACGCAGGTGGCCGCGGCGCTCGAGGTGCAGGGCTTCGCGGACGTCGCGACCAGCAGCTCGGGCGAGCGGCCCGGCGGTGTCGTCGTGGAGTACGGCGCCGGTCAGAAGGAGGCGGCCCGAACCGTGGCCGCGGCGTTCAACGGGGCCACGCTGCGCGAGAGCGCCGAGCTGACGTCCGGGGTGCGGGTCACCCTCGGAGCCGGGGCACCGGCGGTCCGCGAGATCGCCAACCGCACCGGAACCTCGCCCATCCCGTCACCGACGGTCACGGCGCCGCCGGCCGAGCCGACCCCGACGATCACGGCACGCACCGCCGACCAGGACATCTGTTCCTGACCGCCACGAGTGCCGACGTGGTTGCCAGGGCGACCGTTTCCGCACTCGCGCCGGATGCCGCGCGCTCGGGTTCCGCCACCGCGCCGGTTACCCCGTGGTAGTCGTCGCTGTGGCAGCGAGTACGGCGGGGTAACCCGCGAAGTGACGGGGGGGCTGCGCCGACAGGAGAACCCCCGGTCGCGAGCTCCCGGGGGTTTCCTGACGGCGGAGGCGGAGGGATTTGAACCCTCGATGGGCTTGAGACCCAAACCGCATTAGCAGTGCGGCGCCATAGACCGGACTAGGCGACGCCTCCAACGTCGCTCAGGGTAACCGTCCGGCCACCCGGCGAGCAAAGCGGGTCGCCGCGGGCGCGGCCCGGCGACGCCACGGCCACCGGGTCGTGCGAGCACCGGCATCCGGCCCGGTGCGCAGTGACTCCGACCACGGGTCCGGGGAATCCCGGCGCGGGCGGCTCGACAGTGCCAGACTGCCCGCCGTGAGCACGCCGCCGCAGGAGCCGCTGGTCCCGCCGTCCCTCCCACCCGCGCCCGGCGCCGAGGGGTATTCGCAGGCGGGGCCGCCGTCCGCGCAGCCCGGCTACCAGGCGCCCGGCCACCCGGCGGCCCACGGGTACGCCGCCGCGGACTGGGCGCACCAGCCGGCGTGGGGACAGCCCGCCTGGGGCCTGCCCGAGTCGCGTGCACTGACCGAGGCCGAGGCGGCTCTGCGCAAGGCGCGCACGGCGTTGGGTTGGGCGGTCGGGGCGTCGGTGGGCGCACTGCTGGCGATGCTCCTGGCGGTCGGCTCGCTCCTGGCGGTCGGCGGGTCGTCGGATGACGACTACGGCTACGAGCCGCTGCGCAGTGAGGTATCGGGTCTGGCCGACAGGGCCGCGCTCGGCGGGGACCTTCTCGAGGACGCCGTCGTCGACCTGCTGCGGTCGGTGGGGTCGGTGGACGTCGGCGTGACCTGTCCCGACACCGAGGCGGTCACGGTGTCGACCGCGGTCGTGTGCACGGGAGACGTCGACGGCTCCGCCTGGACCGGCATCGTCTTCTTCGAGGACACCCAGGGCACCTTCGTCGTCCTGGAGGTCTGATGCCCCCGACGATCCGACGCGCCCACCCCGACGAGCTGGATGCCGTCGGGCGGCTCACCGTCGACGCGTACGTCGGTGGTGGCGTCATCCCGGCCGACGCGCCCTACCTGGCGTTCCTCGGCGACGCCGCCCTGCGCGACGCCGAGGCCGAGCTCTGGGTGGCGGTCGACGATCGCGGGGTGGTCGGAACGGTGACCTTCGTCGAGCCGTCGTCAGGACTGTGCGAGATCGCCCGGGAGGGTGAGGCGGAGATCCGCTCCCTCGCGGTGGCGCGCGCGGCGACGGGGGAGGGGATCGGTGAGGCGCTGACCCGGCACGCCATGGTGCGCGCCCGCGACCAGGGCTTCGGGTCGCTGGTGCTCTCCTCGTCGACGACGATGCATGCTGCGCACCGGCTCTACGAGCGGCTCGGCTTCACCCGGTTGCCCGAGCGCGACTGGTCGCCCGTCCCCGGGGTGCAGCTCGTCGCCTACGTCCTCCCCCTCCACGACTGATTGCGGATCCGCGACAGCGATCGCCCCACTCCGGGGGCGGGTGACGTCGCGCATCCGCACCATCTCGTCGAGGGGGGCGGGCGGGCCGGGAGGTCAGGTGGCGGGCAGGAGGACCGAGAAGGTGGTGGCGCCGGGGCGGCTCGACACCTCGACCCGGCCACCGTGGGCCTGGCCGACGGCGGCGACGATGCTCAGCCCCAGCCCGGTCGACCCGTTGGCCCTGACCCGGGCGTCGTCACCACGGGTGAACCGCTCGAAGACCCTCGGCTGGAGCGGCTCCGGCACGCCCGGGCCGTCGTCGGTCACCGAGACCCGCACCAGCGCGCCCTCGGGCCGCACCCGGGTGACGACCCTGGTGCCGGCCGGGGTGTGGGTGCGGGCGTTGGCGAGCAGGTTGGCGAGGATCTGGTGCAGCCGGGCCTGGTCGCCTGGCACCTCGACCGGTTCCTCGGGCAGGTCGAGCACCCAGCTGTGGTCGGGCGAGGCTGCGTGCGCGTCGCTGACGGCGTTGACGGCGAGCAGCGACAGGTCGACCGGCTCGCGCTCCAGCGGCCGGCCGGAGTCGAGGCGGGCGAGCAGCAACAGATCCTCGACCAGCTCCTGCATGCGCAGCGCCTCGGACTCCACCCGGCCGATGGCGTGCGTGACGGTCGGGGGCACCGGCTCGCTCTCGCGCCGGGTCAGCTCCGCGTAGCCGCGGATCGAGGCGAGCGGGGTGCGCAGCTCGTGGCTGGCGTCGGCGACGAACTGCCGCACCTGGGTCTCGCTCTCCTGACGAGCGTGCAGCGCCGACTCCACGTTGTCGAGCATGGTGTTGATCGCGAGGCCGACCTGGCCGACCTCGGTGTGGCCGTCGGCGTCCTCGGAGGGCACCCGCTCGGCGAGGGCCACCTGCCCCGAGTCGAGCTTGAGCGCGGAGACGCGGCGGGCGGTGGCCGCCACCCGGTCGAGGGGCGCGAGGCTGCGGCGGATGACGATGGTGCCGCCCGCCCCGACGAGCACCAAGCCGACCAGGGTGCCTGCGACCACGACGCCGATCAGCTTGGCGAGGAGCTGGTCGACCTGGTCCGTGGACACCCCCACGATGATCCGGCTGCCGTCGGCGAAGGTCCGGGTGGTGACCAGGTACGTGCCGACGTCACCGCCGACCTCGACCCGCACGGGGTCCGTGCCGACGGCGGCCTCGCGGACCTCGTCGACCTGTGCGTCGTCGAGCGCGTCGTCGGCGCTGCGGTCGTTGACGACCGCGTTCAGCTCGGAGCCGGCGGCGTCGGTCGCGACGGAGCCGTCAGCCGCCAGGCCCAGGACGAGCACGTCACCCCCGCCCGGCGCGCCGATCGGCCCTCGCGGCTGCGGCTGGACGAGTCCGTCGCGGTCGCGGTCGAACCCGCCCGGACGGTACACGTCGACCCGTCCCTCGGCGCCCTGCAGGTCGGCGACGAGCTGGGCGGTGAGGTAGCGCCGGGTCTCGAACACCGTGAGGGCGCTCGTCGCGAGCATCACGACGGTGAACATCGCGAGGACCGAGGCGAGGAGCTTGGTCCGCAGCGTCCAGCGAGCGGGTGAGGTCGGCATCCGGAGCCCGACGCGATCAGTACGCAGGCTTGAGGACATAACCCACGCCGCGCATGGTGTGGATCATCGGGGTTCGCCCCGCGTCGATCTTCTTGCGCAGGTAGGAGATGTAGAGCTCGACGACGTTGGCCTGGCCGCCGAAGTCGTAGTTCCACACCCGGTCCAGGATCTGCGCCTTGGAGAGCACCCGCTTCGGGTTGCGCATGAGGTAGCGCAGCAGCTCGAACTCGGTGGCGGTGAGGTGCACGTGCTCGCCGGCCCGGGTGACCTCGTGGCTGTCCTCGTCCATGGTCAGGTCGCCCACGACGAGCAGCGAGCTGCCCTCGTCGGCGGAGACGGTGGTGCGTCGCATCAGCGCACGCAGCCGCGCGACGACCTCCTCGAGGCTGAACGGCTTGGTGACGTAGTCGTCGCCGCCCGCGGTGAGGCCGGCGACCCGGTCCTCGACGGCGTCCTTGGCGGTGAGGAACAGGACCGGGACGTTCGGGTCGTCGCCGCGCATCCGGCGCAGCACCTCGAGCCCGTCGAAGTCCGGGAGCATCATGTCGAGCACCACGGCGTCCGGGCCGAAGTCCTTGGCGGTCCGCACCGCGGCCAGACCGCTGGCGGCAGAACGCACCTCCCAGCCCTCGTACCGCAGTGCCATCGAGAGCAGCTCGGTGAGGTTCGGCTCATCATCGACCACGAGAACTCGGACCGGGCTGCCGTCGGGTCGCTGGAGGGCGGGGGCGCTCACGGGCCGGGTCGTCGTCATGCGCTCAGCGTGCTCGTGCGGCCTGTTCCGAGTCCATGGGTTGCCTGTGTGGTTCCTGTGAGTGGTCGGGCGCGGCTGCCAGCCGGTCGCTGGCCTCCGCACAGCCCAGCCACAGGCGCCGGCCGGATCGTCGTCCCCGATCGTCAGTGACCAAAGGAGCGACCATGACCGAACGACCCGACGACCTGACCCAGCCCGTCGCCGCCGACGCGACCGCCGAACAATCCCCAATGGATGCCGCAGCGCCCGCCCCGGATGCCGCGCCCTCCCCGATCGGATCGGGGGGTGCGCCGGTGCCCGCCGTCGCCGCGGCCCGACCCACGAGGACCTGGCGCTCGCGGGTGAGCAGTGGCCGCGGTCTGGCCGTCGCCGCCCTGGTCGCGGGCCTGGGCCTCGGCGCGGTCGGCGGGTCGGCCGTCACCTTCGCCGCGACCCATGACGACGGCACCGGCGCCGCCGCAGATGGTGTCGGCGGCTTCGACCGCGACGGCGACCTCGGACCGCCTGGCCGGCACGATGGCCCGCCGCCCGGCGGCCGGATGCCCGGCGGGGACCGGCAGCAGGGTGGCGACGGTGGCACCACGGGCCAGTCGCCCGGCGGCCGCCCCGGCCGCCCTGGCGGCGACGGCTCGACCGGAGGACCGGGCACCGGAGGAACGGGCGAGGACTCCACCGACGCGAACGGCACCTCCCAGGCCACCTGAGCCGGGGTTCCAGGCAGGTCCGCGCACCTCGTGCACCCACGGCTGCCCGTTGACACGGGCGCCGTGGGTGTCGAGACTGGGCAGCGGCCGCTCCCTGCCGGCCAATCATCGTCATGTCGTGATTGGCGCTCGGGAAGGACCCGCTCCGATGAAGTTCCACAGAGTTCTGGTCGGAGTCACCGCCGGGGCGTTGATGGTCTCCCTGACCTCCGTGCCGGCCCAGGCGGCCCCACCCGCAGCAGCAGAGCTCCTCGCGCCGGCGAACGGCTCGACCGCCGGCTCCGTCGACGTCCCGCTCTCGGTACGGCCCACCGACCCGGACGGCGGGCCGCTGGACGTGCGCTTCGAGGGTCGCAAGCGCGGCGCGACCGTGCCGGCCGCCGGCGCCGGTGACCCGTTCACCATCGTGGCACTGCCGGACACCCAGAACTACACGTACAACAACCGGCAGGGCACGATGGTGCAGCAGGCCCAGTGGGTGGTCGACACCCGAGGCCAGCTCAACACCGCGATGGCCGTGCACCTGGGCGACCTGGTCAGCGAGGAGGAGAACCTCACCCAGTGGGGGTACACCTCCACGGCCCAGAAGGTGATGGACGACGCGGGGGTGCCCAACACCGTCGTGGCCGGCAACCACGACTTCAACACGACGACGGGTGCGTTCGCGGAGTACGACCAGTTCTTCCCGCCGTCGCGCTACGCCAACGCGACCTGGACCCCGGCCTCGGCCAGCTATGGCGGTTACCTGGGGCAGAACCTGTTCGGGGTCGACCCGCTCGACCGTCGCAACATGAACAACTTCGCCCTCTTCACCGCTGGTGGTCGCGACTGGGTCGTGATCAACCTCGAGTGGGAGGCGCCCTCGTGGGCCGTCGACTGGGCCGTCAAGGTGCTCACGGCTCACCCCGACCGGCTCGCCATCGTCACCACGCACAGCTTCCTCGGCCTGAACGGCCTGCGCCGCACCACGCCGGAGCGGCCCGGGGGCACGTCGGCCAACCAGCTCTGGACCGACTTCATCTCCCAGCAGTGCCAGGTCAAGCTGGTGCTGAGCGGCCACTTCCACAACGGCGAGGCGGGCGAGGCGAACCGCTCCGACCTCAACCGCTGTGGTGAGCCGGTGCAGCAGGTCCTCACCGACTACCAGGACCGGGCCAACGGTGGCGACGGCTGGCTTCGGTACTACACGTTCGACCCGGCGGCCAACACGATGACCGCGCGCACCTACTCGCCGAAGCTCGGCGTGTTCGAGTCCGACGCCGACTCCGCGTTCACCGTGCCCTTCAGCCTCGCCGGCACCGTTCCCGCCCCGTTCCAGACCATCGGCAGCGCGACGGTCGACTCCGGCGCGGTCGCCAACCGAACGTGGACCGGCCTTGACGCCGACACCTGGTACGAGTGGCGGGCCGTCAGCAGCGACGGTGACGTCAGCACCATCTCGCCGACCTGGGAGGTGCGCACCCCACCCGCCGCCGAGCTCGTCGACGACACCTTCACCCGCAACGTGACCAACGGCTGGGGGGCGACCGCCGCCGGACAGGCGTGGCAGTTCACCTCGAGTGCGACCGCGTACGCCGTCGACGGTGCGGTCGGGCGGATCGTCGCGCCCGCCGGGTCCACCCGGGGAGTCCGGCTGCCGACCGTGTCGATCGCCGACGCCAGGATCGTCACTGACCTCGCGGTGAGCCCCGCCGCGAGCGGGTCGGGTACCTACGTCTCGGTCCACGGCCGGCTCAACGGCACCTCCAGCTATCGCGCCAAGGTCCGCTACCTCGCGGGCGGCGCGGTCAACGTGTCACTGATCCGGTTCACCGGCGCGGAGGTGTCGCTGGCCACCGCCAACGTTCCGGGACTGACGGTGGCCTCTGGGCAGTACCTGCGCCTGAAGTTCGAGCTCGACGGTGCGTCGCCGACCACGTTGCGGGCCAAGGCCTGGTCGCGCGACCTCGCCGAGCCGGCGGCCTGGACGGTGACCGCCACCGACTCCACCGCGGGCCTGCAGACCAGCGGGGCGCTCGGTATCGACGTCTACCAGTCCGGCTCGGCGACGAGCCCGGCGACCACGGTGTTCGACCGCTACACGGTCACGCGCCTCGGCGTCACCCCACCGCCGAACCAGGCGCCGACGGCGGTGATCGGGGTTCCGGTGGTCAGTGAGCGCACGGTGACGGTGTCGGGGGCGGGGTCCAGTGACCCGGACGGCACGATCGCGGGCTATGCGTGGCAGTTCGGTGACGGGTCGACCGGGTCGGGGTCCTCGGCGTCGCGCACGTATGCGGCTGATGGCACGTACACGGTGCGGTTGACGGTGACCGATGACGATGGTGACACCGGTACGGTGACCCGGCAGGTGACGGTGGCGGCCACGCCGGTGCCGACCACCGAGATCGCGTCGGACACCTTCGAGCGCAGCGTCACCAACGGCTGGGGCTCGGCGCAGCAGGGCGGAGCCTGGAGCATCCTCGGAACGAGCAGCCGCTACGGCGTGTCCGGCGGCACCGGCAACCACATCCTCACGGCCCCCGGATCCACGGCCGAGACGAGGTTGCCCGGCGTCAACGCCACGGACGTCGACCTGCGGGCCAACCTGGCCTGGAGCCGCACCGCGAGTCAGGGCACGCTCTACGGCACCGCCGTGGTGCGCCGCCAGGCGAACGGCAGCGACTACCGGACGAAGGTGGTGGTCGCGGCATCCGGCACCATGCAGCTGGTCATCGCGCGCAAGGTCGGTACCGCGGAGACGACGCTGCGCACGGCGACCGTCCCCGGGATCACCCAGTCGGCCAACACGTCCTACCGGGTCGCCTTCCGCGCGGTGACCAACGGTGGCACCACCACGCTGTCGGCGAAGCTGTGGCGGGTCGGCACGACGGAGCCGTCGGCGTGGACGGCATCCGTGACCGACACGACGGCGGGGCTGCAGTCCGGCGGTGCGGTGGGCCTGAACTCGTACATGTCGGGCAGCGCGGCCGCGGCGGTGACGATGCGGGTGGACGATCTGGTCGTCGTCGACCCGGACTGACGACCAGGGATGCGACGAACCCCCGCGAAGCACAGCTCCACGGGGGTTCGTCGCATCCGCGGCGGACGGACGATCAGGCGCTCTCGAGCCGTGCCTTCAAGGTGGCGAGCTCGTCGGCGAGCTGGGTGGGCAGGGTGTCGCCGAACTTGGCGAACCACTCCTCGATGAGGGGCAGCTCCTTGTCGCGCCACTCCTCGACGTTCACGGCGAGGGCCTTGGCGACCTGCTCGTCGGTCATGTCGAGGTTCGTGGTGTCGATCGCGCCGGGGGCGGGCACGAGGCCGACCGGGGTCTCGACGGCCTCTGCGCTGCCGTCGAGACGCTCGACGACCCACTTGAGCACGCGGGCGTTGTCGCCGAAGCCCGGCCACAGGTACGAGCCGTCGTCGTCGTCCTTGCGGAACCAGTTGACCTGGTAGATCCTCGGCAGCTTGGACTCGTCGGCCTGCTTGCCGATCTCGAGCCAGTGGTTGACGTAGTCGCCGGCGTTGTAGCCGATGAAGGGAAGCATCGCCATCGGGTCGCGGCGGACGACACCGACCGCGCCGGTCGCCGCGGCCGTCGTCTCCGAGG
>DASQEZ010000336.1:0-11827 GCA_035633415.1 Ornithinibacter sp. | reverse complement strand
GTCTCCCACGAGCTGCGCACCCCGCTGACCTCCGTCGTCAGCTTCGCCGAGATGCTCAAGGACCCCACCATCGGCTCCCTCACCGAGGACCAGGCGAGCTACCTGGAGATCATCGACCGCAACTCCCTGCGCCTCCTGCGCCTCATCGAGGACCTCCTCCTCGTGGCCAAGCTCGAGTCCCACACCCTGCCCCTGTCCCTCGGCCTGGTCGACCTGCCCGACATCGTGGGCCAGGTCGTCACCGAGCTGACGCCGCGCGCACGGGACCGCGGCGTCGAGCTCAGCGTCACCACGGCATCCGGTCCGCCGGTTCGCGGCGACTGGGTGCGCCTGCAGCAGGTCGTGTCCAACTTGGTGGGCAACGCGATCAGCTACACCTTGCCGGGCGGCTCCGTGCGGGTCGTGGCCGACGTGCTCCCCGACACCGGCCACTGGTCGATCGCCATCAGCGACAACGGTGTCGGCATCCCCGAGGACGAGATCGCGCACGTGTTCGACGCGTTCTTCCGGGCCACGAGCGCGTCGGACGCCGGCGGCTCCGGCGGCCCGGGCGGCACCGGGCTCGGGCTGGCGATCAGCCGGCTGATCATCGACGAGCACCACGGGCGAATCTCCGTGCAGAGCCCTCCGGGCGTCGGCACCACGGTCACCGTGCGCCTGCCGTACGAGGACGCCTGAGATGGCCCGCATCCTGGTGGTCGAGGACAACCCCGACATCGCCCTCGCCCTGACCGTGCTGCTCGAGCGCAACGGCCACGACGTGACGCGCGCCGAGGACGGGGTCGAGGCCCTGCGCGTCGCCTACGACCTTCACCCCCAGCTCGTCGTGCTCGACATCGGGTTGCCCAAGCTGGACGGCTGGGGCGTGCTCTCCCGCATCCGCGAGCTGAGCGACATCCCGGTGCTGCTGCTCACGGCCGCCGGACGGGACGAGGACAAGGTGCGCGGCCTGCGCGGTGGCGCCGACGACTACCTCACCAAGCCCTTCCACAACGCCGAGCTCGTCGCCCGCATCGACGGGCTGCTGCGCCGGGCGGGTGACGCGACGTGGTCCGGCAGCGACCTCGGGCACGGGCGGATCGTGCTCTCGCCGACCCGGCACGCCGTCACCGTCGACGGTGCCGACGTCTCGGTGACGCCGCTCGAGTTCGACCTGCTGAGCATGTTCCTGCGTCACGAGGGCCAGGTGCTCACCCCGACCCAGATCCTGGGTGCCGTGTGGGGCGACCACAGCGGGGTCGGCCAGGAGCGGGTGAAGTTCGCCGTGCTGCGGCTGCGGCGCAAGGTCGGTTGGGACGACGCGACGACGTCGCCCCTGAAGTCGGTGCGCGGCATCGGCTACCGGCTCGACCCACCCGCCTGAGACTGCACCCGTTCTGCACCCGTTCCGCTCCCGGGGGCGCACCCGAGGCCGGGCAGAGTCATCCTCATGAACCAAGCGCAGACAGCAGCTGCTGGGGGCTGCTGCCCGCGCACCACGGAGCAGGCGTCCGCAGGGGGCACCTGGTCCACCACGCACCACCACACCGACGTCACCGCGGGGAAGCAGGGCCCCGGCAGGTGAGGCAGGCAGCAGCCGCAGGGGTCGGCTGCCCGCACATCACGGACCACGTGCTCGCAGGGGGCACGTGGTCCTTCCGTGTCCCCGGGGGATGAGCGCGCGGTCGCGCTCGCAGGGTCAGCGCTGGTCGGCGCGCGGCCCGGCCACCAGGCGGGCCGCCTCGCCACGGGCCCAGGCGTCGGCCTCGAGCACGCCCTCGAGGCTGAGCGCGTCGCCCTCGTGGCCGGCATGGGCGTCGACGACCCGCTCGATCGTGTCGACGATGTCGGGAAACCGGATCGCCCCGTCGTGGAAGGCGTCGACGCACACCTCGTTGGCCGCGTTGTAGACGGCCGGGAAGGTGCCGCCGGCCTCACCGACCTGACGAGCCAACCGCACCGCGGGAAAGGCGTCGTCGTCCAGCGGGTGGAACTCCCAGGTCTGCGCGCGGCTCCAGTCGCACGGCACGTCGACGTCCTCGAGCCGCTCGGGCCAGGACAGGCCCAGGGCGATCGGCACGAGCATCCGCGGCGGCCCGAGCTGCGCGATCGTCGATCCGTCGTGGAACTCGACCATCGAGTGGATCTGCTGCTGCGGGTGCACCACGACGTCGATCCGGTCGAAGGGGACGTCGAAGAGCAGGTGCGCCTCGATCACCTCGAGGCCCTTGTTGACCAGCGTCGCCGAGTTCGTCGTGATCACCCGACCCATCGCGAAGTTGGGGTGTGCCAGCGCCTGCTGCGGGGTCACGTCGGCGAGCTCGGCCCGGCTGCGCCCGCGGAACGGGCCGCCGCTCGCGGTCACCACCAGCCGGCGCACCTCGTGGGCCCGACCGCCGCGCAGGCTCTGGGCGATGGCGCTGTGCTCGGAGTCGACCGGGACGACCTGGTCGGGCGCCGCGGCGGCCTTCACGAGCGACCCGCCGATGATGAGCGACTCCTTGTTGGCCAGGGCCAGCACCGAACCGGCCGCGAGCGCGGCGAGGGTGGGACGCAGGCCGATCGACCCGGTGACGCCGTTGAGCACGACGTCGGCGCCGCACCCGGCGGCGACCGTCGCGGCGTCCGCGCCGACCACCACCTCGGGAGCGTGCGCCGGGACGCCGGCGTCGGTGGCCGCGCGCACCAAGGCAGCCCGTACCCCGTCGGCCTCGCCCCGGGCGGCCGCGACGAGCGGCACCCGGAAGAGCACGGCCTGGCGCGCGAGCAGGTCGACGTTGCCGCCCGCCGACAGCGCCACGATCGTGAACCGGTCGGGGTGCGCGGCCACCACCTCGAGGGCCTGGGTGCCGATCGAGCCGGTGGAGCCGAGGACGGCGACGGTGCGTGTGGTCACGCTGCCATTGTCGGCGGTCGACGACCGTGACGAGGAGTCGGGGGTGCCAGGAGGCCCACTTCTGCGAAAGGGACAGCGGCTCAGGTGGTGAAGACGCGCTCCTCGACCAGCCGCTCGGTGACGACCTTGGCCTCGGGGAAGAAGCGACCGTGCTCGAAGTCCTTCTGCACCTCCAGCTCGACCTGGCCCTGGCCGCTGCGGTTCTTCTCGACGGTGATGACCGACCAGCGGCGGAAACGCTTGGCGCTGCCGAGGTCGTAGACCAGGTGCTCGCGCGAGACGATGCTCTCCTTGCTCGACAGGATCAGCACGAGGTCGGCCTCGTAGGCCAGGGCCGAGGAGCCGCGCAGGTCCCGGGTGCGCATCCGGTGGCCGGTCCCGAGTGCCTCGCGGTCGGCGGCGGAGATGCACACGATGGGGCACTCGAGCTCGAGCGACATGTCCTTCATCGTCTCGGTCACGACCGTCACCCGGGACGTCTCGTCGCCGGTGTACCCGACCAGGGGCATCTTCTGCAGGTAGTCGACGAGCACCATCGGGGGCTCTCCGGCCTCCTCGGTCACCGCGGTGACGATCCTGGCGATCTCCTCGGGCGTGGTGTCCTTGCTCGACTCGTGCACCTGCAGGCGCCCGGCGTACTGCTGCACGGCGAGCAGCGCGTCGTAGCCGTAGGGGATGCGGCTGATGGCGTCGGCGAGGCCGCGGCGGTCGGGATCCTCCGCCTCGAAGACGGACCGCACGGCGTGGAAGTCCGCGGCGGCGGCGGGATGCTGCCCGGCCGCGACCGCGGCGGAGGCCGCCTCCAGCGCGAGCAGTCGCTGGACGAGGCTCTGGGCGGAGTGCTCGTAGGAGAAGATCACGCCGTGCCGGCCGCCGGCGACGGCGTTGCGAACCATCTGGACCGCGATCGTGGTCTTGCCGGATCCCTCGGTGCCTCCGAGCAGCACCAGCTCACCCGAGCGCAGGCCGCCGTCGAGGGTGGTGTCGAGCAGGCCGAAGCCGGTGGGCCAGACCTGGGCCCCGGGTCGCGCACCCCGCTTGAGCGACTGGTCGGTGTCGTCGAGCAGCTCCTGCACCGACTGCCGGCGGTCAGTGCGGTGCGACCTGCTGGCTTCGCCGTCCGTGCTCACGCTCATGGGCTCCATCCCACCATTGACCGGCGCACCGTGCCACGGGTTCACGAGAACCCGTGGCACGGCCGCGTCACAGCGCGATGCCCACGTACTTGGTCTCGAGGTACTCGTCGATGCCCTCGAAGCCGCCCTCGCGGCCGAACCCGGACTGCTTGACCCCACCGAACGGGGCCGCCGGGTTGGAGACGATGCCGGTGTTGATGCCGATCATCCCGAACTCCATCGCCTCGGCCACCCGGATCACCCGGGTCTGGTCGTTGGTGTAGACGTAGCCGACCAGGCCGTACTCGGTGCCGTTGGCCTTCGCGACGGCGTCCGCGTCGTCGGTGAACGTGCACACGGGCGCGACCGGGCCGAAGATCTCCTCGCTGAGGCACCGGCTGTCGGCCGGCACGTCGGCGAGGACGGTGGGCTGGTAGAACCAGCCGCGGCCGGGCACCGGCCCGCCACCGGTGAGCACCTTGGCCCCCTTGCCCACGGCGTCCCTGACCAGCTCGTCGACGCCGTCTCGCGCCTTGGCCGTGATGAGCGGGCCGACGTCGACGCCCTTCTTGGTGCCCTTGCCGACGACGAGCGCACCCATCCGGGCCGCCAGCTTGGTGGCGAACTCGTCGGCGAGCGACTCGTGCACGAAGAACCGGTTCGCCGCGGTGCAGGCCTCGCCGATGTTGCGCATCTTCGCCAGCATGGCTCCCTCGACGGCAGCGTCGACGTCGGCGTCCTCGAAGACGAGGAACGGGGCGTTGCCACCGAGCTCCATCGACAGTCGCAGCAGCTGCTCGGCCGACTGCTCGACGAGCTTCTTGCCCACCGCGGTGGAGCCGGTGAAGGTCAGCTTGCGCAGCCGCTCGTCACGGATCACGGGCTCGCACACCGCACCCGAGTGCATCGTGGTGACCACGTTGAGCACACCGTCGGGCAGCCCGGACTCCTGCATGACCTGCGCGAGCAGCAGCATGGTCAGGGGCGTCTCGTGCGCCGGCTTGATGACCATCGTGCAGCCGGCGGCCACCGCCGGGCCGATCTTGCGGGTGCCCATGGCGAGCGGGAAGTTCCACGGCGTGATCATCAGCGTCGGTCCGACCGGCTGCTTCATGGTGAGCAGGCGCGAGGCCCCGTTGGGCGCCACCGAGTAGCGGCCATGGATGCGCACGGCCTCCTCGGCGAACCAGCGGAAGAACTCCGCGCCATAGGTGACCTCACCCTTGGCCTCGGCGACGGTCTTGCCCATCTCCATGCTCATCAGGGTCGCGAACTCGTCCGCCCTCGCCACGATCGTCTCGAACGCGCGGCGGAGGATCTCGCTGCGGTCCCGCGGCGGGGTGGCGGCCCAGCCGGCCTGTGCCTCGTGAGCGGCCGCCAGCGCGTCCAGGCCGTCCTGTGGGGTGGCGTCCGCGCAGGTCGTCAGGGTGGCGCCGCTGCTCGGGTCGTGCACCTCGAAGCGCTCCCCGCTGCTCGCCTCGCGCCACGTGCCGCCGATGAGCAGGCGGGTGGGGACGGAGTCGATGAGGGACTTCTGGGTGATGGCCATGCTCGTTCCTTCGTGTGCCGGTCAGCGCACCGTCGGGTGCCCGTCGGTGCGAGTCGTGCAGGTCGCTCCAGCCTAGGACGCGCTCAGCGGTCCTCGATGCCCCACGGGGAGCCGTAGCCCTGCGGCTTGGGGGCCGCGAGCAGCTCGAGGAACGGCACCGCGTCGAACGCCTCCGGGCCGAGCACGCCCGAGCCCGACCAGGTGCCGGCGGAGAGCAGCTCGAGGGCCACGACCGGGTTGACCGCGGTCTGCCACACGACGCACTGGGCGTCGTAGTCGCGCATCGTGTCGGCGTTGTCGGACACGTGGTAGAGGTACGTGCGACGCGGCCGGCCGTCCTTGCCGGTGCCGGTCACCCACAGCCCGGCGCAGGTCTTGCCCTCCATGCGAGGGCCGATGGTGGCGGGGTCCGGGAGCACGGCGGCGACGACGTCGCGCGGGCTGACCTGCACGCCCTTGACGGTCACCGGGTCGGTGCCGTCCAGGCCCAGGGTGTGCAGCGTGCGCAGGATGGTGATCATCTCCTCGCCGAGGCCGTACTTGAAGGTGACCTTGTCGGCCTCGACCCAGCGCGGCATGAGGAGCACCTCCTCGTGCTCGACGTGGACGCACTCGACGGGGCCGATCCCCTCGGGGAAGTCGAAGACCTCGGGCTCGGCGAACGGCGGCAGGGTGAAGAAGCCGGCCTCGACGTCGAACGTGCCGTCGGCGCCGACGGCCCGGTCGCGCTCCCACACCACGGGTGGGTTGAGGCACTCCTCGATGATCGTCCACATCGAGAAGCCCGGCGCGAACACCTCGTTGCCGTCCTCGTCGCGGATGACGAGGTTCGCGCCGTCGCGGGTACCCAGCTCGTCGATGTGGCTGAACAGGTGGTCGGCGGCGTAGCGGGCGAACACGTCGGAGAGGCCGGGCTCGACGCCGATGCCGACCAGGGCCAGGGCGCCCTGCGCCTCCCACTCCTGCGACTGCGCCAGCTGGTCGTCACCGAGCTTGACGCCGACCTTGGCGTACGGCTCGGTGGGGTGGCGGCTCGACAGGCTCATCGCCATGTCGAGGTAGTCCGCGCCGGCGGCCCGGGCTCCCTCGAAGATGGGCAGCACGAACCGCGGGTCGACCGCGTTGAAGACGTGCGTGGCACCCACCTCGCGGGCGAGCGCGGTGACCGCACCGGCATCCGAGGCGTCGACCTGAGCGGCCCGGAACCGGGTGTCGCCCTCGTGGCGGGAGGTGACCGCAGCCACGGTGCGCTGTGCGCGCGAGAGGTCGTAGTCGGCGACCACCCAGGAGTCGAAGAAGGGACGTTCGGCAGCGATCCGGGCAGCAGCGTCACCGACGCCACCGGCTCCGACCATGAGCACGTGCACGGGGAGCTCCTGTTCGGGAGAAGGGGGTTGGGCTACTTCTTGCGGGCGTTGCTCACGAGCTGGCCGACGATGACCAGGGCCAGGGCGATGACGAACATCGAGAAGCCGATGACGTTGGCCTGGGCGGGGATGCCGCGCAGGTAGGAGATGTAGACGAACTTGGGGAAGGTCGTCTCGTTGCCGGACACGAAGTTGGTGATGATGAAGTCGTCGAAGGACAGCGAGAAGGCGAGCAGGGCCGCGCCGACGATGCCCGGGAGCACGAGCGGGAAGGTGATCTTCCAGAAGGTGCTGCCCGGCCCGGCGTAGAGGTCCTGGGCCGCTTCCTCGAGGCGCGGGTCGAGGCTCTGGAGGCGGGCCTTGACCGTGACGACGACGAAGCTGATGCAGAACATGATGTGGGCGATGACGATGGTCCAGAAGCCCAGCTGCAGACCGACGTTGGAGAAGCCCTGAACGAAGATCGTGAGCAGGCTGGCGCCGAGGACGATCTCGGGCGTGGCCATCGGCACGAACACCAGGACGTTGCTCGTCGTGCGTCCCCGGAAGCGGTGCCGCACCATCGCGAAGGCCAGCAGGGTGCCGAGCGCGGTGGCCGCGATCGTGGCGATGGCGCCGATCTCGAGGGACTTCACCAGGGACTCGCAGACCCCGGGCGCTCCACAGGGGTCCTGCCAGTGCTTGAGCGTGGGGCTGCCCTCGGGGTTCCACGTGATGTTGGACTTCTTGTAGTTGTTGAACGAGAAGACGAACGTGTACGCCACCGGGAGGAAGAGGTAGAGCAGCACGATGAGGGCGGTGATCATCGCGAACCGGTTGCCGAGCCAGCGGGTCATACCAGCTCCTCCGTCCCGAAGCGGCGGACGTAGACGAAGACGAGGGCCAGGATCAGCGCCATCAGCGTGAACGACAGCGCGGCCGCGACGGGGAAGCCACCGAGCACTCGGAAGAACTGGCTCTCGATGACGTTGCCGATCATCTTGGTGTTGTCGGACCCGAGCAGCTCGGCGTTGACGTAGTCGCCGGCGGCGGGGATGAAGGTCAGCAGGGTGCCGGCGAGCACCCCCGGCATGCTGATCGGGAGCGTCACCCTGCGGAACGTCGTGAAGCCGTTGGCGTAGAGGTCGCCACCCGCCTCGATGACCCGAGGGTCGGCCCGCTCGAGCGAGGCGTAGATCGGCAGCACCATGAACGGCAGGAAGTTGTAGGTCAGACCAGCGACGACCGCGACCCACGTCTCGGTGATGCGGCCACCGGGCAGGAGGTGCAGGGCGTTGAGGGTCGACGCGACCGGGCCCTCGTCGGCGAGGATCTGCCGCCACGCGACGGTGCGCAGGATGAACGAGGTGAAGAACGGCGCGATGACCGCGATGAGCATGACGTTGCGCCAGCGGCCCGCCTTGAAGGCCATGGCGTAGGCCAGCGGGTAGGCCAGGCAGAACGCGAAGAACGTGGCGAGGCCCGCGAAGAGGATCGACCGGCCGAACTGCGGCGCGAAGTCGGTGAGAGCCGTGACGTAGTTGCCGAAGTTCAGGTCGCGGTAGTAGTAGCCCGGGTAGCCCGGGAACTCCGACTGCAGGCTGACCGTGAACAGCTGCACGAGCGGCACGACGAAGAAGACGAGCAGCCACAGGGCGCCGGGCAGCAGCAGGAGGTAGGGCACCCACCTGCGTCCCTTGTGGTCGGGCTGCGGCACCGGCGGCGGAGTCTCCCCCGCGCCGGCACTCACGTGGGTGAGGGCGCTCATCTCAGACCGCCTCCGCCGCCGCGCGGGCCTGGGCCTCGTCGACGGGGACACCGAACGCGTGGTGGGGGTTCCAGCTGATCCAGACGTCGTCGCCGGGTCGCAGGTCGATCGGCTCGACGTCGAGGTTCTGCTCGTAGCAGCTCCACACTGCTCCGCTCGGGAGCCGCACGAGGTACTGCGTCGCGACCCCGGTGAACGACACGTCGAGGACGATGCCGCGGACGTCGTCGCCCACGCCGTCGGAGGGGGTGCGCATCACGCGCACCTTCTCGGGGCGCACGCCGAAGGTGACCTCGCCCTCCTGGACCGCGCACCGGGCGACCGGGATCTTGACCTTGGTGCTCTGCACCTCGGCGATCACGTGGTCGCCGTCGCGGTCGACGACCCGGCCGGTGCCGAGGTTCGACTGCCCGACGAAGTTCGCGACGAACGACGTGCGCGGCAGGTCGTAGAGCTGCTCGGGCGCGCCCATCTGCTCGATGCGGCCGTGGTTCATCACGGCCACGGTGTCGGCCATGGTCATGGCCTCCTCCTGGTCGTGCGTGACGTGGATGAAGGTCAGGCCGACCTCGGTCTGGATCCGCTTGAGCTCGACCTGCATCTGGCGTCGCAGCTTGAGGTCGAGCGCGCCGAGGGGCTCGTCGAGCAGCAGCACCTCGGGGCGGTTGACGATGGCGCGCGCGAGGGCGACGCGCTGCTGCTGGCCACCCGAGAGCTGGGCCGGCTTGCGCCCCCCGAGGTGGTCCATCTGCACGAGGGCGAGGGCCTCGTCGGCGAGCTTCTGCGCGTCTGCCTGACCCCGTCGCTTGGGGCCGAACATGACGTTGTCGCGGATGGTCAGGTGCGGGAAGAGCGCGTAGCTCTGGAACACCGTGTTGACCGGACGTTCGTAGGACCGGCTGCCCGTGAGGTCGGTGTCGCCGATGAGCAGGCGCCCGCTCGTGGGCTGCTCGAGCCCGGCGACCATGCGCAGGGTCGTCGTCTTGCCGCAGCCGGAGGGCCCGAGCAGGGCGAAGAACGAGCCACGCGGGACGACGAGGCTGAGGTCGTCGACGGCGGTGAACTCACCGAAGGACTTGGTGACGTCCTCGAGGCGCAGGTCGCCCTGGGCGTCGCGGAAACCGCTTCCACTGTTGCGAGCCATCAGTTGCCCATCACCTTCTGCCACCTGGCGCTGTACTTCTGGTCCTCTTCGGGCGTGAGCGCCCGGAAGCCCTGGATGTTGTTGTCCGCGATGTACTCCACGCTCGGGAAGATGAACGGACTCTCGGCGAGGTCGGGGTCGGTCTTCGCGAGGATCTCCTGCGCGCCGACCACGGGGCAGACGTAGTTGACCCAGGCGGCGACCTCGGCGGCCACCTCCGGCTCGTAGTAGAAGTTCATGATCGTCTGGGCGTTGCGACGGTGCGGCGAGGTGATCGGCACCATCATGTTGTCGCTCCAGAGCGTGCCGCCGGACTCGGGGATCGTGAACTCCCAGTTCTCGTTCTCGGTCTCCGCGCGCAGGATGAACAGGTCGCCGCTCCACACGATGCCGGCGATGGCGTTGCCCGACTTGAGGTCCTCCAGGTAGGAGTTGCCCTTGATCCGGCGGATGTAGCCCTCCTCCATGCGGCGCTCGACCTCGGCGACGGCCGCCTCGAACTCGGGGTCGCCCCAGTCGGGGCCGGCGATGTCGACGCCCTGGCTCTGCATGATCAGGCCGACGGTGTCGCGGAACTCGCTGAGCACGACGATGCGCCCCTTGAGCTCGTCGGTCCACAGGTCGTCCAGGGTCTTGATCTCCTTGCTGACCTTGGTCTTGTCGTAGCCGATGCCCGCGAAGCCGGACTGCCAGGTCAGGGAGTTGTTGCGCCCCGGGTCGAAGCTGACGTCCTTCAGGCTGTCGAGGAGGTTGCCGGCGTTGGGCATACGGATCAGCTCGAGCGGCTGGCACAGCTGCTCGCGGATGACGCGGTTGGCCATCCAGTCGGTGAAGGTGAAGATGTCGCGGCCGATGTCCTGCCCGGCCCGCAGCTGCGGCGCGATCTTGTTGAAGTACGCGTCGTTGTCCTCGATGTCCTCGCTGTACGTCGCCTGGATGCCGGTCTCGGAGATGAAGCGCTCCAGGGTCGGGTACTTCTTGGTCTCCTCGTCGTAGTCGAGGTAGGCCGTCCAGTTCGCCCAGCGCACGATCTTCTCGGTGTCCGAGACATCGGTCGGCAGCACGAGCGCGGCCGCACCCCCGGAGGGCGGCGGGGGCGGCGCGCACGCGGCGAGGGCCGCGGCGGCGCCGCCGAGGGCGGTCGTGCCGAGGAGCGAGCGTCGGGTGAGGTCGGAGGACCTCGCGGCGCGGACGAGCCCGCGGGTCAGTGGGTCGGCCGGGGGCCGCCGTCGCAGTGCCATGTGGTCGGTCCTCAGCTCTCGATGTTCGCCATGACGTGCTTGACGCGGGTGTAGTCCTCGAACCCGTACATCGACAGGTCCTTGCCGTACCCGGACTTCTTGTAGCCCCCGTGCGGCATCTCGGCGACCAGCGGGATGTGGGTGTTGATCCAGACGCAGCCGAAGTCGAGGGCACGCGACATCCGCATCGCGCGACCGAAGTCGCGCGTCCACACCGAGGACGCCAGCCCGTAGTCGACGCCGTTGGCCCACGCGAGGGCCTCGGCCTCGTCGGTGAAGCGCTGCACGGTGATGACCGGGCCGAAGATCTCGTTCTGGATGGCCTCGTCGTCCTGGCGCAGCCCGGAGAGCACGGTGGGCTCGAGGTAGAAGCCGTCACCGAGGTCGCCGCGGCGGTTGCCACCGGCCGAGACCGTGGCGTGCGACGGGAGCCGGTCGAGGAAGCCCGACACGTGCGCGAGCTGGCGGGCGTTGTTGACCGGGCCGAAGAGGGCGTCCTCGTCGTCGGGGAGCCCGACCGGGGCCGAGCTGCGGGCGTACTCGGCGAGTGCCGCGACGAAGTCGTCGTGGATGCCGGGCCCGGCCAGTACGCGCGTCGCTGCGGTGCAGTCCTGGCCGGCGTTGAAGTAGCCGGCGATGGCGATGCCTTCGACGGCGGCCTCGATGTCGGCGTCGTCGAAGACCACGACCGGGGCCTTGCCGCCGAGCTCGAGGTGCACGCGCTTGACGTTGGGGGCGGCGCTGGCCGCGACCTCGGCGCCGGCGCGGACCGAGCCGGTGATGGCGACC
>DASQEZ010000335.1:0-1969 GCA_035633415.1 Ornithinibacter sp. | reverse complement strand
CTGATGGACGCGAGCCAGTTCGTGCACGTCGTCGAGGCGCGGCAGGGCCACAAGATCGGCTGCGTCGAGGAGATCGCGTGGCGGGCCGGGTGGATCGACGACGACGCCTTCGCCCAGCTCGGCGACGAGCTCGTCAAGTCCGGCTACGGCGCCTACATCCACACCTGCCTGGCCCGGGGGAGGTCGAACCGCTGATGGAGGTCGAACCGCTGTCGATCCAGGGCGCCTACGTCGTCACGCCGCGCCAGTTCCCCGACGAGCGCGGGGTCTTCCTCGAGTCCTTCCGCGGCGACCACCTCGCCGAGCACCTCGGGCACCGCCCCGACATCGTGCAGACCAACGTGTCGGTGTCGGCGCGCGGCACCGTGCGCGGCATCCACTTCGCCGACGTACCGCCGGGCCAGGGCAAGTACGTCACCGTCCTGGCCGGCTCCCTCGTCGACTTCGTCGTCGACATCCGGGTCGGCTCGCCCACCTTCGGGCGCTGGGAGGCGGTCACCCTCGACACGGTCGACCGCCGGGCCGTCTACCTCTCCGAGGGGCTGGGGCACGCCTTCTGCGCCCTCGAGGACGCAACGACCGCGATGTACCTGTGCACGGCCACGTACACCCCGACCGGAGAGCACGGCATCCACCCGCTCGACCCCGAGATCGGCCTCGTCCTGCCACCGGGCACCGAGCCGCTGCTCTCCCCGAAGGACGACGCCGCCCCCTCGCTCTCGCAGGCCGCGGCCTCCGGGCGTCTCCCGACGTACGCCGGGTGCACCGCCTGGACGGACGCGCTGGCTCAGCGTCACCCCTGACGGCACGCCCCGGGATCAGGCGGGCGCGGACCGGTCCCGGCGACCTGCCCCCGGGGCGAGCGCCCGCACCGCGGCCGCCACCGCCTCGGCGACGCCCTCGTGGAACACCGACGGCACGATGCAGTCGACCGTCGGCTCCTCGACGAGGTCGGCGATGGCGTGCGCCGCCGCGAGCTTCATGGCCTCGGTGATCTGGGTCGCGCCGGCATCCAACGCGCCACGGAAGATGCCCGGGAAGGCGAGCACGTTGTTGATCTGGTTCGGGAAGTCCGAGCGGCCGGTGGCGACCACGGCCGCGTGCCGGCGAGCGACGTCGGGATGCACCTCGGGCGTGGGGTTCGCCAGCGCGAAGACCATGCTCCGGGGCGCCATCGAGGCGATCTCCTCCTCCGGCACCTGGCCACCCGAGACCCCGACGAACACGTCGGCCCCCTCGAGCGCGACGGCGAGCCGGCCGTGCAGGGCACGCGGGTTCGTCGACGCAGCGAGGCGAGCCTTGTGGCCGGTGAGGTCCTGGCGCTCCGGCGAGATGATGCCGCGCGAGTCGCACACGACGACGTCACGCACCCCGGCGCGCTGCAGCAGCCGGGTGACGGCGACGCCCGCCGCCCCGGCGCCGGAGACGACGACGCGCAGGTCGGGCACCCGCCGCCCGAGCACCTTGGTCGCGTTGAGCAGCCCGGCGAGCACGACGATCGCGGTGCCGTGCTGGTCGTCGTGGAAGACCGGGATGTCGAGGCGCTCCTTGAGCTGCTCCTCGATGTCGAAGCAGCGCGGCGCCGAGATGTCCTCGAGGTTGATCCCGCCGTACGACGGCGCGATCCGGGCGATCGCCTCGACCAGCTCGTCGACGGTGCCGGTCTCCATGACGACCGGGACCGCGTCGATGCCGGCGAAGTGCTTGAAGAGCACCGCCTTGCCCTCCATGACCGGCATCGCACCGAGGGGGCCGATGTCGCCCAGACCGAGCACGGCCGTGCCGTCGCTGATCACGGCCACGGTGTTGCCGCGTGCGGTGTAGCGCATCGACAGGCCCGGGTCCGCGGCGATCGCGAGGGAGACCTCGGCCACGCCGGGGGTGTAGAGCAGCGCGAGGTCCTCGCGGCCCTCCAGCGGTTTCGTCGCGTGTACCCCGAGCTTCCCACCCTCGTGAGCACGGAACACCG
>DASQEZ010000334.1:0-10252 GCA_035633415.1 Ornithinibacter sp. | reverse complement strand
CAGGGCCTCGGTGGTCGAGGCGCTGTCGACCTGGTCCTGCGCGGCGGTCACGCTCGCCTCGGCGAGCGTGACGGCATCCTCGAGGTCGCTGTCGTCGAGGCCGGCCAGCAGCTGACCCTTCTTCACCGACTCGCCCACCTCGACGTCGACGTCGGTCACCGTGCCGGAGGACGTGAACGTCGCCGTCGACTGGTTGGCGGGCTCGATCGTGCCGGAGGCGGAGACGGTCTGCTTGACCGTGCCGAGCGACGCGGCGACGAGCTGGGTGCTCGTGGTGGCGGCTGCGGCGGGGTCGGCGGCGGCACGCGTGCTCCACCACCACCCCCCAGCGGCGCCGGCACCCACCAGGGCGGTGGCTGCGAGAACACCGAGGGCGCGGCGCCGCCAGTGTCGGGACGGGAGGGGGGCTGTGGTCACCCCGTGAACGTAGGAGGGAAGGCTCGCAGGCTCCCGTCAGCAACCTGTGGTCAGCCTGTGCGTCGGAGCGCCGGGTCAGCCGACGACCTGGATGCGCGCCACGCCCGCGACCGTCTCCCCCACGACGACCCCGCCTGGCACCTCGCCGACGACGAGCAGCCCCCCGCTGGTCTGCGCGTCGGCCAGCAGCACGAGGTCGTCCTGCGACACCCCGGCGGCGACGTCCAGGTGCGGGCGCACCCACTCGAGGTTGCGGCCGCTGCCGCCGCTCACGAAGCCGTCGCGCACCGCCTCACGCGCCCCCGCCAGTAGGGGGACCGCCCCGACGTGCAGCCGGGCACCGACCCCGGACGCCCGCAGCATCGAGAACAGGTGACCCAGGAGCCCGAACCCCGTCACGTCGGTCGCGGCTCGCACGCCACCGGCCACCGCGGCCCGCGCCGCGGGCCCGTTGAGCGAGCACATCGTGGCGATGGCCTCCGGGAAGACCTCCCCGGTGTGCTTGTGCCGGCTGTTGAGCACGCCGACGCCGAGCGGCTTGGTGAGGCTGAGCGGCATCCCCGGCGCGGCGGCATCCTTGCGCAGCAACCGATCGGGGTGGGCGAGACCGGTGACGGCCATCCCGTAGAGCGGCTCGGCCGCATCCACGGTGTGCCCTCCGGCCACCGCGCACCCCGCCTCGCGCGCCACCACGGCACCGCCACGCAGCACCTCGGTGAGCAGCTCCATCGGGAGCACCTTCCGCGGCCAGCCCACGAGGTTGACCGCGAGCACCGGCTCGCCGCCCATGGCCCATACGTCGGAGAGGGCGTTGGCGGCGGCGATCCGGCCCCAGTCGAAGGGGTCGTCGACCACGGGGGTGAAGAAGTCGACGGTGCTGACCAGCGCCCGGTCGCCGTCGAGACGCAGCACCGCGGCGTCGTCACCGGTCTCGGCGCCGACCACGAGGTCGGGGTGCCCGGGCAGGTCGACCCCGGCCAACAGCGCCTCGAGCTCACCGACGGGCAGCTTGCACGCGCAGCCGCCACCGCGGGCGTACTCCGTCATCCGCACCATGGCGTGCCCTCCCTGTCCTCACTCCGCTAGCCTCGCGAGCGGAGGCGTCCGGGGCCTGGTGGTTCCCCCGGTCTTCAACACCGGTGAAGCCGAGCACCTCGGCTTGGCGGGTTCGATTCCCGTCCGCCTCCGCCAGCCTACGAGGAGGAGCGGTGACGCAGGACGTGCAGCCCGCGGATCCCCGCCGCTGCGTGCCGCGCACCGACGGCCTGCTGGCGGACCCGCGCGTCGCCGCCGCCGTCGAGCGGCTCGGACCTCGCGTCGTTCGCCCTGCGGTCACGGCCGCGCAGAGCCGCGTGCGGGCCGGCGAGCTCGCAGCGGAGGCCGTCGTCGAGGCGGTGCTCGCCGCCCTCCCCGCCCGGGCCACGACCCTGCGCCCCGTGCTGAACGCCACCGGCGTCGTGCTGCACACCAACCTCGGCCGAGCCGCCCTGTCTACGGCAGCGGTCGAGGCCATGGTGGCGGCCGCGGGCACCGTCGACGTCGAGCTCGACCTCGCGTCCGGTCGTCGGGGGCGTCGTGCACCCGGCATCCTCGCCGCCCTCGTCGACCTCGTGCCCGAGGCGGAGGCGGCCCTCGTCGTCAACAACGGCGCCGCAGCCCTCGTGCTCGCCACGACGGCGCTCGCGGGTGGCGGCGAGGTGCTCGTCAGCCGCGGCGAGATGGTCGAGATCGGCGACGGCTTCCGCCTGCACGAGCTGGTGGCGTCGACCGGGGCGCGCGTCCGCGAGGTCGGGACGACCAACCGCACGCACCTTCGCGACTACGCGGATGGCGTGGGGCCGGCGACCGGGGCGATCCTCAAGGTGCACCCCAGCAACTTCACCGTCGACGGCTTCACCAGCGAGGTCGGCATCCGGGACCTCGCCGGGCTCGGTGTGCCCGTGGTGCACGACCTGGGCAGCGGGTTGCTCCACCCGCACCCGCTGCTCCCGCACGAGCCCGACGCCACCACCTCGTTGCGCGAGGGCGCCGCGGTGGTGACGTGCAGTGGCGACAAGCTGCTCGGCGGCCCCCAGGCCGGCATCGTGCTCGGCCGGGCCGACGTCGTCGAACGCCTGCGCCGCCACCCGCTCGCCCGCGCGCTGCGGCCGGGGAAGACGACCCTGGCCGCACTGGAGGCGACCCTGCGCGGACCCGAGCCGCCGGCGCTCGCGGCGGTCGCGGCCGAGCCCGGCGACCTGCTCCGGCGCTGTCGGGCGATGGCCGCGTCGCTCACCGCCGCCGGTATCGACGCGCAGGTCGTACCGTCGCAGGGGCGGGTCGGGGGCGGGTCGGCGCCCGGTCAGGCCCTGCCCGGCTGGGCGGTGTCCCTTCCCGAGGGCTTCGCCGGCACCCTTCGGGCGGGCGACCCCCCGGTGCTGACCAGGGTCAACGACGGCCGTGCGCTCGTCGACCCCCGTGCGCTGGACCCGGCACAGGACACCGAGGTGACGGATGCCGTCCTCGCGGCAGCCCGAGCCCCGCTCCGCTGACGTGGCCGTCGTCGCGACCGCCGGTCACGTCGACCACGGCAAGTCGGCCCTGGTGCGCGCCCTCACGGGCACCGACCCGGACCGGCTCCCGGAGGAGCGGCGACGCGGGATGACGATCGAGCTCGGCCACGCCTGGGTCGACGTCGACGGCACCAGGGTCGCGCTGGTCGACGTGCCCGGGCACGAGCGGCTCGTGGGCACGACGATCGCGGGCATCGGGCCGGCAGCCGGGGTACTGCTCGTCGTCGCCGCTGACGAGGGGTGGTCGGCACAGACCGAGGAGCACGTCACCGCGGTGCGGGCGCTGGGTGTCGACGCGGTGGCGGTGGCCGTGACCAAGACCGACCTCGCCGACGGGCGCCCCGCGCTGGCGGATGCCGTGGTGCGGCTGGCGCGGCACGGCATCCGACCGCGCGCGACCGCGCTCACGTCGGCCCGGCTCCGCACCGGGCTCGACGAGGTGCGGGCCGCCCTCCTCGTGCTGGCGCGTGCCGCTCCACCCGCCGATCCGACTGCGCCAGTTCGATTCTGGGTCGACCGGTCCTTCACCGTCACCGGTGCCGGCACGGTCGTGACCGGCACGTTGCCCGCCGGCACGGTCCGTGTCGACGACGTGCTCGACGTCTCGGGCGCGGGGGTGCGGGTGCGTGGCCTGCAGGTGCACGGCGCCGCGGCGACCTCGGTGTGCGGGCCGACCCGGCTCGCGGTCAACCTCCGGGCGGTGGCGCCCGGTGACGTCCCTCGCGGGAGCGCGCTGACGAGCCCCGGCACGGCGCCCGCGGCCACGGTCGTCGACGTCGCCCTCCACCGGTTGGGGCAGCGCCTGCCGACCCGGGCGGTCCTGCACGTCGGCACGGCAGCCACCCCGGTCCGGGTGCGGCCACTGGGCGGTCGGCACGCCCGCCTGACCCTCGACGGCGCACGTGGGTTGCCGCTCGCGCCCGGTGACCGGGTGCTGCTGCGCGACCCCGGTGCCCACGAGGTCCTCGCCGGCGCCGACGTGCTCGCAGCCGACCCGGCCCCGTTCACCCGCCGCGGCGACGCCGCCCGGCGGGCCGCCGTGCTGGCCTCCGGGTCGGTGGACGACGAGGTCCCGACGCAGGGGGCGACGGACGTGGCCGGCCCGAGGGTCTCGGCCGAGGGCGTCGTGGACGCCGCGCTCGTGCCCCTCATGCTGTGGTTCGCGGACCACCCGTTCGGTGCCGCACCCGCCGACCTCCTCGCCGACCCGGGTCTCTCCCCCGCGGTGCTCGCCGCGGCCGAGCGCCGAGCCCTGGTCCTACGCACCGGCGGCGCCGTGCTCGCCGGCGGCGTCGTGGCACGCGCGGTGCCGGTGTTGCGCGGGATCCCGAGCGGGTTCGGGCCGGGAGAAGCCGCCCGGGCGCTGGGCACCTCGCGGCGGGCGGCCGTCGCGCTCCTCGAGCGGCTCGACGCGCTCGGCCTGACGTCGCGCGCTGCCGATGGGACGCGCCGGCTGTGCGGTGAGCGGTCCCCGGGCCCGTAGCGGCCGCGGGCGGCCCTAGGCCGTGATGGTGCCGCCCTCGAAGGTCCCGGTCAGGGTGCCGTCGCCGTTGCCGACGACATGAGCGGTCGGGAACCCGTAGCCGCCGGTAGCGCCGCCCGCCGCCTCCCAGGCGGTGAGCACCGCACCCCAGACGCCCCAGGCCGGTGACCCGGTGCGGCCCCAGATGCCGCCACCCTGGAACCGCTGGACCGTGCCGCCGCCGTCGGCGACCTGCTCGGTGTTGGGGAAGCCGAGCACCCCGGCCTCGCGCCCCAGCTGCTGCCAGGCGGCCCACGTGGCGTCACGCACGACCCGGGTGGTGGTCTGCGTGCTGTCGACGATGCAGCCGCCCTGGAACCGCTGGATCCAGGCGCCGTTCGGCAGCATCTCGATGCCCTTCACCGGGTAGCCGAGCACGCCCGACTCGCGCCCCGCGGCGACCCAGCGGGTCCACCGGATGCCGTGGACGGCCTGGGTGGTCGTCGAGGCGCTGTCGACGATGCAGCCCTTCTCGAAGACGTTGATCCACCCGTTGTCGCGGATTCCGGTGACCCGCGCCGCCTTCGGGTAGCCCATCGTGGGCGGACCGCCGTGCCGCGACCAGCTGTCGTTGACGAACATCGTCAGGGCGACCGCAGGGGTCGTGCTCGTGTACCAGATGCGACCACCCTGGTAGCTGACGTAGCGCCCGCGCCCGTCGGCCGCCGCGCGGATCGGACCGGTGGACGCCTTGAGGAACGACCGGAACCCGCCCATCGCCGTGTAGAGCTTCTCGGCCGGTCCCCACTGCGGCAGGTACGGCGAGCTGTGCTCGGCCGTGGAGTCGCTGCGGAAGGAGGTGGTCGAGCAGCTCGCCCACTTGTACGGGGGGACACAGGACACCACCCGGCAGTGAACACCGCCGCTGCACTTGACCTGGGTGTTGCACTGTCCGTAGCGGAACGCGTTGCAGCACTGCTTGCGCTGGTCGCAGGTCGCGGTGGACCCGGACCGGCACGAGCAGTTCCAGCACTTGCTGTCGCAGATGTGGTCGGAGCACCCGCTGGTGCACTTCGCGCACGTGGCGTTGCAGTCGACGATGTAGCGATATCCGCCACCACACCACGAGGAGTCGGCCGCCTTCCACCAGCCGGCGGTGAAGCTGCCGGGCGGGCAGGCGTTGAGGCCCTTGTTGACCGTGGCGCAGAAGATCGACCACCCGCTGGCCGCGGTGGTCGCCGGCCCGCAGACGGTCGCGTAGGCCGACTGGGGTCGCAGGGCGTAGGCCTTCGGGTCGGTGACCAGGGCGGAGCCGGCGACGGCTGCCCCGACCAGGACCCCGCGGCGGCCGATCCGGCGGCCGCGCGACATCCGGTCGACCAGCCGGACCAGGCCGGAGGGTGAGCCGAGGACCTCGTCGAGGGCCGAGGCGGGTGGGGCGCTCACACGACCACCCCGCGGCGCAGCATCGTGGTCGCGGACTCGGCGCCCATCGAACGGACGACGCTCGCCGCGCGGGGCACGCTCGCCATCCGTCGGCTGTGGCTGCCCACGACCGTGAACAGGCAGAAGGCGCGCTCCTGGGCGGTGAAGAAGTGCTGGCTGGCGCTGCGCCCGGGGATCTCGCGGAACATCCGCGACGGCGAGAACTGCGAGGGGGCCAGCCGCGGCCAGCCCTGGCGCGCGAACAGGCCCTCGCCGGCGAGGTCGGAGCCGTACTCGAGCAGGGCCACGAAGACGTCCTCGGTGCCGAGGACCTCGAGGAGTCCGGCCCCGAAGTCGCCGACACCGGCCGGGATCGGGCGGCTGCACACGTGCAGGACCGGCAGGGTGCGCTCACCCGGGCCGGACGGCGCGGCGGGGGCGGTGCCGCGCGCATCGGGGGACGGTACCGCGCCCGGTGGGACGTCCGGCGACGCCCCCAACGGCGCGTCCATCGGCGCGTCGACCGGCCGGCGCTGGATCGAGGAGGCCCAGCCGGTGGGCACGTCGACGGAGATACCGAAGCCGCTCTTCCTCATGTCACACCCCTCACCGCCGCCAGGACAAGGAGCAACGAGCCGGCGGCGAGGCCCACCCTAGCGACGGAATCCGCCACCCGCGCCCGGAGCTCGACGCGTCTCAGCGCCGCCCAGAGCCGCTCCCGGGTGTCGACCCCGGCCATCATCACCAGCGGCAGCGCCCGGACCAGCCCGAAGACGCCACCGAGCAGCGCCCCGGCCCACGGCGTACCCGACAGGAAGGCCAGGACGACGACGGCATAGGTGGTCGAGCTCGTGACGATGGTGACGACGCCGAAGCCGAGCTGCGCCCCGAAGCCGACACCGACGACCCAGCCCCGGTAGCGGCCGATCCAGGCCTCGTCGACCTGACGACGCCACGACGGCAGCGACAGCCCGCCGAGGCGCAGGTCGAGAGCGAGGCCGGCGAGCAGCAGCAGCGCGGCGACCGCGAACCCGGCCGGCGACCACCGCACGGTCTCGGGCACGAGCGCACCGAGGACGGAGGCCAGCAGCCCGAGGACCAGCCCGCCGAGGGTGGAGGAGACGACGTAGGCGGTGGTGGTCAGCCACCACCGGGAGGCGCGGGCCCGCTCACCGAACGGGCTGATGCTCGCGAGCATCGACTCGCCTCAAGGGGACCAGGTGGCCCGCACGGCGGCGAGCACGGCCATCGGCACCCCGACGACGAGCACGGCGACCAGTGCGGTCATCCGCGCGACTCCCCCGCCTCGTCGGGGTCGGGCGGCTGGTGCAGGCTCGGGTGCCCGGGGTGCACGCCTGCGGCGAGCAGCTCGGCGTCGATCCGGCTGAGGTCGTCGCGTCCACCGGGGCCGGAGGCGCCCACCATGGCACCGGGGCCGGAGCGACCGGCCGCGGCTCGGGCGTGGGCGGTCTCCTCGACGGCCTGCTGGAGCAGGTCACGCACGGCGGACCAGGAGGTCGCCGAGCCCTCACCGGTGATGACGCCGCCCTCGACGAGCACGAAGTAGGGGGACCCGGGGATGTCGTAGTCGGCCCACGCCGCGCTCGAGGAGACGACGCGCACGCCCGGTCGGGCCAGCTTGGCGAGGGCGCTGGGCGAGTCGTCGCCCCGCCCCTTGACCACCACGACCAGCCGCGCGCCGGCGGGGGTCGGGGTGTCGGGGCCCAGCTCCTCCCAGTGGGTGAGGCAGACGCTGCACCCCGAGGTGAGGAAGGCCAGGAGCGTGGCCGGGGCGCCGGCGCCGGCGACCTCGACGACGCTGTGCTGCCCCTGCAGGTCCTCCCCGACGACGTCGTGCGCGGCGCTCGACTCGGACCGGGTCGCGGGCACCACCCCCGGCTCGATCTGCACGGCCACCGGGCCGGTGGCTGCCCGTTCGTGGCCGGCGTCGCTGGCCTCCTTCTCCAGCTCCAGGCCGGCGCCGAGCTCGTGCAGGGCGCGCAGGATCAGGGCGTGGCTGCGCAGCAGACCGAGCACGAGCACGGCGAGCAGCGCAATGGCCACCCCCTCGGCGATGACGACGGCGAGCACGGTCAGACCCCTCCTCGGGAGCGGCTGCGGATGGCGGACGGCGCGACGGTGGGAAGCACGGCCATGACCTGCCAGGCGAGGAAACCGACGAGAGCCACCAGGGCCACCAGGCCCACGACCGCCCCGACGCCGGTGTTGGTGAGCGAGGACCAGGCCCGGCCGGCCGGCGGGTCGATCGCGACGAGCAGGGCGACGACGGATGCCGCGCCGGTCACGAGGGCGTGGGCCCAGGTCGGCGGGGTGTCGGCACGACCGAAGCAGCCACAGCTCGACAGCACGCCCCCACGGCGCAGCGCCAGGACGACGAAGGCCGTGAAGACGGCATACATGGCGCCCAGCAGCACGGCCGTGAGCCGGCTCGGCGCGAGGAGCGCCGCGCCCGCGACGGCGACCTCGGCCACCGCGAACGCCCTCACGGCGCCGCGGCCGAACGGCACCCCCACCGACCGAACGGCACGCACGAGGTCACCGGGGTCGCGCACCTTCGGCACCCCGGCGACGCCGAGCAGCACGGCGGCTGCGGCGTACGGGACCACCAACGCTTCCCACATGCCGCACACCGTAGCCCGGCCGGCCCCCTCTCGCGGTGATCGTGTCCACCCGTGGATGCGTTGCGTATCGAAGACCGCTCGCGCCACGCCGACTCGGATCGGTGCAGGTGCGGCAGGATCGACACCATGACCGGAGGCGACGACGACCACCCCGGCGCGGCGTCGGAGGCAGCGCCCGACCCCGTGCCCGAACCGGCGTTCGAGGCGGCGGTCCGGGCGGTGCGGTCCGGCGACCTCGCCGCCCTGGCCCTCCTCCTGTCCGGGGACCCGGAGCTCGCCTCGGCCCGGACGCCGGCCCACGGCGGACGCACCCTGCTGCACGTGGCCACGGACTGGCCGGGCCACCATCCGAACGTCACGCAGACCATCGCGGCGCTGGTGGCGTCGGGAGCCGACGTCGACGCACCCTTCGCGGGCGAGCACCCGGAGACACCGCTGCACTGGGCGGCCAGCAGTGACGACACCGAGGCCGTGGCGGCGCTGCTCGACGCCGGCGCCGACATCGACGCGCCGGGGGCGGTCATCGGCGGGGGCACCCCGCTGAGCGACGCGACCGCCTTCGGGCAGTGGCGCGCCGCGGCCCTGCTCGTCGACCGTGGGGCAACCGTGTCGGCATGGGACGCCGCCGCGCTCGGGCTCACCGGCCGGGTCGTCGCCCTGCTCGCCGCCCGGCCGCACGACGCCGTCGGGCCGGACCTCGACGGACTGCTCTGGGCCGCCTGCCACGGTGGGCACCTCGACACCGCCACCCACCTGCTCGGTGCCGGCGCCGACGTCAACTGGCTCGGCTGGGACGGGCTGACCCCGCTCGATGCCGCCGAACGCGCCCACGCCACCGACCTCGCGGCCTGGTTGCGCGACCGCGGCGCACTCTCCCGCGACCAGCTCGACTGACCGCGGCCGGCCGTCACTCCCCGGCGGCGCCCTCCGGGTGAGAGGCACCGTAGACCTCGAGCTCCGTCGCCTTTGCCGACAGCCAGACCTGCTGCCCCGCACCGAGGCCGAGCTCGGCGACGGCGGCCGGCGTGACGTCGACCAGGGCCGACGGTGCGCCCACCAGGTCGAGCCGCACCCGGTCGGTGAGCAGGGTCAGGCCCGCGATCGTCGCCGGCCAGGTGTTGCGCACGCTGGAGACCACCGGTGGTCGCGTGCTGACGACGACCGCCGAGGGCCGCAACGCGACCAGCACCTCGCCGCGCTCGTGGTGGTCGGGCACCACGAAGCCGCCGCCACCGTGCAGCACCACGTGCCCGCCGTCAGCCGTTCCCGCGTACAGGTTCAACCCCACGAGCCTGGCGACGTACTCGGTCGCCGGGCGCCGAGCCACCTCGGCAGGGGTTCCCTCCTGCACCACGCGGCCGTGCTCGAGCACCAGGAGCCGGTCGGCGAGGACGAGCGCCTCCAGTGGGTCGTGGGTCACGAGCAGGCACGGCCCGGCGAAGTCCGAGAGGTGACGCCTGAGCTCGGCCTGCACGTCGATCCGGGTGCGCGCGTCGAGGGCGGACAGCGGCTCGTCGAGCAGCAGCAGCGCCGGCTCGCCGGCCAGAGCCCGCGCCAGGGCGACGCGTTGGGCCTGCCCACCGGACAGGTCGGCCGGCCGCCGCCGGGAGAGGTCGGCGAGGCCCAACCGGTCCAGCCAGGTCTGCGCGACGGCCCGTGCCCCGGCGCGGCCGAGCCCACGGGCGCGAGGCGAGAAGGCCACGTTGTCGAGCACGTCGAGGTGCGGGAAGAGCCGGTAGTCCTGGAAGACGAAC
>DASQEZ010000333.1:0-3519 GCA_035633415.1 Ornithinibacter sp. | reverse complement strand
CCCGGACCGGCGTCACCAGCTTCCTGGCGACCTTCATCACCGCCCCCATGCCCGAGCTCGTGGGGGCGCTCGGACGGGCCGCCCAGGCGCGTCACCGGCTCGCGGTGCTCGGAGGTGCCCGCCTCCTGGGGGTGCACCTCGAGGGTCCGTGGATCGCCGCCGAGCAGGCGGGGGCCCACGACCCGAGTCTCATGTCGGACCCCACCCCAGCGCACGTACGGGCGCTGCTCGAGGGTGACTACGGCTTGCGGATCTTGTCGATGGTCACCCTCGCGCCGGAACGCAGCGGGGCGCTGCGCGCCGTCGCCGAGCTCGTGGCGCACGGCGTCGTCGTCAGCGTCGGGCACTCCCATGCGACCGCGCAGCAGACCGAGGCGGCCGCCGACGCCGGCGCGACGATGGTCACGCACCTGTTCAACGCCCAGCGCGGGCTGCACCACCGGGAACCCGGGGTCGCCGGCCACGCGTTGGTCGACGAGCGGCTGACCCTCGGGCTGATCGCTGACGGCCACCACGTCCATCCCGACGTGCTCACCCTGGCGCTGCGAGCGGCCGGCCACCGGGTGGCGCTGGTGACGGACGCGGCGGCCCCCACCGGCGCACCGCCGGGCCGCTACGCGCTGGGAGGCGCCACGGTCACCGTGGACGCCGACGGGCTGCCGCGACGCGACGACGGCACCCTGGCCGGGTCGACGCTGCGGATGGACGACGCGGTGCGCACCCTCGTCGATCTGGGGATCGACCCGGCCCAGGCCCTGCGCTGCGCCTCGACCGTGCCCGCCGACGTCCTGGGGCGCGGCGACCTCGGCCGGATCACCGTGGGAGCCGCCGCGGACCTCGTCTGGTGGTCCGACGAGCTGGTGGTTCGGCGCACCTGGGTGGCAGGCACCCCACTCCCCCCTCCGTGATCATGCAACTTCTGCCCCAGGGGGCAAAGGAGCGCAGGGGCGAAAGTCGCATGATCACGACGGGTTTGGCGAAAGGGTTTGGCGAAAGGGTTTGGCGAAGGGGGTGGGCGGGGCGAACCGTTCGCGTCGGCGTGCCAGGATGACCGGCCGTGAGCGTCCTCGTGGTCACCGGCACCGGGACAGGGGTCGGGAAGACCGTGGTCACCGCGGCGATCGCCGCCCTGGCGCTGGGCCGTGGATCCTCGGTCGCGGTGGTCAAGCCCGGGCAGACCGGGGTGACGTCCGACGAGCCCGGTGACCTCGACGAGGTACGGCGGCTGGTCACCCCGCGAGACCCGGTCGTGGGTGCGGCGCTCGACCTCCTTGAGCTGTCCCGCTTCGCGGATCCGCTCGCCCCGGCTGCAGCGGCGCGGGTCGCGGGTCGCCCGGCGTACGCCTTGCGGGACGCTGTCGACGTCGTACGGGCTCTCGCCGACCGGCACCGCCTCGTCCTGGTGGAAGGCGCCGGCGGGCTGCTCGTCCGCTATGACGACGAGGGCACGACGATCGGCGACCTGGCTCGCTGGCTCGGCGCACCCTGCGTCGTGGTCACCCACGCGACGCTCGGCACGCTGAACCACACCGCCCTGACTCTCGAGGCGATGGCCCACCGTGGCCTGGACCTCGCGGGCGTCGTCATCGGTGCGTGGCCCGCCGTGCCCGACCTCGCCGCCCGGAGCAACGTCCGCGACCTCGAGACCCTCGCCGCCCGGCCGCTGTCCGGATCGCTACCCGAGCACGCCGGGCTCCTCTCACCCTCGGACTTCGCGGCGGTCGCCCGTCTGGGGCTGGGGCCGGAGCTCGGCGGCACCTTCGATGCGGCAGACTTCAGGCGACGCGCCGAGCCGGCGTCCAGCTGACCCAGCACTCGAGGAGAACCGTGACCGACACGCTCGTGGTCGACGAGGCCCGCGGCGCCGACGACCTGCTCGCCGCGTTCCGCGCGCAGGTGCTCGACCGTGGTGTGGGGCTCGACGAGGACCAGGTGCTGACCGTGCTCCGGCTCCCGGACTCCGACGTCCCAGCCCTGCTCGCGCTGGCCCACGAGGTGCGGATGCGTTGGTGCGGACCCGAGGTCGAGGTCGAGGGGATCGTGTCGGTCAAGACCGGTGGCTGCCCCGAGGACTGCCACTTCTGCTCGCAGTCCGGCCTCTTCTCCTCCCCGGTCCGCGCGGCCTGGCTCGACATCCCCTCACTCGTCGCCGCGGCCGTCGAGACCGCCGCCACCGGGGCGACGGAGTTCTGCATCGTGGCAGCAGTCCGTGGGCCCGACGAGCGGCTCATGGCACAGCTGCGCGAGGCCGTCCCGGCGATCCAGGCGGCGTGCGGCATTAACGTGGCCGCGTCACTCGGGATGCTGACCCAGGAGCAGGTCGACGAGCTCGCCGCGATGGGAGTGCACCGCTACAACCACAACCTCGAGACCGCGCGGTCCTACTTCTCTGAGGTCGTCACCACCCACACGTGGGAGGAGCGGTGGGAGACCCTGCGCATGGTGCACGAGGCGGGCATGGAGGTGTGCTGCGGGGGGATCGTCGGCATGGGCGAGAGCCTGGAGCAGCGGGCCGAGTTCGCCGCCCAGCTGGCTGAGCTCGAGCCCCACGAGGTGCCGCTCAACTTCCTCAACCCCAGGCCGGGTACGCCCTTCGGTGACCAGCCCGTCCTCCCGGCAGCCGACGCCCTGCGGACCATCGCGGCCTTCCGGCTGGCGCTGCCGCGCACCGTGCTGCGGTTCGCGGGTGGGCGGGAGATCACCCTCGGAGACCTCGGCACGCGCGAGGGACTGCTCGGCGGCATCAACGCGGTCATCGTGGGCAACTACCTCACGACGCTCGGGCGGCCCGCCGAGGAGGACCTCGCCCTGCTCGGCGAGCTCTCGATGCCGGTGAAGGCGTTCAACACCACGCTCTGACCGACCCCGTTGCGTCCGACCTTCGGTGCGCTATAGCGCTCAGTTGGTCGGACGCAGGGCAGCGGCGGGGCCGGGTAGGTTCGGCCCATGAGCGACGAGCGCCAGCACGAGGACGACGGGACCGGCGAAGACCGCATGGAGGGCCACGGCGGAGACCTCGCAGTGGCCGCTGCCCGGGCCTACGGCGTCGACACGATGTTTACGCTGTCCGGCGCGCATGTTTTCCCGCTGTACGACGGGACAGTGAAGGCCGACCCGCCGATGCGCCTGGTGGACGTACGCCACGAGCAGACAGCGGTCTTCGCAGCCGAGGCGACGGCGAAGCTGACTCGCACGCCGGGGCTCGCGGTGCTGACCGCCGGCCCGGGAGTGACCAACGGGGTCTCGGCCGTCACCAGCGCCTCGTTCAACGGCTCCCCCCTCGTCGTGCTCGGCGGCCGCGCCCCCGCCTTCCGGTGGGGCACCGGCGCCCTCCAGGAGCTCGACCACCCACCGATCCTCGCGCCGGTCACCAAGCACGCGAGCACGGTCCGCAGCGTCGACCTGGTCGGCGACAGGGTGTCCGACGCCTTCGCCCTCGCCTCGGCCGCACACCGAGGACCGGTCTTCCTCGACGTGCCCATGGACCAGCTCTTCAGCCGGGCCGACGTCGCGGTACCC
>DASQEZ010000332.1:0-20752 GCA_035633415.1 Ornithinibacter sp. | reverse complement strand
CCGTAGTACCGCGCCTGCCAGCGTCCCGACGCCAACTTCCGGACGCTCCCGAACCCACTTCGGCCTTTGCGGCCAGCCATAGGTGACCTCCTCAGAGTCGGACGTGCCCGTCGGCCGTGCCATATACGTGCCTTAAGCGTGCCATATACGGGGCAATCTGTGTCCACCTCTGGCAACCGGCGCGAGTGGCCCAAAGACGAAAACCCGCTGTTCACAGCGGGTTTCGTGAGTGCCCCCGGCAGGATTCGAACCTGCGACACCTTCTTTAGGAGAGAAGTGCTCTTCCCCTGAGCTACGAGGGCGCACCCGCGGTCTCCCGCGAGCCCCCACAGGTTAGCGGCCCGGCGCGAGGGTGCGGCCACCCGGCGGGCCGCGCGGGGGGTCGCATCGGCCGAACGGACGAGCCCACCGTCCGGACGGCCAGATCCACCACGTCGTCCGCACGGTGGTGCACCACGCAACTACAGTCAGTGCTGCAGGGTGGAAAGGGTGGAGGAGTGTCGCCGAACGACGTCGTCGAACGGGTCGACGAGACCGCGCGTCTGCGCGCGCTCGATGCGCTCCACGTGCTCGACACCCCGCGTGAGGAACGCTTCGACCGGCTCGTCGAGCTGGTCAAGGAGCTGTTCCACGTGCCCGTCGCCGCCGTCACCCTCATCGACGAGGCGCGCCTGTGGGCCAAGGCCAGCGCCGGTCTGCCCATCAGCTCCATGCCTCGCCAGGACTCGGTGTGCTCCACCACCATCGAACGCGACGAGCACCTGGTCGTGCCCGACCTCAAGGTCGACCACCGCTTCAACGCCTCGCCCAGCCTGATGGCGTCCGGCCTGCGCTTCTACGCCGGCCAGCCGCTGCACGCCGGCGAGCACCGGGTCGGGGTGCTGTGCGTCATGGGCTACGAGGAACGCGAGATGAGCGAGGCGGAGATCCGCCTGCTGCGCATCCTCGCCGACTGGGTCGAGGCCGAGCTGGCCACCGAGAACGAGATGCAGCGCGCCGCCCTGCTCCAGCGCGCCCTCCGGCCACGGTCGGTCATCAAGCTCGAGGGGTTCGAGGTCGCCGGGCACTGCATCACCGCGCGGCACGTCGGCGGCGACTTCTACGACTGGTTCATCGCCCGCGACTCACTCCACATCTTCGCCGGCGACGTCATGGGCAAGGGCATCGGGGCGGCCCTGATCGCCTCGTCGGTGCGCGCGGTGCTGCGCGGCGCTGCCCGCTTCATCAGCATCGAGGAGGCGTTCAACCGCACCGCCTACGACCTCGACCAGGACCTCGGTGACACCAGCACGTTCGTGACCGCCTTCGGCGCCTGCATCGACCCCGTCACGGGCCACGGGCGCTACGTCGACGCCGGCCACGGCCTTGCGGTGGTCATCGACGGCGAGGGCGTGCCGCGACGGCTCATCTCGGGAGGGCTGCCGATCGGCGCGATCAGCGGCGACCACTGGGACGCCCACGACTTCGTGCTCGACCACGGTGACACGCTCGTCGTGGTGAGCGACGGCATCCTGGACTTCTTCGAGACTCCCAGCGACGGCCTGAGGGCGCTCTCCGCGATGGCGGACCGTGGCCTGGGCGCACAGCAGATGGTCGACGAGATCACCGAGTTCGTCGAGCTCGCCGGCCCGGCCGACGACGTCACGGTGGTCGTGGTCCAGCGCAGCGCCCCATGAGCGACCGCGCGACGGCAGCCCTTTCCGCCGGATCCACACCCCCGCCCCCCGAGAAGGAGCACACACCGATGCAGGTCCACACGTCGACGATCGGGGACGCCACCGTCCTGACCTGCGACGGCCGGCTCACCATGGTCGCCGCACCCACCCTCCGCAGCGCCATCGACGACGCGGTCTCCGACGGCCGGGTGCGTGTCGTCGTCGACCTGGCCGGCACCAGCTTCGTCGACTCCTCCGGGCTCGGCGCCCTGGTCGCGGGGCTGAAGCGCACCCGCCAGGCCGGCGGAGACCTGCGGATCGCGTCGGCGCAGGAGCAGGTGCGGATGGTGCTCAACCTGACCAACCTCGACCGCATCCTGCAGCCCTTCGACAGCGTGGGTGACGCGGTCCATGGCTGGTGAGTACCGCGTCGACACCCTCGCGGTGCCGGAGACGCTCAACCTGCTCCACGACCTGCTCGACCGGGTCCGCGAGGACCACCCCGACCTCGAGAGCACCGACCTGATGCTCTTCGAGACGGCGGTGATCGAGATCGCCAACAACGTCGTCGAGCACGGTCGGCCCCCGGGCACGATCCGCTACTCGTTCACCCTCGACGTCGAGCGCGACCGGCTCCTGGGGCACCTCTCCGACGGCGGCCCCCCGCTGGAGGTGCCGCAGTCACCCATGCCCGACGCCGACAGCGAGAACGGTCGCGGACTGGCACTGGCGCGCATCGCCCTCGACGACCTCGTCTACGAACGGGTGGGCGAGCACAACGAGTGGACGATGGTCCGCCGGCGCCGCTGACGTCACGCCACCCCCGAGCGCAGGATGCCGGCCCGCCCGCCCGGCATACTGCTCCGGTGACGACGACCCACGCGCCTCCCGACCCGGTCCAGCGGCACGTCGTCCGCACCCTCGTCGGCACCCAGGTGCTCGGTGGCGTCGGTCTGTCCGCGGGTATCGCCGTGGGGGCGCTGCTCGCCGAGGACGTCTCGGGATCGGCCCAGTTCGCCGGGCTCGGTGGCACCTTCCAGGTGCTCGGCGCCGCCCTGATCGCGATCCCGATGTCGCGCGTCATGGCCGCCCGCGGGCGCCGCCCGGGCCTCGTGCTCGGCTACGGACTGGCCGCGGTCGGCGCGGTCGGGCTCATCACCGCCGGGGTCGTGCGCAGCTTCCCCCTGCTCCTCGTCGCGAGCGTGCTCTTCGGGGGGGCGACCGCCTCGAACAGCCAGAGCCGCTATGCCGCAGCCGACCTCGCGCTACCTGTGCACCGCGCCCGTGACCTCAGCATCGTCGTCTGGGCGACCACCGTCGGCAGCGTGATCGGCCCCAACCTGGCCGGGCCGAGCGCCCCACTGGCCCGTGCTCTCGGCCTCCCGGAGCTCACCGGCCCCTTCCTCTTCTCGCTCCTGGGCCTGCTGCTCGCGACCGCCCTCATCGTCGTGCGGCTGCGTCCCGACCCGCTCGTCGAGGCCCGTCGGCGCAGCGTCGCCGACGGCGACGAGGCCGGACCCACCCATGGCTCGGTGACCCGTGGGCTGCGGGTGGCGGCCGGCATCCCCGCCGCCCGGCTCGGCATGATCACGCTGGCGCTGGGCCACGTGACGATGGTGAGTGTCATGGTGATGACCCCGCTGCACATGTCGCACGGCGACGCGGGGCTCGAGGTGATCGGGTTCGTCATCAGCATCCACATCCTGGGGATGTTCGCGTTCTCGCCGCTGACCGGCCTGGCGGTCGACCGCTTCGGCGGCCGGGCCGTCGCGGTGGTCGGCTCGATCGTGCTGTCGACGTCGGCGCTGCTCGCGTCGGCGTCGCCGGAGGGGGAGTCGGTGACCCTCGTCGCCGGCCTGTTCCTGCTCGGCCTCGGGTGGTCGTGCACCCTCGTCGCGGGGTCCACGCTGCTCACGGCGGCCGTGCCGGTGCGGGAGCGTCCGGGTGCGCAGGGGGCGTCCGACCTGCTCATGGGCCTGATGGCCGGTGCCGGTGGGGCGCTCGCCGGCGTGGTCGTCGACCGCGCGAGCTTCGAGGCGCTGGCGCTGGGTGCCCTCGGGGTCGCCGTGGCGATCGGTCTCGCCGCCGCGCTCTCGAGCGCCCGCCCCGGGCCCGCCGTCACCTGAGCGAGGTGGATGCCGGTGCCCTGGCGTGCGCGGTGGGTGACCGACCCACCACGGCACCTGACCGGTGGCGACTCCCCGCGTTGTTAGCCTGCTGAGGTGAGTGACACGTCCCCGACGAGCGGCGAGGCGACGCCCGTCGAGGGCGCTGCCGGCACCGATGACCCCAGCAGCGGGCGGGGGGGTCCGTCCGCCGGCGGGGGACCGGCCCCGGCTCGCGACGACGACCCGCGGGTCGCCCGGGTGGCCGCTGCCCGAGCCGCCTGGACCCGTCACCTCGTCGACCTCGGCGGGCGCAACACCCTGCTGTGGTACCGCGACCTGCCGACGGGCACCCTCGACCTCACGACCGCCCACGCCGGTGGTGTCGCAGGGCTGCTGGCCGGCCGTCCCACCCGGCTGTCCGACCTGGTCCGTGAGCCGGGCGCCCTCGAGGAGGCCCGCCGGCGCACCCGCGCGATCGCGGCCAAGACCCGCGAGCTCGCCGAGGAGCGCGGCATCCTCACCGGGTTCCTCGCGATCGGCATGGCGTCGTGGGCCGTGCGGTTGCCCGACGGCCGCACCGCCCCGCGCGCCCCGGCGGCGCCGGTGATGCTGCGCGCCTGCACCCTGCGGGCCACCGGGGCCGCCCAGGGCGACTACGTCCTCGACCTCGGCGGCGACCTCGAGCTGAACCCGGTGCTCGTGCACTACCTGGCGTCCGAGCAGGGCATCACCCTCGACGAGGAGCACCTCGAGTCGCTCGCCACGAGCGGCCCGACCTTCGACCCCTACCCCGTGTACGCGGCCCTCGCGCAGGCCTGCGCCGGAGTTCCCGACTTCGCCGTGACCCCGCGGCTGGTCGTCGGCACGTTCTCCTACGCCAAGCTCCCGATGGTGGCCGACCTCGCCGCCCAGGGTGACGCCCTCGCCGACCACGACGTGGTCGCGGCGCTCGCCGGCGACCCCGACGCCCTGCGGGCCGTGCGCTCGGAGCTCGACCGCAGCCGCCTCGGCCTCGACGACCCCGAGCGCGACGTGCTGGTGCTCGACGCCGACAGCAGCCAGCAGGAGGCCATCGAGGCGGTGCGATCCGGTTCCCACCTGGTCGTCCACGGGCCTCCCGGCACCGGCAAGTCGCAGACCATCGCCAACCTCATCGCCACCCTCGCCGCCGACGGCAAGCGCGTGCTCTTCGTCGCCGAGAAGCGAGCCGCCATCGACGCCGTCGTGGGCCGGCTCGAGCGGGTGGGCCTGGGCGACCTCGTGCTCGACCTGCACGCCGGCGCCCACGGACGCCGACGGGTGGCGCGCGAGCTGGTCGACGCCCTCGACCGGCTCGGCCGCCCGGAGGCCGCCCGGGGCCGGGCCGGCACCCCGGCGCCCGACCCGGCCGCCTCGCGGGTCACGGCTCCCGGGGTGGCCCGGCGGGGCGCGGCCGACCGGCTCACCGAGCACGTGCGCTCGCTGCACGAGCGGCGCGAGCCGTGGGGCGCCTCGCTGCACGAGGTGCAGGAGGCCGTGTCGGCGTTCGCGACGCTGGCCGCGCCGCCCCGGTCGCGGGTGCGGCTGCGCGGCGAGGTCCTCGCCGCGCTCGGTCGCGACGAGCTGTCCGCGACGGCCGCGGCGGTCACGACGGTCGCGTCGCTGGCCGACTGGGACGCCGACGGCGCCGACGACCCCTGGTTCGGCGCCGGCATCCGCACGTCCGAGGAGGCGGCCGAGGCCCGCGAGCGGGTCCTCCGCCTCGCCGGGGGCCAGGTCGACGCCACCGCCCACGCGCTCGCCGACGTGTTCCGCGGTATCCAGCTGCCCGAGGAGCCGACCACGAACGACTGGGGGCGGGTGCTGGCGACGGTCGGTGACGTCCGCGACACCCTCGAGGTCTTCCGCCCCGAGGTGTTCGACATCCCGCTGGACGACCTCGTGACCGCCACCGGCAGCTCGGCCTACCGCCGCTCGGTCGGCTCCGACCTGGGTCTGCTCGACCGGTGGCGGCTGCGGCGACAGGCTCGCGCCCTCCTGCGGCCCGGGCGCCCGCCGGCCGACCTGCACGTGGCCCTGGCCGGCGCGAGCGCCCAGCGGGTGGCCTGGCGTCAGCTCGCCGGCTCGGGCGGGCGCCCGGAGATCCCCGTCGAGCTCGACCGGGCCCGGGTGTCCCACGCCGCCCTCGTGGCCGACCTCGAGTGGCTCGACGCGCACCTGCCCGGCGCCGACCCGCCTGCCGAGGGGTCCACGGCGGATGCCGTGACGGCGTTGGTCGACCTCGACCTCGCCTCCCTGCGCAGCCGGGTCGACGTCCTCGCCGCCTCCGCGGGCCGACTCGGGGTGGTTCCGGCGGTGACCACCGCGGTGGACGAGCTCACGGCATCCGGGCTGCGACCGCTCATCGAGGACCTGCGCTCGCGAGCGGTGCCGGCCGAGCGCGCGACCGCCGAGGTCGAGTGGGTGTGGTGGTCCTCGCTCTCGGAGGAGATCGCCCAGGGCGACCCTCGGGTGGCGGCCCACGACGGCCGGGCGCTCACCCGCAGCGTCGGGGAGTTCGCCGAGGCCGACCGGGCGGTCGTCGAGGCCAACGCCGAGCGGGTCCTCGTCGCGGTGGGCGACCACGTCGTCGACGTGTCGGGTGACCACCCGGAGCAGGAGACCTACCTGCGGGCCGAGGGTGCCCGCGCCCGACGGCTGGCCCCGCTGCGCGACCTCGTGACGCGCTGCCCCGACCTGGTCACGGCCGTGCGGCCGTGCTGGGTGATGAGCCCGCTCGTCGTGGCCTCGGTGCTGCCGCCGGGCCAGCTGTTCGACGTCGTCGTCTTCGACGAGGCCTCACAGGTGCCGCCCGCCGAAGCGGTCTCCGCGATCTCGCGAGCCCGCCAGGTCGTCGTCGCGGGCGACTCGCGACAGCTGCCACCGACCTCGTTCTTCACCACCGTCACCGACGGTGACCCCGCCGCGGTCGGCGCCGACGAGGCGATCACCGAGGGGGTCGAGTCCATCCTCGACGTGCTCGCGGCCGCGCTGCCCAGCCGCCGCCTGTCGTGGCACTACCGCTCGCTCGACGAGCGGCTCATCGCGTTCGCCAACGCCGAGGTCTACGAGGGGTCGCTCGTCACCTTCCCCGGCACCGGCACCGACCCGGTCGTGCACCACGTCCTCGTCGACGGGCACGGCATCGTCGCCGAGGGCGAGGCGGCCGTCGAGACCACGGCCACCGAGGTCGACCGGGTCGTCGAGCTCGTCATCGAGCACGCCCGCACCAGCCCGGACCGCTCGCTCGGTGTCATCGCGCTCGGCATCACCCACGCGACCCGGGTCGAGGAGGCGCTGCGCCGGGCCCTGGCCGACCTCGACGACGACCTGCTCGCCTTCTTCGACGAGGACCGGCCCGAGCCCTTCTTCGTCAAGAACCTCGAGCGGGTTCAGGGCGACGAGCGCGACGACATCGTGCTCACCGTCGGCTATGGCAAGACCCCGCACGGGCGGGTGCTGCACCGGTTCGGGCCGCTGAACATCGAGGGTGGCGAGCGCCGGCTGAACGTCGCGATCACCCGCTCCCGGCGCTCGATGACGGTGGTGTCGTCGATCGCGGCCGCCGACCTCGACCCGGCCCGGCTGCGCGCCCGCGGCGCGATGATGCTGCGGGACTTCCTCGCCTACGCGGCAGGTGGGCCGCTGCCCGGTGTGCCGGCGGGTGCTGCCGTCGTCGAGGCGGATGCCGTGCCCGCGCCGGTCACGGGCACGCGATCCGTGGTGCTCGCCGACCTCGCGCGGCGGCTGCGCGGCCACGGGCTCGTCGTGCACGAGGACGTCGGCTCCTCGCTCGACCCGGTCGACCTCGCCATCGAGGACCCGGCCCGGCCCGGGCGGATGATGCTCGCCGTCGAGTCCGACGGGCCGCAGTACGCCGCGATGCGCACGACCCGCGACCGTGACCGGCTGCGGGCCGAGCAGCTCGAGCGGCTCGGCTGGCGGCATGTCCGGGTCTGGTCGACCGACGTGTTCCGCGACCCGGCGCGTGACGTGTCGCGCATCCTCGCGGCCGCCGGGGTGCGCGAGGCGCCGGGCGATGACTGAGCACCCGGAGCCGATCGACCCGCGCCGTCGGCGCCGGGTGCGGCGCCGGGCGGACCGAGCGGGCACGAACCCGGCGGCCGACGACGCCCCGGACGTCGTGGCACCGCGTGAGGACGCGAAGCCGGGGGAGACCCAGCACGACCGCTGGCTTCGCGAGCAGCGCCCGCCGCACTGGGAGTGACGCCGCGACGGCATCCGAGCTTCCCCGACATCACGGTGACGTCGGGGAAGCTCACCGGTGGCGCGGAAGGTTCCCCGCCACCCGTGAAGTTCCCCGCCATCACCGCGACGGCAGTCGGGGACGATCAGCGAGCCACCCGCAGCTCGAGCCCCGCGGGTCAGGCGCGAGGAGCGCGCAGCTCGTCGCGGATCTCGCGGAGCAGCTCGGTGTTGGGGTCGATCGTCTCGGCGTCGGGCTCGGCCGGGAAGAACTTGTCCTTGGCGTGCTCGTAGGGCTTGACGATGAAGAAGTAGACGACGAACGCCATGATGAGGAAGGCGACCAGGGCGGTGAGGAACGGCCCGATCGTGGACCAGCCGCCGGGCTTCCAGTCGTCGAAGTTGAAGCTGTCGCTACCGAAGACCATGCCGATGGCCTCGAGGAGCACCTTGGTGAACGCGGTGACGAGGGCGGCGAAGGCCGCGCCGATGATGAACGCGACGGCGATCTCGATGAGGTTGCCGCGGAGGACGAAGTCCCTGAAACCCTTCATGGTGGTCCTGTTCCATTCGGTCGATGAGTGGTGGCGTGAGGCCCGTTCCCGCCAGCAGCCTAGGGCGGGTGGGCCGTCCGTGTCCGGGCGGGGGCACGGGCTCGCTCGAGTGGTGGGACGGAGCCACCCGCGGACCCGGCGTTCAGCCCGCGGAGGCCACGACGGTGACGGTCACCGGGCCCTCGAGCGAGCCGTGGCCGGCGAGCACGGCGTCGGCCTCGGTGGCACTCAGCGACAGCACCACGCCCCGCGGTGACGGGTCCGACAGCGATCCCGTGCCGCCCCGGCCGGGAGGGTCGGTCGCCAGCACCGTGGCCGCGACCGCCAGCGCCGGGCCTCCGGCCACCGGGTAGACGCGGGCGGACAGCCCGGGCGCCAGGAGGTCGACGCCCGCGGGATCGGCCGACACGACGTGCAGGGCGACCCGCCCGGTGGGCAGTCCGTCGAGCGGGCCCCGGGGCGCCAACCGGGATGCCGTGAGGGTCTCCCCCCGCGCCAGCCCGGCAGCGACCCGGCGACCCACGGCATCCGTCGCCGCGGCCAGGGCGCCGGGTTGCACGGACCGCTCCGGCACGCCCTCGAGGCCGAGGTCGGCCTCGGTGAGCACCGAGCCGGCCGGCAGGTCGCGAACGGCCACGACCACCGGTGTCACCGGCTCGGGTGGCGGACGCAGCTGCAGGATGACGAGCACGACGGACGTCGCCGCCAGCACTGCGGACAGCACCCTGCGCAGGACCACGCGACGCCATCGGGCGCGGCGCCCCGGGCCGGTGAGGCCGGGCAGGGGGCGGGGCGGACGCGGCATGCCGACGACGCTAGGCGCCGCCGACCGGCATCCGGCGGGTCAGCTCGAGGGTGTGGACGACGCGGCGGGCGTGCCGGCGGCTGTGGACGACGACGAGGAGTCGGTGGAGCCCGAGGACTTCCCGGACGACGTGTCGGACGACTGCCCCGACGAGCCCGACTCCGACGAGGCCGAGCCGGTGGTGGCGGCGCCGGCGGTCACGGACGAGCCCGACCGCGAGTCGGTGCGGTAGAAACCGCCGCCCTTGAAGACGATGCCGACGGCGTTGAAGACCTTGCGCAGGCGGCCCTCGCACTCGGGGCACACGGTCAGCGAGTCGTCGCTGAACGACTGCACGGCCTCGAAGCGGTGGTCGCACTCGGTGCACGCGTAGGCGTACGTCGGCACGGGGTCCTCCTGCGAAACGGTGGGGTGCGCCGGCCCTGGTCACGCCGGGGGCGGCGCGACGGCGCTGCTGGGCGGCGACGGCGTCACCCAAGGATAGGCGAGCCGGGGACCACGCGATTCCGCCGCCCGAGGGACGGTCGTGACGGGATGGCCGGGTCAGGGCCAGCCGGCGAGGCGCCCGCCCCGGCTCACCGCGCGCAGCCGCTGCTCGGTGACCTCGCGCACCGCGCTCGGGGCGACGACGAGCAGCTGGTCGCCGTGGCGCAGCACGTCGTTCTCGCGCGGCACGAACGAGCGGCCCTCGCGGACGACCAGTGAGACGTTCGCCCCCACCGGCAGCCGCAGCTCGAACACCCGTACACCGGCGATCCGTGAGCCCGGCCCCACGTCGATCTCGAGCAGCTCGGCACCGAGCTCGCTGAGCGGAGTCGTCTCCACGGCCAGGTCGACCTGGTGGTGGGCCGACGCCAGCCCGAGCCGGCGGGCCACCCACGGCAGCGTGGGGGCCTGCACGATCGTGAAGATCACGACGAGCACGAAGACGAGGTCGAAGAGCCAGGTCACCCCCGGCGCACCGACGGTTGCCGGCACGGTCGCGAGCACGACGGGCACGGCACCACGCAGCCCCGCCCAGGACAGGAAGACCTGGGTGCGCCACGACATCCCGAACGGAAGGCACGACACCAGCACCGACAGCGGCCGGCCGAGCAGGAGCAGGGCCGCCCCCACGACGAGGGCAGGCACGAGCACGTCCATGAACCCGTTCGGCGACGCGAGCAGACCCAGGAGCACGAAGAGACCGATCTGGGCGAGCCAGCCGATGGCGGTCGCGAACCCCACCACGGCCGGGCGGTGCGGCATCCGCTGGTTGCCGAGGACGAGCGCGGCGAGGTAGCAGGCGAGGAAGCCGGAGGTGTGGAGCACGTCGGCGGCCGCATAGGCGAGGACGGCGACGGCGATGACGCCGATGGAGAACAGGGCCGACGACGTGGAGGCCACCAGCCGCATCACCCGGGCGCCCCCGAACCCGATGGCGAGGCCGACCAGGGCGCCACCGGCCAGCTCGAGCGTCGTGATGATCCCGACCTGCCACAGCGGGTCCGGCGTCGCGTCGGGCGCCATCCCGGCGGCGATCGCCGTCACGAGCAGCACGACCGGCGCATCGTTGAAGCCCGACTCGGCCTCGAGGACTCCCGAGATGCGACGGGGGAGGGGCACCCGGCGCAGCACGGAGAACACGGCCGCGGCATCGGTCGAGGCGAGCACGGCGGCCACGAGGAAGGACACCTGCCAGGACCACCCGAGCAGGAAGTGCGCGGCGACCCCCACGACGAGCACGGACACGGCCACCCCGATGGTCGCCAGCACCGCGGCCGGCGCGACGGACCGCCGGATGCCGGACCACTGGGTCGTGATCCCTCCCTCGACCAGGATGAGGACGAGTGCGGCATAGCCCAGCACCTGGGTGAGCTGCTGGTCGTCGTAGCGGATGCCGATTCCCGCCTCGCCGAGCAGCAGCCCGATTCCGAGGTAGATGAGCAGGGAGGGCAGGCCCGAGCGCAGCGAGAGGCGCACGGCGGCCACCGACACGACGAGGACCAGGCTGCCCAGGAGGAGGACCAGCGTCAGCTCGTCGAGGGAGAACCCGGACGCGTCACCTCCCGCGAGCGGCAACGTCCAGGTCTGTCCCACGGCCCGTCCTCGTTCGTCGTCGTACTCCCGTGACCTAGTCTCGCAGGGTGAGTCGAGTCGTCATCGCCCGTCGTGTCCTCTACGGACTTCTCGCCGTGGTGGTGGTGGTGGCGCTGGTGGCGGGCGTCGTCGTCGTGTCGGCGGTGCGCGACTCGCTCCCACGCACCTCCGGCAGCGCCGAGCTGCCCGGTCTCACCGCCGACGTCACGGTCATGCGTGACGGTAGCGGCATCCCCCACATCTTCGGCGACAGTCTCACCGACCTCGCCCGGGCCCAGGGGTACGTGCACGCCCAGGAGCGGTTCTTCGAGATGGACCTGCGCCGCCACGTCACCGCGGGCCGGCTGTCCGAGCTCGTCGGCAAGGACGGCCTCGAGACCGACAAGGTGATCCGCACGATGGGCTGGCGCCGCATCGCCGAGGAGGAGCTGCCGACCCTCAAGCCGCAGACCCGGCAGATGCTCCAGGCCTACTCCGACGGGGTGAACACCTACCTGCGCGGCCGGGCCCCCCGCGACGTCGCCGTCGAGTACACGATCCTGGGCCTGCAGCTGCCGACCGCGGAGATCGAGGACTGGTCCCCGGTCGACAGCCTCGCCTGGCTCAAGGCGATGGCCTGGGACCTCAAGGGCAACTTCACCGACGAGCTGGCCCGGGCCCGCCTGTCCGGCCGTCTGACCGCGGCGCAGATCAGCCAGATCTACCCGGCCTACGACTACGACGCCCACCCGCCCATCCTCGGCGGTGACGAGTGGTCTCCCCAGGTGCCCGAGCGCGCCACCGCGTCGGCGGTGCCGTCGGCCCTCACGACCTCCGCCGATAACGGCTCGACCACGCCGGATGCCGTCGCGGCATCCGGCGACGAGCGGCTCACCAGTGCCTCGGCCCGGGCCGCCTACGCCGCGGTGCACGCCGCGCTCGACGCGGTGCCCCAGCTCATCGGCCGTGGCGCGGGCGTGGGGTCGAACTCGTGGGTGGTCGCCGGCTCGCGCACCACCACCGGCAAGCCGCTGCTCGCCAACGACCCGCACCTCGGGGTCAGCCAGCCCGGCATCTGGATCCAGAACAGCCTGACCTGCCGCACCGTGTCGCAGGCCTGCCCGCTCGACGTCAGCGGCTTCTCGTTCGCCGGGGTGCCGGGAGTGATCATCGGCCACAACGCCGACATCGCCTGGGGCTTCACCAACCTGGGACCCGACGTCACCGACTTCTACCTCGAGCGGGTCATCGGCGACACCTACCTGCGCGACGGCGACTGGGAGGAGGTCACCACCCGCCAGGAGGTCATCAAGATCGCGGGCGGCGCCGACCAGCGCATCACCGTGCGCAGCACCGTCCACGGGCCGGTGATGTCCGACGTCATGGAAGGGGTCTCGGACGCCGGGGCCAGGGCTCCGACGGAGCAGGAGGGCGACGAGAACGAGTCCTACGTCGTCTCGCTCGCGTGGACCGGACTGCTCCCCGGCCGCACCGCCGACGCCATCCTCGACCTCAACCTGGCCAGCGACTTCGACGCGTTCCGGGAGGCCGCCCGCGCCTTCGCGGTACCCGCGCAGAACCTGATCTACGCCGACCGGGACGGCCACATCGGCTACCAGGGGCCCGGCCAGGTGCCGCTGCGACGCCCGGCCCTGCCCCGCACGCCGGCGGGCTACTGGCCCGCGCCCGGCTGGGACTCGACCTACGACTGGCAGGGGTTCGTCGAGTTCTCCGAGATGCCGTGGGCGCTCGACCCGAAGGACGGCGTGATCGTGGCGGCCAACCAGGCCGTGACGAGCAGCTCGTCTCCGTTCCTCACCACCGAGTGGGACGACGGCTGGCGCTCGACCCGCATCGGCGAGCGGCTCGCCGCCCTGGACAAGGTGGCTCCCGCCGACATGGCCGACATCCAGCTCGACACCGAGGACTCCTTCGCCAAGGTGCTCGTGCCCGCGCTGCTCGCGGCCCCACTGACGGCGCCCGAGGCCGACCCGGACTCCGCCGAGCTGCTCGAGTTCACCCGAGAGGCCCGCGAGCTGCTGCGCGACTGGGACCACACCACCCCGGCCGGCGACGCGGATGCCGGCGCGGCCGCCGCCTACTACAACGCGGTCTGGCGCAACCTGCTCGAGCTGCTCTTCGACGACGAGCTGCCGACCGGGTTGAAGGCCGACGGTGACGCCCGGTGGCGCGCGGCCGTGCAGCGGCTGCTCACCGACCCCAAGAGCGCGTGGTGGGACGACAAGCTCACCCCGAACGTCACCGAGGGCAAGGACGAGGTGCTGCGCCAGGCACTGGTCGAGGCCCGCCTCGAGCTGACCCGCGAGCTGGGCAAGGACCCCGCCAAGTGGCAGTGGGGCAAGCTGCACCGGCTCACCCTCGAGCACCCGGTGCTCGGCGGCGAGTCGGTGCCCGGGCCCGTGCGGTGGCTGGTCAACGACGGCCCCCACGACATGCCGGGGGGCTCGTCGATCGTCAACGCCAACGGCTGGACCGCGAGCGAGGGCTATGAGGTCGACTGGGCCCCGTCGATGCGGATGGTGGTCGACCTGGCAGACCTCGACGCGTCGACCTGGATCAACCAGACCGGGGTGAGCGGTCACCCCACCGACGCCCACTACACCGACCAGGTCGAGGACTGGGTGGCCGGTCGCCAGCGGCCGTGGCCCTTCACCGAGGCCGCCGTGCGAGCCACCGACCCCGACGTGCTCACCCTGCGCCCGGAAGGGGCCGGCTCCACGGGGTGAGCCCGAGGTCGGTCAGGCCCTCGGCGGTCACGACGGCGTCCACCGGCTGGTCGTGCGCCTGCCGGGGGAGCGGCGGGTCGCCCGCGTCGAGCAGCTCGCCCGGGTGCAGCACGACGACCACGGGGGTGCCGGGACGCCGCCGCGGCAGGGCCCGGTCGTAGCAGCCGCCACCCTGGCCCATCCGGGTCCCGGTGCGGTCGACGGCGAGCCCGGGGGCGAGCACCAGGTCCGCGAGGGCGACGGCATCGCGACCCAGCGGCGGCGCCGCGTGGGCCGTACCGGGGGCGCCGGTCGCGTCGCACCAGTCGAGGTCGAGGTCGGCCAGGGTGACCGGCAGCAGCACCCGGATGCCGCCCGCCAGCAGGGCGGCGTTGAGGGCGGCCGTCGGCGGCTCCCCGGGCACCGCGGCGTAGGAGGTGACGACCGAGCCCGGCCCCAGCGCCAGCCGGGCGAGGAGGGCCACGACGTGGTCGGCCAGGACGGCACCGTCGGCGCCGGCGTCGCGGGTGGCGGCGATCGCCCGGCGCCGGGCCCGCAGCGTCGTACGGCGTGCGGACTTCTCGGGATCGCGGGCCATTCCCGCATCGTAGGGTTGCCGCATGACGACCGACGCGCTGCGCGCTGCCACCGACAAGATGCGCGCGGCGGGGGTCGCGGAGCTCGCGGTGTCGGTGTTCAGCCGGTTCCACGACGAGCTGCGCTCGCATGCGGCGGGCACCATTCCCGAGCACACCATCGACCCGCTGACCGACGTGACGCACCTCGACGAGGTGCGTCAGGACCAGGGTGCGGTGGCCGAGGCGCTGGGGCGCACCGTCGTCATCAAGCTGAACGGCGGGCTCGGCACGAGCATGGGCGTCGACGGCCCGAAGTCGGCGCTGCCGGTGCGCGACGGGCTGAGCTTCCTCGACATCATCGCCAAGCAGGTGCTGGCCCTGCGACGGCGTCACGGGGTGAAGACCCCCCTGCTGCTGATGGACTCCTTCCGCACCCGCGAGGCGTCGCTCGCGATCCTCGAGCGGCATCCCGGGCTCGCCGTCGACGGGCTGCCGCTCGACTTCCTGCAGAGCATGGAGCCCAAGCTGCGCACCGACGACCTCGGCCCCGTCGAGTGGCCGGAGGACCCCACGCTCGAGTGGTGCCCGCCGGGGCACGGCGACGTCTACGTCGCGCTGCAGACCACCGGCCTGCTCGACACGCTGCGCGAGCACGGCTACCGCTACGCCTTCCTCTCCAACGCCGACAACCTCGGCGCCACGTGCGAGGGCGCGGTGCCGGCGTGGATGGCGCGCGAGGGCATCCCCTACGTCACCGAGGTCTGCACCCGTACCCGCAACGACCGCAAGGGTGGGCACCTGGGCGTGCGCAAGAGCGACGGTCGGCTGGTGCTGCGTGACAGCGCGATGGTCGCCGAGGGGGAGGACCACTTCTTCCAGGACACCGAGCGCCACCCCTGGTTCCACGCGAACAACCTCTGGGTCGACCTCGACGTCCTGGCCGACCGCCTCGCCGAGCGCGACGGCATCCTCGGCCTGCCGGTCATCGTCAACCGCAAGACCGTCGACCCGACCCGCCCCGACAGCACCCCGGTCATCCAGATCGAGTCGGCGATGGGTGCGGCCGTCGAGGTGTTCGACGGCTCGCGCGCGCTGGCCGTCGACCGCAGCCGGTTCCGGCCGGTGAAGACGACCAACGAGCTGCTGCTGATCCGCTCCGACCTCTACCGCCTCACCGAGGACTCGCTCGTCGAGTCGACCATCGACCACGCCGAGCCCTTCATCGACCTCGCGAAGCCCTACGCGCAGATCGCCGGGTTCGAGGAGCGCTTCCCCCGGGGGGTGCCGTCGATCCGCGACTGCACGAGCCTGCGGATCGAGGGTGACGTGACGTTCGGTGCCGGCGTGGTCTGCGCCGGTGACGTGCGGGTCACCGGCGCGGTACGCACCATCGCGGACGGCGCGCGCCTCGAGGGCGAGGTCTGATGCGAACGCTCGCCGACCACCGCGACGCAGTGCTGTCGCTCGTCGCCCCGCTGCCCGCGACGTCGGTGCCGGTGGGGTCGGCCCTGGGGCTGGTGCTCGCGCAGGACGTCGTGGCCGCGGTCGACCTGCCGGGCTTCGACAACTCGGCCATGGACGGGTACGCGGTGCGCGCGGGCGAGCTCGCCGGCGCCACCGGGTCCGCCCCCGTCGTCCTGCCGGTTGCCGGTGACATCGCCGCGGGCGACACGGCGCACCACGTCCTCGTGGTCGGGCACGCGCTGCGGATCATGACCGGTGCGCCCATGCCCGAGGGTGCCGACGCGGTGGTGCCGGTCGAGCTGACCGATGGCGGCGCGACCGCGGTGGCGCTGCACGACGCCCCGGCCGCCGGCCGCTCGGTGCGCCGACGCGGCGAGGACGTGCGCGCCGGCGACCTCGTGCTGTCGGCCGGCACCAGGCTCGGCCCCGGGCACCTCGCGCTCGCGGCCGCGGCCAACGTGCCCGAGCTGTCGGTGCACCCGCGGCCACGGGTGGCCGTGGTGTCGACCGGTGACGAGCTCGTGCCGCCGGGCTCGGCCCTCGAGCACGGCCAGATCGTCGACTCCAACTCCGTGATGCTCCGTGCCCTCGTCGAGGCGGCCGGCGCCGAGGTCGCCGGGTCGGCGCACCTGCGTGACGACGCCGTCGCGATGCGTGCCCTGCTCGACGACCTGCCCGGCGCACCCGACCTCGTCCTGACGACCGGCGGGGTGTCGATGGGCGTGTACGACACGGTCAAGGAGGTGCTCACCGCCGACGGGGGCGTGGAGTTCGTCAAGGTCGCCATGCGGCCGGGGATGCCGCAGGGCTGCGGTGTCGTGGGTCGCAGCCGCACCCCCGCCGTGACGCTGCCGGGCAACCCGGTCAGCTCCTTGGTGTCGTTCCACGTGTTCGTGCTGCCCGCGCTGCGTCGCCTGGCCGGGCTCGACCCCGACGTCGACGGCGCCTTCGAGGCCGTCGCCGACACCGGCTGGGTGGCCGCGCCCGGCAAGGTCGAGCTGACCCGCGTCGTCGAGACCGCCGGCCGGGTGCGGCCGTCGGGTGGCCAGGGGTCCCATGTGCTCGGCGCGCTCAGCGCGGCGACGGCCCTCGCCGTCGTTCCCGCAGACGTCGACCGGGTCGAGCCCGGCGACAGGGTGCGCTGCCTCCCCCTCCTCGGGCAGGATCGCGACCGTGGCCTCTGACCCCGCTCACCTCCCGACCCCGGCGCCCTCGGGGCTGACCCACGTGCGCGCCGACGGCACGGCCCACATGGTCGACGTCTCCGGCAAGGCCGTCACCGCCCGCCGGGCCGCCGCCGCCGGCCGGGTGCTCCTGTCACCGGCCGCCGTGGCGGCGCTGCGCGACGGGGTCGTGCCGAAGGGCGACGCGCTCGGGGTGGCCCGGGTGGCCGGCATCCAGGCGGTCAAGCGCACCCCCGAGCTCATCCCGCTGGCCCACCCGGTCGCCGTGCACGCCGTCGAGGTCGACCTCGACGTCGTCGACGACGGCGTCGACATCCGGGCGGTCGTGCGCACCGCCGACCGCACCGGCATCGAGATGGAGGCGCTCACGGCCGTCGCCGTGGCCGCGCTCGCGCTGGTCGACATGGTCAAGGCCGTAGACAGGCACGCCCGGATCACCGACGTGCGGGTCACCGCGAAGTCCGGCGGCCGCTCGGGGAGCTGGGAGGAACCGGCATGAGCAGCCCCGAACCGGCTGCTGAGCCGGGTGCCGCCGCGGATGCCGGCCCGCTCACCGGCCGCCGAGCCGTCGTGGTGACCTGCTCCACCCGCGCCGCCGCCGGGGTCTACCCCGACCGGGGCGGGCTCCTGCTCGTGGAGGCCCTGCGCTCGTGGGGCGCGGCGGTGCCCGATGCCGTCGTGGTGCCCGACGGGCCCGCCGTCGCCGAGGCGTTGGCGACCGCGCTCGCGACCCACCCCGACCTCGTGCTCACCACGGGTGGCACCGGGCTGACCCCCACCGACGGCACCCCCGAGGCCACCCGTCCTCTCCTCACCCGCGAGGTGCCCGGTCTCGCCGAGGCGCTGCGCGCCCGGGGGGTGGCTCACGGCATCCCCACGGCGGTGCTGTCGCGCGGGCTGGCCGGCCTCGCCGGCCGCACCCTCGTGGTCAACCTGCCCGGGTCCTCCGGCGGGGTCCGCGACGCGCTCGAGGTGCTGGCCGAGGTGTTGCCGCACGCGCTGAGCCAGGCCGAGGGTGGCGACCACTGATGTGGGAGCGGGTGCGCCGCAGGGCCGCCGGGGTCGTCGGGCCGGGCCACGGGGTCGACCGGGCGGGGGAGTGGCCGTGGCCGGTGCGACTGAGCGGGGTGACGCCGACCGGCGTCGGGGTGACCCTGCGAGCCCTGACGACCGACGACGGCCCGGCCTTCCAGTCGGTACGCCGTGCCAACGCCGCCTGGCTCGAGGAGTGGGACGCCACCTCGCCCGACCCCGACGCGCCGGCTCGCACCTTCGAGGAGCTGGTCGAGCAGTACGACCGCGACGCCCGCGCCGGGCGGGCCCTGCCCTTCGCCGTCGAGGTCGAGGGCCGGTTCGTCGGCCAGCTGTCGATCGGCTCGATCGTCCTCGGCTCGTTCCGGTCGTGCTTCGTCGGGTACTGGGTGAGCCGGGCCGTGGCCGGTCAGATGGTCATCCCGACGGCGTTGGCGCTCGCCGGCGACCACGCGCTGGGCCCGCTGGGGCTGCACCGGATCGAGGTCAACATCCGGCCGGAGAACACCGCCAGCCTGGCCGTGGTGCGCAAGCTGGGCTTCCGCCGCGAGGGCCTGCGCCCGCACTACCTGCACATCGCCGGGGCGTGGCGCGACCACCTCTCGTTCGCCCTGACCACCGAGGACCTCGCCGGCGAGACACTGGCCGACCGGCTCGTGCGGATCGCCGCCGAGGAGGCCGGCACCGGTGCAGGGGGCGATGAAACACAGTCGTCACTACAGTCACTTGCGCGACACACCGAGGGGGGTCCGGCGCCCGACGGCGACGCGCACCTACCGTCATAACGTGCAGTCGCCCTCGAGCCTGATCTTCCTGGTCCTCCTCGGTGTCTGGGCTGCCTATTTCGTGCAGTACTGGGTCCGCCGCCGCGACCACGTCGCCACCGCGCGGTCGGTCGAGCAGTTCAGCGAGGCGATGCGCGTGCTCGAGCGCCGCGACCCGTTGCCCCGCACCGACCTCTCCGTGCCGTCCCCCCGCTCGTACGCCGTGCACCCCGCTCGCGCCTCGCGCCCCCAGGTGCTGGTCAAGCGCGCCGTGGCGACCGAGCCGGGGCCGATCGGCGTCACCGAGCGCATCGACGACGTCCCGGATGCCGTTGCCCCCGTGGCCGCCACGGCCCGCCCCGTGCGGCGCCCCACCCACGCCCCCGCTGCCCCACGTCGGGTGCGGCCGAGCCGACGGGTACGCGGGCTGCTGCTGCTCGGCGCCCTGGTCGAGCTGCTCGTCATCGTTCCGCTCGTCGCCCTGTCCGTGCTGCCCCTGTGGGCACTGGCACCCGCCGCTCTGGCCGTGGTCTCGACGTTCCTGTTCGTCCGCTCCGGCGTGCGCGCCGAGCGTCGCGCCACGGTGCGGGTGCAGGCCCGCCGCCAGTCCGACCTCGCCCGTCGCCGCGCGTCCGCACCCTCGGAACCGTCGTCGACGGCGACCGCAGCGGGCCGCCCGGCTCGCCCGGCGGCATCCGCCGGCGAGGCCGAGGCACCGGTCGAGGCCACCGACGTCGAGGTGGCCACGGTCGCCGAGCCGGAGCACGCGGTCGTCGAGCCGCTGCCGGCGGAGGTGGCCGTGGCGGTCGCGCCGGCCGACGACGTGATGGTGCCGATCGTCGACGAGGACGACATCCCGCTCACCTGGGACCCCGTGCCGGTACCTCGACCGACCTACACGATGAAGGCCAAGGCCCAGCGGGCCGAGGTCGCGCCCGCCGCCGTCACCCCCGACCCCGCGCCCGTCGTGCGCGAGAGCGAGCGCGACGAGTCGCAGTACGACGAGCGCCGGGTCGCCGGGGCCTGACGCCGGCTCCCGCCGCCCGTCGACCGGTCAGCGGCCGGGAGCACCCTCTCGGGTGACGGCTCAGTCGGTGCCTTCGGTGTCCCGGTGTGCGGCTGCCTCGGTGCGGTCCCCGACGTCCTGGGCCTCGGCCTCCGCGCGCGCCTCCTGCGCGGGTGTGAGCACCTCGTCCGCGGTCATCGCCCCGCCGGGTGGGATGCCGACGTCCTCGGGCCCGTCGAGCAGGTGGTGGCTGACGGCATTGATGACCGCGACCGTCGGCACCGCGATGAGACCGCCGATGATGCCGGCGAGGATGATGCCCGCCGCGATCGCCAGGATGACGGCGAGCGGGTGGATGCGCATCACCCGGCCGACGAGGAGCGGCTGCAGCAGGTGGGACTCGACCTGCTGCACGCCGATGACGATGCCGAGCATGATCAGCGCCTGCACCGGGCCGAGGGCCACCAGCGCCAGGAGGACGGCGACCGTGCCCGAGATGGCGGCGCCGACCACCGGGATGAAGGCACCGAAGAAGACCAGCAGGGCGATCCCGGAGGCGAACGGGACGCCGAGGATGGCCGCGCCGATGCCGAT